>JBBQPM010000075.1:0-30693 GCA_038217425.1 Gemmatales bacterium
GACGTCGACGCCCTTATCCGCGGGGATCTCGCGGATCTGCAAATTGGCGCGGGTCGTGACGTCGGTGTAGCCGCCGCCGCATTCCTCGGCGATCAACGCGATGCCGCGGAATTGGTGCGAGGTCAGGAAACCGCCCGGCATACGCAGCCGGCACATGTACGCGTCCTGAGCCGGGGCGACGTGGAACAAACCCTGGTACTTGAACGCGAGGACGTCGAGACCCTTGGGAAACCGGTTGTCGCTGGCGTGCTGGACTACGTCGTTCCACATGTCGAGCGGATGGCGTTTGCGTTTCGCGTCCTCTTGCGGCGTGAGTTTTTTGCCTTCCGCAAGGACGCGGTTCTGGGCGATGAGGTGACTCGCGTCGGGCCCGGTCGGCTCTGCCTCCGCGTGCTTGCCATCGGCGGCGATGCCGAGCGTGCCGGCGAACGTCGGCAGGCCAAGCCGAACACGCGCGACCTCGGCGCCGCTCAGGAACCCTTGCAGGTAGAGCTTCTGGTCTTCGCGAAAGTCTTCGGTTCCCGTCATGGTTTCGACCTGGTTAAACAACGACCTCGTTCATCGGCAGACTGATTCGCCGCGAGGACGCGATCTCCGGCGTCTGGACCGCGGCGACCTTTTCCAAACTCACCGCGCAAAACTTCAGCTCCGGCTGCTTCGCCACCCGGCCGATGGCACTGATCGTCAGGTAATTGGCCGCGTTGTCTTTCGCGTACAGATCGCCCCAGTGAAACGGCAGGAAGACCATCCCCGGCGGCGTGCCGTCGCGCAGCTTCGCGGGCAATTGAATCGTGCCGCGACGGCTCGAAATCTGCACCAGGTCCCCCTCCGCGATTTCGATATCCGCCGCGTCCTGCGGATTCATCTCGACGTAAGGCCCTGGTTCGCGCCGCACCAGCTTTTCGGACTTCGCCGTGCGCGTTAGCGTGTGCCAATGGGCGTAGAGTCGACCGGTGGTCAAGATGAACGGGAACTCGTGATCGGGGATCTCGCGCGGTTCGCGGTGATCGCGCGGCAAAAAATTGGCCCGGCCATTCTCCGTCGCGAACTTGCGGTCGAGATAGCGCCGTTTGCTGCCGGGATGATCCACGCTCGGGCAGGGCCACTGCAGACTCTTCTCCCGATGCAGCCGAGCCGACGTCGCGCCTGCCATGTCGCAGGGCCGACCCGCCGTCGTGCGAATGAACTCATCCCACACCTGGCCCGCGTTCTCGTACCGAAAACTCGAAAATCCCATCGTCTGCGCGAAGCGGTTGATGATCTCCCAGTCGGAGAGCGCCTCGCCCGGCGTGTCCCATAACTTCGGACTGTACGCCACCGTCCGCTCGCTGTTCGTGCTCGTCCATTCCTTCTCGCCCCACTGCGCCGCCGGCAAAACCACGTGCGCGAATTCCGTCGTCTCCGTCGGATGATACGCATCTTGTACTACGACAAGTTCCGCGCGCTGCAAGGCCCGACGCACGTGATGCAAGTCGGGCAAGCTGACGGCTGGGTTCGTTCCCGCGATCCAGATCGCCTTGAGCTGCCCCTTCTCCATCGCGCGAAACATCTCCACCGCGCTCAGCCCCGGCCTGGCGTTGATCGAGCCCGGCGCCCGGCCCCAGAACTCCTCGAGTTCCCGGCGATGGTCCGCGTTCTCCACCGTGCGATAGCCCGGCAACTGATGCGACAGCAATCCCGCCTCGCGGCCCCCCATCGCGTTCGGCTGGCCCGTGAGCGAGAACGGCCCAGCGCCGACCTTGCCGATTTGACCCGTCAGCAAGTGCAGGTTGATCAGACTGTTGTTCTTCCACATGCCGACCGTGCTCTGGTTCAGCCCCATGCAGTAGAAGCTTAGAAAACCCTTCGACTCCGCGAGCATTCCAGCGAACTTCGACAAACTCTCTGCTGAGAGTCCCGCGACTGCGCACAGTTCATGCACGTTCTGTTCGAGCAGGAATGTCTGGTATTCCTTGAAGCCGTTGGTGTGTCGGCTCACGAAGTCGTTATCGACGGCGTAGCGGTCGATCAACATACGGCCGACCACGTTGAGCAGCGCGATGTCGCCGCCGGGCGCGACCGCAAGGTGCAGGTCGGCGATGGCCGCAGTGGCGGTGCGGCGCGGGTCGATGACGACGACTTTTTGCTGCGGGTTCTTGCGCTTGCTGGCCCGCACGCGGTCGAACGTGACCGGATGGGCCTCGGCCATGTTGCTCCCCATGATGACGAGGAGATCGGCCGATTCGATGTCGTCGTAACAGGTTGGGGGCCCGTCGCTGCCGAGGCTGGTGCGATAGCCCGCGACTGCGGCCGCCATACAGAGTCGGCTGTTCGAATCGGTGTTGTTGCAGCCGAGATGGCCTTTGAAAAGCCGCGAGATGAGGTAAACCGTTTCGGTGTCGAGCTGCCCGCTGCCGTAGAAGCCGATCGCTTGCGGGCCGTGGGCTTTGATGATGTACGAGAAGATTTCGCCGACGTAGCGGAGCGCGGTGCTCCAGTCGGTGGGCTCGAAACCATCGTGCCGGCTGAGTCGGAACTGCGGTTGCAACAGCCGATCGGGCGTGTGAATGGTCGGCCCGAGCTGCGTCCCTTTGGCGCAGATGCCGCCGAGGTTGGCCGGTGCGTCTTCCACGCCTCGAACGCGCTGGACGACTCCGTTCTCTCCCTCGAACCGCAACCGGCACCCGACCCCGCAGTAGGGGCAGACAGATTCGCCGAGCAGATTCATTCCAGTTTCTCTGGTGTCAAAACGAACGGCGTGCGGGCCGCCAATTTTCGCAGGGAGAGTTGCGACGTCGGCGGTTTCCCACGTGTTGAGGGACGTACAGCAACTGGCGTGCCGAAGCACGACCGCAGCTCAGCGTTGAGTCGTAACTGATCGTTTCAGGAGGGATTGCGTCGCGCAAGAACCAGAGGTGCGGATCGAGACGTGCGACGCGAAACGCTGGGAGGTGAGGCACGAAACGAACGGAAGCTAGGCACGTGATGCCGAAAGCCCAGGGATGGCGATCCCTGGGGAAGCGTCCGCAACGTCGTCGAAAATCCCGACGAACAACGTTACGGGTATTGGATATAATTCCGGGCGCTTCCCCAGGGATCGCCATCCCTGGGCTTTCGCGGGCTACTTTGTCTCGTCCTTCTTCTTTTCTTCGGCCGGAGCTTTTTTGACGATCTTGAATGTCGTCATCGCCAGACCTTCGCCGGTGTCGATCCAGTCGAACTGCACGGTGTCCCCTTCCTTGGCGGTCTTGACAGCGGCGAGAACCTTGGCGATCGGGCCCTTGGTGAGCGGATCGTAGTTCACGCGATAGCTGCGCGGCTTCTCTTCGCCGGGGGCTAGCACCTCGGCGATGACGTTTTTGCCGTTGGGGGTTGGCTTGGCGGAGACGAGCTTGCCGAGAATAGAACCCTTGCGTTTTTCTTTCTTGTCCTTCGCTTGCTGCGCTTCGGCCGAGAGGCCGCAAAGGAAGGCCGCGACGAGCGCAAAACTGGCGAGGACGACTTTGGGAAACATGATGACGACTCCGACGAGCTGAAGTGGGAACGCCGCGACGTGCAAGGCGTCAACCGTTATCGTTCCACAGCTTGCTCCGGGACGCAAGTCATTTCGGACGATTTGCGCGTGACGAGTTCGGCGTCGATCGGTTAGAATCCGGACATGTCCACCGCATCCTTCGATTCTCGCTCCATCGACGAAACCGCGCGCCGAAAGTTCGAGTCGGCGTGGCGCGAGCAGCTGCCGGCCGTCATCGAAGACTTCCTCCCGGCTGCCGACTCCCCCTATTTCCTGGCCACGCTGGAAGAGCTGGTGCAGATCGACCTCGAGATGCGCTGGAAGACCGCGAGTTCCCTCGCCGAGACGAACGTACTGCCGAGCGAAGCGCCGCCTCGCCTAGAGTCGTATCTGGAGAGATTCCCGCAACTCGCCGAACCGGGGCAGCGTCGCCGACTTCTCAAGGAGGAGTTTCGCATCCGTTGCAAGTATGGTCAACGTCCCGATCCGACCGAGTTCGAGCAGCGCTTTCCGGGACTGGTCGACTCGGTGCAGGACTTCCTCACGGTTCCGGAAAGGCCGACCGCGGCGCAGGCTTGGCCGACGATCGACGGCTACGAGATCGAGGCGGTGCTCGGCAAAGGCGGCATGGGCATCGTCTACAAGGCCCGGCAAAAACGCCTCAACCGTACCGTCGCGCTCAAGACCGTGCTCGGCGGCGCCGAGACGGAAGAATTGCTCCGGTTTCTGAGCGAGGCCGAGGCGGTGGCGCGCTTGCAGCATCCGCACATTGTGCAAATCTACGAGGTCAACAAGCACGACGGACGACCGTTCTTCAGCATGGAGTTTGCTGACGAGGGGACGCTCTCCGAGAAACTGAAAGGCGCCCCTCCCGCGACGGCGACCGATGCCGCCGATCTGATCGAACGCATCGCCCGCGCCGTCGAGTACGCCCACACGCGCGGCATCGTTCATCGCGATCTCAAGCCCGCAAACATCCTGCTTACCAAGGCCAACGTCGACGGATCGCGCAGCGGCATCGCCTCGCTCCGTTCGACCCGCTTCGCCCCGTTCGTCCCGAAAATCTCCGACTTCGGCCTCGCCAAATACATGGACGCTGGCTTCGGACTCACTCAGACCGGCGCCATCGTCGGCACCCCCAGTTACATGGCGCCCGAACAGGCCGCGGGCAAATCCGCGCTCATTGGCCCGGCCACCGACGTCCACGCCCTCGGGATCATTCTTTACGAATTGCTCACTGGAAAACCTCCCTATCAGGCCGCTTCGGTGATGGACACGCTCGAGCTGGTTCGCACGCAGGAACCGCTCGGCCCGCGCGCCCTGCAGCCCAGAGTTCCCCGCGATCTCGAAACCATCTGCCTCAAATGTCTGCACAAGGAACCGGCGCGACGTTACTCCAGCGCCGGCGAACTCGCCGACGATCTCGAACGATTCCTGCGCGACGAACCGATCAAAGCTCGGCCCGTCGGACCCAGCGAACGGTTTTGGCGCTGGTGCCGACGCAATCCCATCGTCGCCGGCCTCGTCAGCACCGTCGCGATCCTGCTGGTGACCGGAACCGTGGTCGCTTCCTACATGGCCTGGCAGATGGGACGTATCGCCCAGGACGAAGCCCAGCAGCGCCGCAACGCCGAGGAGGCCAATCGCAAATCGCTCAACACCCTCGCGGAGATGTACACGTTCCGCGGCCTGGTCGCGCACGATGAAAACGATCCCGCACAGGCGTTCCTCTGGTTCGCGTACGGCGTCAACCTCGAGCAAACCAAGACGGAAGTTCAGCAAGCGAACCTCATCCGCTTTCGCTCCTGGAGCCGACTGCTCAGCGTGCCGCTGCGCGCGTTCCCGCTTCCGACGGGCGTCCGTCACGCCCTCTTTCATCCCGCCGGCGATCATCTCCTCACCGTGGCAAACGGCAATCTCGCGATTTGGGACATCGACCGGGAAACGAAGATCGACTGGCCCCAGTCCGGGCAGAAGATCGTTGGCGCCGCGTGGTCCCCCGACGGCGGCGAATTAGCCATCGGCATCGAAGCCGGCAGCGTCGAACTGCGTCGCTTTCCAGGCGGCGAACTACTCAAAAAACTCGACCACGCCGACGGTCTCGAGACGCTCGTTTATAGCCGAGACGGCAATCTGCTGGCCTTCGGCAAATCGACCGTTCGCGTCTGGGATCGGGCCAAACAAGACTACCGGACGGAGCCGCTCCCCCATCCGCAGCCGATCAAGACCTTGACGTTCTCGCCCGACGGCAAACGCCTGGCCACGTCCTGCCTGGACAATCAGGCCCGACTGTTTGACCTCGCGGCTCCCAGCGCACCGCGTCGCTTTCCGCACATCGCGTTTCGTGGCGGCTTCACTGCCGTCCCCGCTCCGCCCGTCTTTCTCAAAGGAGGCGCTGAACTCGCCACCATCGCCAACCCTACCAAGATCGCCAAATGGGAATCGGCGACCGGCAAACCTCTGCAGACTCAGGACTTCATCGTCGTCGGCAACACCATTCATCACATGGCTGCCAATCCGCTCGGCACCCAACTCGCCATCGGCGGCTTCAGCGGCGCTCGCATCTGGTCCGACGGCAACGACAAACTCGAACCCGCGCTCCTCAGGCACGGCAACTACGTGCAATCCGTCGCCGTCAGCCCCGACGGTGCCACCCTCCTGACCGCGTGCGAAGACCGCACCACCCGCCTCTGGTCGATGAAGGACGGTGCGCCGCTCGGCCCCGGATTGCAGCATCAGATCGGCCTGCACTTCGCCGCCTTCGCCCCCGACGGCAAACGCTTCGTCACCGTACAAAGCGACGGGCTTGTGCGCATCTGGGCAGTCCCGCTCGGCCATCCGCGCGACCGCGCCATGCGCGTCCCCATGCAGCCCACCTTCGCCCGCTTCGATCCGACCGGCAAGTACGTCTTTGCCACCGGATCCAACCACGAAAACAACCTCACAATCTCAATCCGATCCTGCGCGTCTTCGAAGTCGCCAGCGGCCAGCCCGCGGGAGCGGATCTGTCGATTCGCGGCCATCTCACCAATTCCCTTTTCGCGCCCAACGGACAGCATCTCCTGACGCTCAGCTACGTGGCCGAGGCAAGCCCCTCGGGCGTGGTGCAGTTCTGGGACTGGAAGACCGGAGCCAAACCGATTCCCCCTATCGCCATGCCTTCTGAACCGCGTGGCGTCGCCTTCAGTGCCGACGGTAAACGTGCGGCGATTCACTGTTTCGGCGGCCAAATCTTTCTCCTCGACGCGAACACCGGCGCCATCCTGCAGACGCTGCAGCAAAACCCCAGCCGCGTGCCCAACTCCTACCCCGGCGTGCGCTTCGCCGAGGCGGACAAGACGCTCATCTCCTTCGGAACCGGACATTTGGTCCACGTCTGGAATCTCGAGACCGGCGCCCAGCGGTATCCGCCGCTCAAGCACGACTACGGCATCACCAACGACGCCGTCCTTTCCCGCGACGGCCAATGGCTGCTGACGAGTTGCTGGGACAAAACTGTACGCGTGTGGGAGTTCGCCACCGGCAGGTCCATGACGCTTCTGCCGCACCCCGAGTGGGTATATACGGCCAGTTTCGACACCTCGGGGACGCGGGTCGTCACGTGTTGCCGCGACGGCATGGCGCGAATCTGGGATTGGCGTAACGAGAAGCTCGCCTATCCGCCGTGCCGGCACAAAGACGCCTGCTACACGGCGCAGTTTCTTTCGGGCGAGAACTACCTGATTACCAGCAGCCGCGACGGTAGCGTTCGGCTCTGGGACAGTCGCAGCGCCCGGCCGATCACGCCGCCGTTTGTCATGCGCACGGGTCGGTGGAGTTGGGGCTCGATGGCGCTCGCCGAGGGCAAGGCGGAGCCATGGAATGCCGTCGTCGATGCCGCGGAAGATTACGCGGCCGTGGGCGGCACGTCCTATATGCTACACACGCTGCACCTGGGGGACCTCAAGGAAGCAGGCGATCTGCCGCTCCAGGATCCGATCCTGCTCGGCAAACTCCTCTCGGGCTACCACGTCATGAACGAGCGCGACGTCGAAGGACTCACCAGCGAACAATGGCTCGAACTCTGGCGCAGCTTTCGTAAGGAAAATCCCGGGTTCGGCAAGCGAGCGCGGTGAAATCAGCGCTGGATTCGGCCCCGGCGCCACACGACGAGGACACAGCCCGCGAAGATGCCCCAGCAGCCGATCGGCAGCCAATCGCCCCACTGAGCATACAGGCTCGAACGGTCGTCGATCGGCACGACGGCGATGAGCACGCCGTACGACTTCTTGAACTGCTTCCAACCGCTTGCCGGCAACTCCGGCATTCGCTCGCCGTGTGAATCGACCTCCGTCAAGCACTGCCACACCCGCGGCAACTCACCGGGCACTTTGTGTTCGGGATCGACGCCGGGCAGAAAGTTCCGCACGTCAGTGGGTTTCCAGATGCGGCCGCTGCCGTCGATGACCGCCGAGATGCCCATGTTGACCGCGCGCACCAGGCTGCGCCGGCACTCGATGGCGCGAAATCGGCTGATCGCCAGATGTTCGTCGTGTTCGGCGCTGCCGTCGAACCAGCCGTCGTTCGTGATGTTGACCAGAAAATCGACCGGCTTGCCGTCCTCGTCGTCCACGGCATAGCGGCGGGCCAGGAACGGGTCGGTATCCTCGTAGCAGATGAGCGAGCCGAAACGGTAGTTGCCGAGCGTAAACCGCGTCATCTTCTCGCCGGCGCGGATGCTGTAGTCGAAGTCGTACGGCGAGAAGGCGTTCATGAACGGCAGCCAATCGCGCATCGGAATGTACTCGCCGAACGGCACCCGGTGGATCTTGTCGTAGCGATCCTTAACCGTGCCATTCTTCGAGAGCAAGACGGCCGAGTTGTAGCTGGCGCGCCGGCCCTTTTCGTCGAGCAGGCGGTAGTACGACGTGCCAAAAAGATGATTCGTCCGGCAGCGCTGCAGCGCGTCCTGGCCGAACTTCGCGTCCTGGTTTTCCAGGAGGAACTTCCATTCGGCCGGAATTTGCCCAAAGTCGAGCGCGGAATCGATCTCGAACCACGGGTAGTGGTAGCTGGTTTCGGGCCAAATCACCAGGTCCGGCTGGTGCGTCTTGGCGCGGTCGCTGTACGAGGCAGCGCGATCGCACAGTGTAAACATGTGCTCGCTGATTTTCTGCGACGCTGGCGCGCGGTCGGCTTCATTCGCCTCGGCGCTGCCTTGATTGCGAAGCCGTTGATCGAGGTTCGACTGCAAGAGGGCGACGCGCGGGCCGGGCTTGAACTGCTCCTGGCCGAGCCGAAACGCACCGTAACCGCACGCGGCGACGATCAGGAAAAATACCCCCGTCCCCTGCAAAATGATATTCCACGGCATCCCGCCCGCTTCCGGCGGCGGTTCTTCCAGCTGCAGCAGCGACCGAACCGTCTCCGACTGGTACAGCACCATGAAGAGCCAGGCGTTGACCATCACCACCAAGAAACTCACCGCGTAGACGCCGGCGAGGTCGGCAACCTGGATCAACATCAACATCTCGTGCTGCGTGTGTCCCAGATAATACCAGGCAAATCCCGTAAGCAAAAACGATCGGACCCATTCGAGGCCGACCCAGACGAGACTCACGCTGAGGCAGAACGGCACGCGCGTTCGGCGATCGAGCCAGCGGATGAGCGCGAGGCCGACGGGGAAATAGAACGCACAATAGACCGCGAGCATCGCCCAGCACGAGTGCATCGGGAACGGGAATTTCCCTTCAAAGATCGAGAAGACGCCGCGCCAGAACCCGTGCTCCAGAAGATGATCGTCGGCAACGCGCATCCAGTGAATCGCGGACCAAAAGAAGACCGAACCGGCAACGTAGCTTGCCCAGAAAAACTTTTTGCCGCGGAGCCGACTGCGCGCCAGTGCGAGCGACGGAACCAGTGCCACCCAGGCCAGCCAGGTCCAGGCGACGGGGAAGTAGCAGAGCCAAAGGAGCAGGCCACCGACCCCAGCCAGGAGCAGGGCGCGAACGAACGACGGAGCGGGTTCAGGAGGCGCCTGCGCGTGCACGACGGTAACCTTCACGTGAACGTCTTCCTGCATCCGTGAGTTCTCCTGTACGATCATCGCAGGCTCCTTCCGCCTAAAGTTTCCCGCGAGATTTGTACCACGCCGCACGGCACGCGGGAAAGGGCAACCCGAACCGAGCGCCGGGCCGCAAAACGAATGAGGCCAGGTTTTCACCTGGCCTCTTTTTAAACTTGCGGGTCACGGAACGTCGACTTCGTCATCCTCGTCTTCATCCTCGTCGTCGTCGAGGTCGTCGTCATCGTCGAGGTCGTCGTCATCGTCGAAGTCGTCGTCGTCTTCAAACTCATCGTCCAGATCGTCGTCCAGTTCGTCATCCTCGAATTCATCGTCATCTTCTTCGAGATCGTCTTCGAGGTCGTCGTCCAGATCGTCGTCTTCGAGGTCGTCGTCCAGATCGTCGTCTTCTTCGTCATCGTCGCCGAGGTCGTCTTCTTCCTCTTCCTCTTCGGGGCTGCCGCCTTCGGGTTTGCCGGCCTTACGTCCCATGCGGAACGGATCCTGGGCAGGTTCCCAGGGGGCGAGGTCGGTTTCGGTCGTCAGCATTCGGGGCGCGAGCAGCATACGTTTGAGCATTCCGTCTTCCTCTCTTCTGAAGGGGGATGAATATTGTCCGGATCGCGGATTGGGAGCAATTCCGTCTTCCACGATCATAAACGAATAAATGAGCCGAAAAAATCGGGCAACGAGTGACGTAGACCTTTAGGTAGCAAAGTCGCTCGGGCTCGTCAAGTTCCTCTGGGAGCCATGCACATTCCAAGGATTTAAGGTTTGTTATGGGGGAAGGGGAAGGAAGGCTAGAGAACGCTCGGAAGATTTTTGCACTTGACCGAACTTAGGGAGAAAGTTATCAGGCGACCCTTGTAAAAGCGAAGGATCTGCGTCAGGAAGGCGCCGGGCCATTTCACGGAGGAAGTCGACATGGGCTTTGGAAAAAGCGCCCTGCTGGGCGCGCTAGTGACATGCGTCGCGATCACCGGGTGCGACAACGTTCCCAGGCTTCCCTCCCAACCCCAAAGCGGCGGACCGACGCCGGTCCCGTATCCGACGGCGAATCGTCCCCAACCCCCGACGCCCCCCAGGGGCGTCATGCCGCTCGGCGCCCAGGAGCCCTTCGCCATCGCGCCCCCAAACCTCCCCAATGCCAGCACGCTCTCAAGCAACCCCGTTCCGCCTCCCAACCCCGTCAACGCCAACTACAACCAGCCGTTCGGCATCGTCAACGCTCCGCACCGCATCGACACGCCCAATCCCATTCCCGGCCAAAACCCGATGCCCAGCGTCCCCACTTTCAATCAGACGCCCAACACGCAGGTCTACAACCAAGCGCCCGTGAACGCCCCCGGCGCCTACGGCCAGCTCCCCAACGCCGCGGGAGTCGCCCCCAACAATCTCTCGCATCAGTTTCAGCCGAATGTGCCGCAGCAGGCGCCCGCCGGCCCGCTCATGCCCTCGGCGCCGACGTCGCTGCCGAGCCCCGCGGGGCAGTACCGATAAACCACCAGCGGGGGGCGTGAGTCCCCCGTAGGTCACTTTTCCGCACATCCTCGAGTGAGTTCTTGTTGCAGATCGAGTACGTACCGGGGGACTTACGTCCCCCCGCTTGCCTTTTGTCGCTACTTGCTGCGCTCGGGAACCGCTTCCAACAACCTGCGAATGATCTTGTCGCTGCTGATGCCTTCGGCTTCCGCAGTGAAGCTGGGCAGAATGCGGTGCCGCATGACCGGTAAAGCCAGATGGCGGACATCGTCGCACGAGACGTTGATCCGGCCCGAGAGAGCCGCATGCGTTTTGGCGCAGTGGATGAGCGCCTGACTGGCGCGAGGCCCGGCGCCCCAACCGATCTGATCTTTCACGAACGCGGGGACTCCCGCTTCTTCGGGCCGAGTCGCCCGCACCAGATCGACCGCATATCCCGTCACGTGCTTGGACACCGGAATACTGCGCACAAGGTTTTGGAAGGCAAGCAGCTTGGGGCCGTCCAGGATCGACGTCACCTTGCCGACCTGCACGCCGGTGGTCCGTTCGACGATGTCCTCTTCGTCCGCGAGCTTGGGATACTTGATGAACGTGTTGAGCAGGAAGCGATCTTTCTGCGCCTCGGGGAGCGGATAGGTCCCTTCCTGATCGATCGGATTCTGCGTGGCGAGGACAAAGAACGGCGGCTGCAATTTGTAGGTCTTTCCGCCCGCGGTGACTTCTTTTTCCTGCATCGCCTGGAGCAGCGCCGCCTGGGTTTTGGGGGGCGTGCGGTTGATTTCGTCGGCGAGCAGTACGTTCGTAAAGATCGGCCCCGGCACGAAGACCATGACGCGCTTGCCGGTGGTGTGATCCTCTTCGATGACATTGGTGCCGACGATGTCCGAGGGCATCAGGTCGGGCGTGAACTGAATGCGTTTGAACGGCAACGCCACCAGCTGGGCGAGCGTGCTAATCATCAGGGTTTTCGCCAGGCCTGGCACGCCCTCGAGGAGGTTGTGCCCGCCTGCGAAGACGGTGATCAGGAGTTCCTCGAGCACTTCGCGCTGGCCGACGATGATATTGCCGAACTCATTCAGCATTTTGTCGTGGAGAGCCTTGAGGTCGGATAGCTGGGCTTCGGTGGTGGGATTCATGAGTAGGTGCGTACATCCAATAGGGAAGGAAGGGAAGAACGATTCGCTTAGCCGCCGCCTTCTGGCGGCGCTGCCACAAGAGGGCGGCTAAACGATATCGACTAATGACTGAGCGCGTAGGTGACGACGTTGATCGCCAGGCGTAGGGCATCGGTGTCGACGACCCCCTTGGCGTAGGTGTTGGCCTCGCGGTTGACGCCGCTCATGACGTCGAACGACGAATAGACCACGGCCAGGCGGTTGTCGATGAATAACCCGAGAAGCTTGGGCGTATCGAGCGTGGGATGGTCGCGTTTGGCCGGCTCGGTGTAGTTGACTGTCGAAAGCGGATTCCAGCCATTCTTGAAAATCTCGTGGCCCTTCGGGATCTCCATCAGCTTAGCGCCCGGGACGGCCTTCAGGATCTCTCGGCGAAAGGCGGTGTCGAACGGCTTCAGTCCGGCGCCTGCGGAAGCGAACAGCATGCCGCCGCGCTTCAGGTACTTCGCCAGCCCGGCCGCTTCCGCCTGCGAAAGCTGAAAGTCGTAATGCCCCGTCATGAACAGAAGCGGATAATGGCCGATCTCCGGACTATCGAGCGTGACGTTCTCGGGCCGCATATCGACGTCGATCCCCGTGTTCTCCTTGACGCTCGCCAGCAGGCTATTCTGCAGCGCGGGATTGAGATCCCAGCTGCCGGCGTAGCGCACCGCGGCAAAGCGGACGACGTCGCCGGTACGCGTCTTGATGCTGTGGATCGGAAAATCCTGCGCGAGGAATCGGCCGTACTCGGTCGAACCGAGCATGTAAGCGACGAGGTTGACGGCCAGGCGATTGGCCGTGTCGCCCTTCACGTGTTTGCCATCGACGTGATAGTCGTTTGTGCCGCTGAGGGCGGCGCCCAGCCCCGCAGGGACGAGAATGGCAGCGGCGCGCGTGCCGATGTCGATCGAGTAAATCTCTGCGGGCAAACTCTTGGGCTGGCCATGAAAGACCATCGGAATTCGGCCCTCGATCCGGTAGCGCGAGTTAAAAATCGGATGATCCGGCGGCACGCGCATGAACCCCTTCTGCGGAAAGACCTTTCGCATCTCCCGGGCGACGGCGCGCGAGAACTCGTCCCGACCCCGCGCCGAATTGAAGATGACCGTCCCCCCCTGCGTGATGAATTTCCGCAAATTCTCGATCTCCGCCGGCTGCAGGACAAAGTCGTAATCGCCCGTCATATACAGGATCGGAATATCGATCGGGTTGAATTCGGTGCTGGCGAGCGGCTTGTCTTCGCCGCAGGTGTAGTTGTTGCCGTCGGCCAGGCTCTCGTTGACGAGCTTCATGAGATTGAACGTGTCGTTGGGAAAACTCTTCCACTGCTCGAACTTTTGCTTGGTGCCGTCAGCGTGGACGTAGGTAAGCTCGCCGCCGTACTTGATCTTGTGGATGACGGCGAGGTTGGTGGGAGGCGGAGGATTGCGGATCTGGTTGCGGCGCATGACCGGGCCGGGATCCGGGATGATATCGGTATCCTCGGCTCCGGCGATGGTCTTGGGGGGCTTCTTCGCGGGCGGCGGCGGCGGCGCCTCGGCAGGCGGAAAGAAGACCTGTCGTTGGGCCAAACCCAGCGGACAGAGTACCGCGAGAAGCACAAAGGAAAGTACGTACTTCATGGGACTTTAACCTCCAGATTGGGCTTGGCGTCGTTCAAATTCTCGATGAATCCGTTCGCGGGGGGCTGGTACACGCTCGTCTTGAGCAACGGGCGGGGCGCGTCCTCACTCGGCGCAGGCCCCAGAATCTTCAGGGTATACTCCGGAATCGGCAGCGGCATCCCCTTCTCGTTCAGCGACCACGACAGCACGATGAGCGCGTTCACGTCCTGAGGTCCAGGCGTTTTGCCGCCCACGATCGGCACCGGCGTGTTGCGGATGTTCCGGTCGAACGTCCCTGGCTTCAGCTCGACCCCCTTGGTCTGCAAATCGAGCAGCGAGCCCTCCGGGGCGCCGACCACGCTGGCCCACACATACTGTTGACACCGCACGGTCACCGGCGGCGGCACCAGGGCGCCGATCTGAGATATCTTAACGTCCGTGGGCGAAATATTGCAGTTCAGAAGCGAAAGTTGGCCATACGTTTGATGAATCGCATGTCCCTTGGGAACGGTCTTCTGGACCACCAGCCCCGTCACTTGCAAGTTCGCATTCTGGGCGAAAAGCGCGTGGAACGCCTCGTCCACCGTCGTCGATTCGATGTTGCCGGTGGAGCCGACGAAATGAAGCGCGTGGTAGCACTTCACGAATGCGTTGGACTTCATCATCACCTCGCCAAGGCCCGCGTCGCTGCGGACCGCGTGCAGGCAGCCGGTAAACGTATTGCCCTGGACCGTCGTGTCGTTCTGCGAGTTGAGGAGCAGGGCGATGTTGTAATTCCCCTCGAAGCGATTGTTCTTGATTTCCGCGAGCGGCGAAAACGCCGTCGTCAGCCCCGCATCGACCACGTTCAGCGGCCCGGCATAGACGAAGTCATTGTCCTTAACGACCGGCGTGTCGCACGAATGAATCAAGACGCTCGAAAGCCCCTCGTGCCGATTGCCCACGAGTTGGATCCGCTCCTGCGGCTTGGCGCCCGTGTTGTCGAGCTTCAGCGCGCTGAGCCGCACGTTCAGGAGATGCGCCCGCT
Organism: Gemmatales bacterium; assembly: GCA_038217425.1. Taxonomy (GTDB): domain Bacteria; phylum Planctomycetota; class Planctomycetia; order Gemmatales; family Gemmataceae; genus JAIEPT01. Next base: position 14,807 of record JBBQPM010000075.1, read on the forward strand.
GCCAATCGATCGCCGCCTGTCCCTCGACTTCGACGACCGCCGCTTCCTTGATCTTGTCCGTCGTCGGACCCGAGACGAGTACGTTCTTTTTACCGCCGGGGAGATCGGGTTTGCCGTACAGCAAAAGCCCCGAGCCCTTGTTGAGCTTGATCTTCCGCTTGGCGAGCGTCGTGCCGACGAGGCGCAGTTCAAAAAAATCGCGAGCATCCTTGGTGCCGTCGAGCTTGACCGCGCCGTTGGTGACGATCCCCTCGGCGACCACGCAAACGGCTTTGCCGGCGCCGGCCTTGAACTGAAAGATGCCTCTGGGCTGAACCTCGATCATCCGGCACGATATTTTACCGTCATCGTTCTTGTCGAAGGAGATGGCGTCGAACAGGCGGATGAAGACCTCGTCGTCGGGACCGGGAACCCGATTGCCTCGCCACGACGACGGATCGGACCACGCGCCGCCGCCCGTACCGTTGCTGTAGATCTCAGCGGCGCCTGCCCAGCCGGCGGAGAGCCACAATGTCAATACACAGGCGAGTCGGTTCATGGCGATTTCGAGCTTTCCAAAAAGTCAATCAAGGCGTCGAGCTGCTGATCGCTGACCCGGCGAACCGTGAGGCGATCGAAATAATAGGCGCCGACGATGTTGGCGAGCCGCATGCGGATGACGAAATCCTGTGCGAGCGGCGTGCGCAGTTTCATCGACAATTTGTGCCACTGATGATGGCTGCTGCGCGGCATGTTCCCCCCCACCGCCAGCTGGCCGTCGCCCGCCACGCCCTCGACGGCGAGGTGATAATGCACGTACGGCAGCGCCGTCGCGAGGCCGGGCGGCGGCTGTCGTAACACGTCGCGATACCAGAATTCGCACAGGTAAATCGCCCCTGGCTCCAGATTCTTCGCGTGAAAGATAAGATCGATCACGCCCGTCAGGTACGACTGCGGATAGAAGTCGGCACACAGGCTGTGCTCGCCGTCGATGCCCGGCGCCCGCACCACCGGCAATCCCGCCAGCGGACTGTTCCACGGCTTCTCATTCGCCTCGAAGCCGAGGTGGAACGTCTCGAACAATTCCTCTTTGCCCTTCAGTGCCGCTCGGGCGATTCGGCTGTCGAGCACCTTCTCGACCTCCGCGACTTTCAGCGTTTCGTAATGTTTGGGATGTTCGTCCTTGAGCAGGGCGAACCACTTCTTCGCCTTGTCGAGCTGGCCCATGCGCAGGTAGGCGTCGGCGATGCCGTAGGTCGCGCGGTCGCGGTACCCGGCCCACTGCGGGAGCTTAAAGATCATTTCGTAGTGCCGCTGCGCCTCATCGTAACGGCCCGAGAAGCGGTCGGTCTCGGCACGCAGAAAGCAGTAGAGCCCGTCGAGCCGACGGCCGGGATATTCCATTTCGAGCTTTTGCAGAAGCTGGCGGGTGGCGAGGTATTCGCCTCCTTTGAGCTTCTGCTCGGCGATGCGCATAAGGGCGCCGCGGGTGGCGGCTTCGGTGACGCCGCCGCTGGTCAGCTTCTCGCCCCCCAAAGTGGCCGCGATGCGGTACGTCTCGCTCGCCCGCGCCAGGTCGCCCACTTCCGCGAACAGGTCGCCCCAGCGCACCGCGGCCAAGCGTAGATTCGGATGCTCGACCCGGCTATTCTCATCGAGGATCGCCTTGTAGATCTTGCTCGCCTCGGCCTGATCGCGGAACTGGTAATGATGCACTGCCGCGATCGCCATCTGCACGCGAACCTTGAGCGGCGGCGACTTCGCGAACTTTTCCAGCTCCGTCTCCCCTTCCTTCAGCGCTTCCTTCCCCTTGCCCAATTGACCCAGCGCCTCGAGTCGAGCGGCGACGTACTGCGAACGCGATTCCAGATCGACGCCGGGCTGCTGCATCAAAAACTCCGCGACCTCCGCGAGCAAACCCCAGCGATTGGGTTGTTCGCAGACTTGCAAATAACTGAAGATCTCGCGCACCCGGCCGACGTCGAGTTTCCTCCATTCCATCTGCTCGAGCGTCTCCACGACCAGTCCCAGCGAGAGCGGGCTCATCTCGCCCGACTCCGCCCAGACGCGGAAGCGGCGCTGAAACGCCGGCAGCGATCCGCCCCCCAGCTTGACGACGGCGTCCTCTTCCTTGAAGAAACAATGGACCAGGCTCGCCCCGCGCCGCTGCGTGCCGTCCCCCATGTCCCATACGAGCTTGTCGGTAACGCCTTGCGCCTGTAGCCGAACCAGGAACACTTTCAGCCCTTGAACTTCGAGGAAATCGTCAAGCCCCTGCACGAACGACGCCCCCGATTCGCCCGGCCGAACTTCCGTCGCCGCGGTCCGCGCGTAGAGCGGGTGGACCAGATCTTTGGGCCCGATGGTGGAAAACTTCGTATCGCCCGGCGGCGACCAGACCACCGTGCAGCGTCCCAGGCTCGCGGGCCGATTTCCCACGGCGCTGTGGATCTCGAACGCATGCACGCCGATCTTGAGTTCGACTTTCCCCGAGAGTTTATCCAGCTCCGAGATTTTGAGTTTGCCGATCATGTTGCCGGCCCCGGTCTTCTCGCGCACCTTGAAGCCGTTCACGAAGAGAAAGCTCGAATCGTCGGCATTGATGATGAAGCGGTGCGTCCCTTCTTTCTTGACGTCGAGAAATCCGCGGTACGAGGCTACGAACTCGGTGGCATTGTCAGGGCGAGCGGGATTGCAGTTTTGGCTGACGTCGCCCAGGATGGCGTTGCCGATCACCGGCGCCTTGTCGAGGTCGGGCCGTAGGTCTGCCCAGCTATCGATCTTGAGATTCTTGCCGTCGCGAACCTCGAGAGTCAGCCCTTCCTGGAACGGCTTCTCGGGCCGGGGACTGGCGCTGGGCTTGCCCGGATGAACGCCGTAGATCCAGTACCAGCTATGATTTTCGAGCCGCTGGAACTGAACGAGGGTTTCGCCGAGCGGATCGTGGGAGAGAACGGACATGGGGAGGAGTTTACCGTCAGGCCCTTGAACCGCGAGGTCGGAAGCGTCGGACTTCAGCCAGCCGCCAGTCGGGACGGAGACGAGAACCGATTGGCCTGTCTGCTGTCCCGCAAAGCCGAGAACGCGGACCGGCCAGCGGACCTTGTAGCCGTCGAGCCAGGCGGGACTCTGCGGGGGCAGCGGATGGGTTGGATTGAGCGCAGGCTGGGCGTGGGCCGCGGCTGCGAACGCGAGGAAAACCAGGAGAGCGCGAACCGATTTCATAGCGATTATTGAGGCTCGTAGGTAATGATCAGTTTCCAGGTTTTGCCCGTCCCCTGCGAGGGATTGTGGGGCGATCCGAGGTAGACGGCGCCCAGGTCGTTTTCGAGGTTCATGATCCAGCCGCGGTTGGGAGCGCCGCCGGTGTACCAGAGTTCGACGTCCTCGGTGACTTCCGCCGTGTGTTCGCCGCGAAGGTGGATCGGGATCAGGGCAGAGTCTTTGTTGGCGCGATCGGTGAGGGCGCCGCGCCCGCCGGGCTGGGACCATTCGACTTTCTTGGGCCAGGTGCGCGCGAAATCATGGCAAACGCCCGTCCCCCAGTCGGCGAGCAGCCGACGAACCTGAATCTTGGCGGCGCCGGCGACGTACGTTGGCTGAATGACCAGTTCGGCCTTGAGGATGCGCTGATCCTTCGGAATCTTATCCAGGGGAAAGCGGATGAGGATCGCCTTTTTGGGGAGCAAGTAGGCTTGAGGCCCGGAGTCGTAAACGTAAGGCCCATGCGCGACGCCCGCCCAGCTCAGCCGGGGCGCCAGCGCCGAGATGATCGCCATCTGATCGGAGTCCTCAGCCGTCAGCGTGATGGTTCGGCTCCAGCCGAGCGGACTCAGGATTGCCAGCGTCAAGAGTGCGAGGATGCGCGTCGTCATTTGCTGAGATCCGTCCCGACATAGAGGAGATCGAATGCCTGCGAGTAAACCATTGCCCGCACGCCGGCAGGAGCGTTGATCGGGATGGCAATCGCATCGCCCACTGGCTCGAAGTTGTCATTAAATGAAACAACGTAGACGGCGCTCACGGCGCCGGCGACCACCTTGCCCTTGCCCGCCAGGCCGGTCGAGAGGAGCTTCGTCTCGGGGAGGACCCAGTGCCGGGGCACGCCGGTGAGGTACCCTTCGACGTGCTGAACGCAGGCGATGAAATCGCTCTGCACGCGGACGGCGAAGATCAGCGGCAACGCGGGATGCACAGTCATCATGGTGCCGGTGTGGCCCTTGACCGCGAGCCCGTTGAGAGCCGCGGCTTTGTCGTTGGGTCGATACGTCATGATCCCCTTGACGCCCCCCGCGAGACAGACGTCACGCCCCAGGGCCGTCATGCTCATGGCGCTGCCGAAGAAATTGCCGGCGAACATATTGACGAAATCGGGCGGCGTCTTGTCCGCAGGAGCGGAAACCTTCTCCGTTTTCCACTCATGGATCTTGGCGCAACGTTCCGCGATCGGCAGCTTCTGCTCCTCGTCGCCTAGCACCTGCGGCAGCCCGTCGGCGTCGAGCAAATAACGGCCGAAGCGCCACGAGCCGGCATTACTCGACTCGCGCAAGTTCGGCACGAAGAGCGCCTCGCCCGCGGGATCGACAGCCAGGCCGCCGCCGTTCTGCCCGTAGAGCACCTCGCGATCCCGACACATCTGCACCAGCAGCTTCGGCGGCATCTTGGCCACGTCGTAGATCAGGAGATGATCGAACTCCTTGGCTTCCTTGTCGAGCTTGGGAGGATTGATCCAGGCGAGGTTAATGTCTTGCCAAACGTAAAGAATCGGCAGCTTCGGATGAAACGCCAGCCCCGTCGCGTAGTTGCCGACCTTCTTGTCGTGCAGATCTGACGGGCACGGAAGGTTAATCGTTACCGCGGCCGGGCTCGGCATCCCCTTGGCGTCCAGCGTGAACAACGAGAGATCGGCGTCCGGGTACGTGCGATCGTGGCCGAAAGCGAGCAGCTTGTGCGCTTCGCTCAGGGCCACGCAGCGCGCCTTGTCCGCCATCACCGGCACGAGGTTGGGCAACGTGCCGGGCCGGACGACCAGCGTCGTCTGCGGCTGTGCGTGCAGCAACCCGGGAGCGGCGAGGAGCAGAAACAGGAGATCATAACGCATGCTGTAGGGAACCTTTGGAAACGACGTCATTAACCACAGAGAAGTATAAACCCAGCGGGTGAGGTACTCCGAACCCCTGGGATAAACTCTCGAGACGCTGGATCCCAAGGGTTTGGAGTACCTCACCCGTTGGGCTTATCGATTCATTCGCTCTGTGTCTCTGTGGCTAATGTTTTTCTCTTAACACTCACTGCCCGGCCAATTTCAGGAAGTACTGACGAACCGCATCCTCATACCCCGGCAGAACGGCCGAGTTCGGCTCGTCGAGGATCTTGCCGCGCAGGCTGCGCTCGCGGGACGTACTCAACTCGATATTCTGGCTCGCCGTCTGGAAGACGCGCACCGCCGAGCGCAGTTTGTCCAGCGTTTGCATCTGCTGCCGAAACATCTCCGCGTCGGGCCGATCTTTCAGGCTCTCGAGATTGGCGCTGAGCGCCTCGATCAGCGGATCAAGATGGTCGGTCGGCAAAAACAGGCTGTTGAGTTCCTTCTTGATCGCCTTGAGCCGTTCGATCACTTGTTCCTGCTGCTTGGCGGTATGATCGAACAGTTGATCGACGACTTTCTGATCGATCTTCTCGCCTTGATGTTCGACGATGTAGTGTTTGGGCTGCGGCTTGTCCATCTTCTTGACGTACTCGTCCTTCCATTTGCCCGAGTCCTTCAGGCTGAAATGGTTGTCGTTCGAGTCGATCTTTTTGCCCCCCACGCCGGTCGAGGTGTCCTTGGGATTGGGCATCTCGTCGGAGGGTTTGAGCTTGTGCAGGCCCTTCTGGTCGGCGATTTCCTGGGTACCGTCGAGCGCCTTGTCGCGTCCCTTGAGGGCGAGGCCGTCCTGGTCGGCGACTTTGCCGGTCGCGCGGGCGCCTTGCCGGCCGGTGCGCGACACGCCTCCCGCCTCGGTGAGCGGCGGTTTCTTGTTCCCGGTCGCGGCGACGGCGCCGGTCGAGTTGAGCCGACCCGCCAGCTTCGAAATTTCGCCCGGATCGTTGTTGTTTTGGTTCGTGCTCAAGTTCAGCGTCTGGAAATTCTTGCCCAGTTCGTCCGCCTCGTCCAGCAATTTGCCGATCAGATCCTCGAATTTCTCCTGAATGAACGGCTGCACGGCGTTCCGGGGCCCTTTGAACAGATCTTTGAGTTCCTTGGTCGCCTCGGCTTTGGAGCCGAGCTTGAGCGTGTCGGTATCTTGACGTACGCCTGAGTCCTGTTTGAGTTCGATGCGATTGCGGTCGATGTCTTCGATGCCCTTGGTCTCAAACTCGCGCAGTTCGCCTTCGGGATTCTTCTTCTTGTTGGCGACTTCGCGGATGCGGATCGAGTCTTCGACTTTCATCTTGTCGGGAAAATCCTTGGTGAAGTCTTCGGACGTGCCGTCTTGCAGCTTTTCGAGTTCCTTCTGCGCCTCCAGGTCCGTCTTCGCCTTTTCCTTGAGGGCGGCAAGCGCCTTTTGAGCGGCTTCCACCTGAGCCTTGCGAAGTTGCGCGTGGAGGGCGGTGAGCTGCTCCGCGGCCGCGCCTTGCGACATGACCGCATCACTCCATCGACCGGCCTCGGCGGCCTCGGCGGCCACGCGGATTGGCGTTATCAACGATTCCGCGACCAACGCCTTCTGCGCCAGCCCGAACGCCACGGAAAGCGTCGGCTCCTGATCGTGCAGACGCTGCGAAATCTTGCCGAAAACGGGCGCGATCTGCTTGCACAGATCGCCCACCTTCGTTTGCCGGGCCTGCATGGCCGGGCGGTGATAGTCTTCGCTTTGCACGACCAGCTTCTTCGATTGATCGCGCATCTTCGTCTGCCGATCCGCAAGCATCTTCACGTACGGAATCATGTTCCCCAGTTCCCAGTCGGCGCGGAAGCTCTCGAATTGCTCGGCCATCTCCTCGAAGCTACGGCCGATCCGCTCCTGCGCGACGCGCGCTTCCGCGAGCTTCTTTTGTTTGAGAGAAGACGTCGGAATTCCCTTGAGGTCGGCCAGAAGCGTCTCAATTTCGGTGGACGCCAACATCTTGAGGCCAAACTGCACGTTGCCCGGCGACAGCGGCATGAAGTCCGCGATTTCGAAGGTTCGCTTGCCCAGCGCCAGCTGGTTTGCACGGATCGCCTTCAGCTCCGCATCCTTGACTGCGTCCCATTCCGTCTTGCTGTTGAAATCGAGCCGGCCCAGCAGCTCGGCCGTGCGCGTCATCAGCTTCTTCTGCGACTCAGCCTGCTGTTTGAGATCGCGTTCGGTCTTCAGCAGATCCTCGTACAGCTTCTCGAGGGCAGCCCCTTCGCCGCCGATAAAGACCTCGATACGCGTCCCGATCGTCCAGCCGGCATGCTGCGGGCACAGGTCCTTGCCGCGCAGGGCGAGTTCGACCTTATCGCCTTCGCGCAACTTTTCCTTGGCGGGGACGAACGTGAAATGGCGCCGAAGCGATTTCTGCTTGTCGCCAGCCCACGCCTGGAGCACGCGCCATTGCCCCTGCTCGTCCTCGGTCTTCTTGCCGACAAGGGGGCGGAGAACCAGCTCGACGTCGGCCAGTCCGAAGTCGTCGCTCGCTTCGATGCCGAGCCCGGCCAGGCTATCGACGTCGATTTCAAGCCGACGTTCGATCTCCGTAATTTTCAGGACGGGCTCCTTGTCCTTGACGGCACGGATCGCGAAGGGCCCGAACGTCTGCGCGTCGCCGTGCTGCGTCTTGACGCCGAGCGTGTAGGCGGAAGCGTCCGCGATACTGACGTCGACGGCCCATTCCCGTTCACTGACGCGCACGAGCGGCAGCGGCGCGGCCTTGCTTCCTTGAATTTGCACCGTCCCCTTTTCGAGCGGCACGTCAAAGAAGTAGCGGGCTTCGGCACGCGTCCCTTCGACGGCTTCGAAATCGCCCTTGGAGTTCTGCACGGCCGGTGCCTGGCCGATGTATTCGGGATAGTGATACGTCACTTGCAACTTGGTGAAGGTGCCTGCTTTGGGGACGAGGATGGCGTGCACGCCGGTGGTGAAATCGCCGCCGCGAATGTGGAACTCGACGTCCTGCGTCACTTTCTTGAAGACATACGGGACATTCGCATCGGTCACCGGAATGGGGTCGGTCTGTCGTTTGCCTCCCACGAGCGTGAATATCTGAAGGGATTCGGGGCGTTCGCCTTCGATCTGGATGGTAATCGGAACGTCGCCGACGCCGTGGATGGTTTTGCCCTGGGCGACGGTGATCTTGGTGTGATGGAGCGGATTGAGGATTCGGCCGGCGGCTTTGCTGAAGCTCTCGGGGAGCGCGAGCCACCAAACGAGACCGACGAGGATCATCAGCACGGCCAGGCCGCCGCGCAGGAGCGCGGGCTTCAGCTGGGCGGCTTGTTCGAGTTGAATGCGCTCGAGGGCGTGGACGTTTTCCTCGATAACGTCCCGGCTCAGTTCGTGGGAGCCGCGGGCGATTTGCACCGCGTTGATGAGTCGATTCTGCACGCCGGGGGTTCGGCGTTCAATGGCGAGAGCGACCTGATCTTCCGTCAGCGACATTTGCCGCCAGCGCCGCGCGACGAAGCGAACGCCCCAGACGAGCACCCCGAAAAACGCCAGGGCCGCGAGCGCGCGACCGAGAATCGGCAGGCGAAACATCTGATCGAGCAGCATCATGAGCCAAAAGCACGCGAGCGGGGCCGCCACGGCTAACCCGAGCGCTTCCAGTGCCAACAACACCAGCCAGCGACGACGATTGGCACGCAACTGGCCTCGCAGGGTCGAAACCAGATGCTCGTTCGGGGAACTCGTTTCCGATAAGGCAGAAGCCATGTAGGATCCTGTGAAAAGCAGGAGTCGGACGCCCAGTGGGAGACTGGAGCGCGTCAGGTAGGTTCGGCTATTTTAATCATCGGGAGTGTGCAAGCAAACAGCATTTTGCCGGTCCGGCCGATTTTCTGGAAAGTTCTTGTCGCCCGAGTCCGCTCGCTTTACGATCATCGGCGTCCCATTTCATCACGTTAACCTGCCCGAGGAGCCCATGAAAACAAATCCGCTCTTGCTCGTGATGCTGACCGCTGCCCCGTTGTGGGCACAGGGGAGCACAGCGACGCTCGAATCGCTGCTGCCGCCCAAGACGATGGCGATCGGCCATTTCAAGGTGCAGGAGGTTTGGCAGAGCGACGCAATGAAGTTCTCGCGCGACTTTCTGGGCTACGCCGGCGCCGACGCCGTCAAGGAATTCCAGCGCCGCTTCGGCAACTACTTCGCCAACATGGAATCCCTCACCGTCATCCTGCCCAACTCGGAAGCCACACCCGAACTCCCGCACGGCTATCCCGAGCGCCAGACCGCGCTCTGGGTCGTGACGACCAAGACTCCCTACGACCGCATCGATCTCATCAAGGCGCTCCCCGCGAGCGCGTACACCAAGAAGCATCGCCGCTACGACTATCTGTTCGACGAACGGTCCTGGAGCGGGCTTTATCTGCACGACGATCGGACCCTGGTTTACGGCTCCGAGGAATCGCTCACCCACTGGTTCGACCTGCGCACGGACGCCAAGGAAGGCCCGCTGGCGCAGCTCCTGAGGGCCGACGCCGGCAAAAGCGCGGTGCTGATCGGCATCGACCCGTCGAGCCTGCTGTCGCCGGAAAACGTGCGTGCGATTCCCGAGCCGTTTCTGCCGCTCTTCAAGGCCAAGACCTGGTCCGCATCGCTCACGCTGAACAAGGAGACGCGCGTCACGGCGCGGATCGAATTCCCCACCCCAGACCAGGCCAAGGACGGCGAGCAGACGGTAAAGACGATGTTCGCGCTCGCCAAGACGTTTCTCGCCGGCGAGCGCCAACGGATGGAGCAAGACATGAAAAAGGCGCCGGTTCGGCTGCCGTTCTCCGCCGATGATTTCGGCGAAGGCGTCGCACATCTGTTCGGCGTGGCAGCCGCCAACTTCGCCCACGAGTTCCTGACGCAGCTCCCCCTGGAAATCAAGGGAAGCACGTTGCAGGCGAGCATCGACGCCGACGCCCTCATTCCGAACGGCGTCCCGGCCGCCCAGATGGCGATGGCGCTGGGCTTCGCCTCGATCAATCTCTTTTCCCGCAGTTATGCGTCCAGTTCAAACGACCAGTACAACGTGCAGAACTTCTACCGCGTGGGCAAGGCCCTGGAGAAGTACCATCAAGACAAGGGCTCCTTCCCGCCCCGCGCGATCACCGATCCGAACGGAAAACCGCTCCTCAGCTGGCGCGTGGCGCTTCTGCCCTACCTCGGCCAGGAGTCGCTCTACAAACAGTTCAAGCTCGACGAATCGTGGGATTCGCCGCACAATCGCAAGCTATTGGGACGTATGCCCTACGAGATGCAGTCGCAGACCTACGACCGCTATCGCGGCCGGCAATATAGCATGCGCTCCGCGATTCAACTCGTGACCGGCCCCAAGACGCTGTACGAGGGGACGCAGGGCATGGGAAAGTTCACCATCAATCAGCCGCACGACCGCGCGGTGCTGCTGATCCAGGTTCACAATTCGGATTCAACCGTCCTGTGGACCAAGCCGGAAGACGTGGCCTACCACCCCGCGAAGAAACTTCCCGCCCTCGTGAATGACCGGGACAACCAGGGCATCCTCATCTTCACTGTGGACGGCATGGTTCGACGTTTGCCCAAGGAGGTGACGGAGCAGGGTTATCGCTCGCTGTTCGAGCTGCGCGAGAACAAGATCCTGGTCCTCCCGGCCGGCGTGTTGTGGGACGACCTGCGCCGAAATGAGAACGGCATGACGTTTTCGCCGACGGAAAAGAAATAGCGGCCGAGCCCGCAGCGCGAGCAAGGATTGCAATATCCCTTGCGCGCGCTGCGGGCTCCTCACTTCTTGAGAGCCCGCAGCGCAAGCAATGATCGCAATATCCCTTGCTCGCGCCGCGGCTTCCTCACTTCTTGAGAGCCCGCAGCGCAAGCAAGGATCGCAATATCCCTTGCTCGCGCTGCGGGCTCCTCACTTCTTCAAGCTCGCCAAATACTCGATGACATCGCGGATCTCCTCGAGCGTGAGCACGTTCGTCACCGCCGGCATCGCCGACTTCGCGTCGGTGCGCAGCTCGATGTTCGCGAGCGCGATCACCGTCTCCACCTTCGCGGCCGTCAGCAGCGTGAGTTTCTCCTTATCTTCCGACACGACGGTCCCATTGAGCGTTCGGCCATCGCCCAAGATAAGCGTGACGACGCCGTAGCCGGGCGTGATCTTCTTGTCGGGAAAAATGAGCGATTCGACGAAGTGTTCGCGATTTCCCTTGAGCGCCCACGTCGAAAGATCGGGCCCGACGTCGCCCCCCTGCCCTTCCACCTTATGACAGCGGACGCACTGGGCCGCGGTGTGCGACCAGAAGAGATGTTTGCCGCGCTCGGCGTCGCCCCCTTCGAGCGTCAAGCGATGGAGTCCGAGGGGACTATCCTTGCGGAGTTGTTGCTCGAAGGCCGACACGCGCCTGGGCAGGTCGTCGTCGTCCTTGAACGCCTTGGCGGCCAGGTAGATGTCGAGTTGCAGGCCGAGCGGAAAGTCGCTCCTCTTTTCGAAGAGGTGCTGAATCGAGGCGAACCGGCGCGGATCGGGATGTCGGCCCAGGACACGGATGGCGGACTGTTTCTCGATGAACTCGCCCTTGAGAATTGCTTCGCCCAAAAGCAGAATGCCGTATTTGTCGCTCCGTTCGACGTACAACTCCCGCGCCACGGCGCGAAGGCGCGGCTCCTTATCCTTTTCGATCACCTCTTGCAGTAGATCGAACGCTCTGTCGCGTTGGCGCTGAGCCAGGATCCGCAGCGCCTCGATGCGTGTATTGATCGGCTTCTTCGCGTCCTTGACCCACGCCGTAAAGGTCGCGTCGTCGATCTTGACGTCGAGCTTGGCGACCATTTTCATGACGTCAGTCTGTAGCGGACCGCTTGCATTCGTCAACAGGTTTTCGAGCCGTTCCGCGACCAGCTTGCGCACGCCGTCCGCTGAACGCGGCGGCAGCGGCCGCCAGGCGCCGATGACGCGATCGCGCGGGCCGGGCTGAGCCCATTCACCGAGACACGCGAGCGCTTCACTGCGTAAGATCGGCGGCGTCTTCGGATTGGCGGCGATGTCGAGCAGCGCCTTGGCGCGTTCGTCGCCGCCGAGGCGGAAATTGGCGTTGATGATGCGACGGCCGAGGGCCTCGTTTGGCGGTGGCGTACTGCGGAATCGATCGCTCAACTTAGCCAATGCTCCCCAACCGTCCTTCATCGGCAAATCATTGATAGCACGAGCCGCCTCGGCGACGACGGATTCATCGACATCCTTAAGGAATTCAAAGACAGGCGGATGATTAAGTTGGCGCAAGCTCAACAGCAGCCCTAGGCGTTCCCCTCGCCGACTGCCTTCAATTCGCGTCAAATCAAATCCCTCTAGCTTTCGGTAAAGTGCAAACGGAACAACTTTTTTCCACTCGCCTTCGAGCATTAACAATCGCGAGAGGGCCACCACACAAGCGTGCGAGATAAATGGGTCTTGCCCCCATGTCGCCCTTTGCATGAAATAGCCCAAGTCCGCCGCTGCGGGGTAAAAGCCGAGCTTTCCAAGAGATTGCATGGCGAAGAATTGCTCCCGTGCTGCCGTTTCCGGCCCGAGCCTGTTCAAGAGGTAGTCAACCTCACGAGGCCGCCCCTCCTTCGTTGGTGCGATTCTCGGAAACACATCGCCGATCACCTTTGCGATCTGCGCAGTGGATTCGGCGTCCAGTGTCGAATTCTTCGCAGAATCGTCGTCTAGCAGTCCAAGCAAAGCAACTCGAGCGCCGCTTTCCGTCTTGGCAATCTGCCCCAAGCCCCAGATCGCATGAATGCGAACGAGTTGATTCTTGTCGTTCTTCACCAGTTCAATGAATTCCTCCGTCGCCTTACGTGCCGCCAACTCGTACTGCGCACGTAACCGCACGCGCATGTCGGCGTGCCGCAACAGCTCGACCAACTCCTTCGTCTCGCGTTGCTTGAACCCCTCGAACATCACTTTCTTCATCTGCGCAATCGCCGGATCGCCGAGCGTCTTCGGATCGTACGCAGCGAAAATGCGGCCCTTGCCGGGGCCGCCGCCGTCCCACTGGAACTGCACCCAATCCGAGTAGTAGAGTTTGCCGTCGTAGCCCTGCTCGCAATCCGTGATCAGGCCGGGACCGATCATCTGGTGGTAATCGACCAGTTCGAACCCGGCCCCCTTCGGCACCACCCGAAACGCGTCAATGCCGCCGCCCTTGCTCGACGAAAAATTGCACATGAGGAACGCGTTCTTGTAACGCTCTGGCATCCCCAGCCCGCTCGTGAACGTGAAGCCCGACGGGCCGGCGCCGAGCTTGCCGACCGGCGGCACGATCCACGCGGGTTGGCCCTCGTGCTGCAAATGCCAAAGTTTCTCCGCGTGCCAGGGGCCGGTGAGGTACGGCGCCTCCATCGTCTGGTAATCCATGCGCCAGCCGCTGTCGCCTCCTTCGACAATGTAGACGAGACGCGAATGATCTCCTTTATCGCAGTTATTGTCGGCCGCGAAGAGGTTGCCGAACTGATCGAACGCGAGTTCCTGCGGATTGCGCAGGCCCGTGTGGACGACCTCGAAGTTTTTGCCGTCGGGGTCGCAGCGGAACACGGCGCCGGTGCGCGGGCCGGAGAAGGTCTTGCCCTCTTTCGACGTGACGTGATAACCGCGATCGCCGACGGAAAAATAGAGCTTGCCGTCGGGCCCGAAGATCAAGCCGTGGAGATCGTGGCCGAGGAACGCGTTCTGCACGCCGAAGCCGCTGAGGAGCTTTTGCTTGTTCCCCTTGGCATCGAGCTTCCAGAGATGCGGGATGCACGTGAAGTAAACGTCGCCGTCCTTCGCCAGCACGCCCGCCGCCAGGCCGTCGAGCGGTTCGTTGAAGCCCTCGGCAAACGTCGTTGCCTTGTCGGCTTTCCCCGCGCCCTTGGTATCTTCGAGCAGGCGAATGCGTTCGGAATACTTGCTGAAGTAATCCATGCCGCCGGGGAACTTGCTCTCGAATTTCTTGTACAGGGCCAGGCGGTCGGCGGTCGTCTTGTTTTGCAGATCGCCTTCGAGGAAGAACGGTCGCGTGCGATATTCCTCGGTGCCGCGGTTGAAGCGGTACGACTCCGCGGTGAAGATGCGCCCCTTCTCGTCGATGCCGAAGGCGACGGGATTGCCGAGCATCGGCTCCGCCGCCCAGACGTCGACCTTAAATTTGGACGGCAACGTCTGTAGTTTGAGAATTTGCTGCTGGGCTTCGGCCGTGCCGTCGGGAAGCATCGGCGGTTGCGCGGCGAGCGTCGTCGTGAAGAAGAGGAGAGAGAACGCGGTACGCATGGAACGCTGGTCTCGGAGAGTTCGTTACGAAGAAGCTAACCACAGAGACACAGAGGGCACAGAGGAAGGCAAGCAGAAGAGGGAGTGTCGCAAATTCCGTTCTTCTTCTCCATCCTCTCTTTGCCTTCCTCTGTGCCCTCTGTGTCTCTGTGGTTAGTTTTGGATCCGAACGCCATCGTACCACGACAGTTTCGGCGACGCCATGCCGCGGCGACCGTACACTACCCGTGTACACCCCTTACATCCCAGGAGCACGCATCATGCGATCCCTCGTTACGCTTCTCGCATTTACCGGCGCCGTCAGCGCCCAGGATTACGTCAGCATCTTCGACGGCAAAACCCTCGATGGCTGGGTCGTCTCCGCCGAGACCGGACATAGCCGAACTACCAAGAACAAGTCCGGCGGCAAATGGGTCGTCGAGAACGGCGCCATCGTCGGCTCGCAGGACGTCCCCGGCAACGGCGGCATCATCGTCTCCGCCAAGAAATACAAGAACTTCGAAGTCTCCCTCGAAATGAACAACGATTACGGTCCCGACAGCGGCCTCTTCCTCCGCACCAACATGAAGGGTCAATGCTACCAGGCGATGATCGATTACCACGCCAAGGGCAACCTCATGGGCATCTACGGCGAAGGCATCGGCGGCAAGCCGCACGTCCGCAACTTCAACTTCCTCAAGGAAGTCACCGATATTGAGGAGGCCAAGGCCGATTTCAAGCTGCCGTTCGACACGAAGGATTGGCCGAAGATCTGGAAGCACGGCCAGTGGAATACGCTCAAGGCGCGCATCGTCGGCAATCCGCCCCACATCACGACGTGGATCGGCGACACCAAGATCATGGACTTCACCGACACCGAAAAACGGCTGCCCGACGAGGGCCACATCGCCCTACAAGTACACGGCGGCGGCGACTTCACGAGTCAGTTCGTGCGCTACAGAAACATCAAGGTCAAGGTGCTCGATTAGCTGCGGCCAGGCACGACGTCCGAAAGATCTCCCGAAAATCCATTCGCGGAGAACTTTCGGACGCCGCTCCCAAACGTCGATTAAAACACCAGGCTTTCCGGCCCCGTCACTTCCGAGGCCGAGACGGTCGCGGATTCCAAGCCGCCGTCGGCGCGTCTCGTACGCACGCGGTCCTTCGGGTCGAACTCGGGGAGTCGGCCGAAGTCGAGGCCGGTTAGTTCGGCGATCTTGCGGATTGTTACCTGGTATGTCTTGAACTGTCCGAAGACGAACTCGAAGTCGGATATCATGTCCTTTTGGCTGAGCAGGTAGCCGGTAGCCGAGAGTTCGCCGCCGGGCTTGACCATGACGGCGACTTTCCAAAACTCCTGCGGCAGCAGAATCCCTCGATACGGACGATCTCCGGCGCGGAGCACGGGGCCGGTGAATACCGAGACGCGTAGGTTCTGCGCGTCAGTGTTTTCGAGCACGTAATCTTCCAGCTTCAACCACTCCTTCTGATTGAGATCCTTGTGT
>JBBQPM010000076.1:0-30241 GCA_038217425.1 Gemmatales bacterium
CATGGCAGGTCTCCACGAGGAAAAGAAAAACGCCCAGGGCGAACCCTGAGCGTACGTGGAAAATCCGATGCATACGACTACCGAACCCGACTCGAATCAAAAGAAGTGAAACCCGCCACCGCGAAGCGGTTTAGTTCAACAATAATTGTCCTGCGCGTGCGCAGAACAACATTTCTTACTTTCCAGCGGGAATGTCCCGCCGAACTCGTTGCTTTAAAGCAGCTTGCAACTTTTATGACGCAGCAACTCGGCGCAGTCCAACGTACTAACGTACCCCTGCGCAGCAAGCTCACGAGGGGAGCGGACTCTTGACGCCCGCTCCCCTCGTGTTGCTTGGGAAGAATGATTACCCCCCCGCCTTCTTCGGGATCTCCGCCACCAACCGCATCGACGTCGTTAGCGCCTCCAGCTGGAAGTGCGGCCGTAGGTAGGCGACGGCTTCGTAGTAGCCGGGCTTGCCGGCGACCTGCTGGACCTCGATCTTGGCGTCCGCGAGGGGCTTCTTGGCCTTGAGTTCGTCGCCGGCGCTGCCGGGATTGGCGAGGACGAAGTTCTGGATCCAGTCGTTGAGCCAGCGGGCGCACTCTTCGACTTCCATGAAGGAGCCGATCTTGTCGCGGGCCATCACCTTCAGGTAATGGGCGAAACGCGAGACGCAGAGCATGTAGTTGAACTTCGCGGACAACTCGGCGTTGGCGTTGGCGTCGGCGGACATGTACTTCTGCGGCTTCTGACACGACTGGGCGCCCATGAAGGCGGCGAAGTCGCGGTTTTTGGCGTGGATTAGCGGCAAGAAACCCAACTCCGAAAGCTCGAACTCGCGGCGGTCGGTGATGGCAATTTCAGTCGGGCACTTCATGGCCACGCCGCCGTCGTCGGTCGGGAAGGTGTGAACCGGCAAGCCTTCCACTTTGCCGCCCCCTTCGACGCCGCGGCTGCGCGCCGACCAGCCGTGCTTGGCCTGCGCGTCCGTGATGCGCGAGGCGTATGCCCAGGCCGCGTTCATCCATAGGTACTTGTCGTGGTTGCTGCCGTCCACGCTTTCCTCGTAGTCGAATTCATCGACTCGGCGGAACTTGGCGCCGTAGGGAAGCCTGCCCAGGACGCGCGGCAGCGCCAGGGCGACGTAGCGGGAATCCTGCGATTCGCGGAACGACTTCCACGGGGCGTATTCGACGCTCTGGAAAATCTTGGCGAGATCGCGCGGCGAACTCAGTTCCGTGTAGCTCTCCATGTTGAACATGCCGCACTCGGCTGCCGAGACGAACGGCGCGTGCGACGCGGCAGCGACGTTGGACAACTTCTGCAACATCGCGATGTCCTCGGCCGTGCGGTCGAACTGGAAATCGCCGACGAGCAAGCCGTACGGCTGCCCGCCGAGCTGGCCGTATTCTTCTTCGTAGATCTTCTTGAATAGGGTGCTTTGATCGAATTCGACGGCCTTGTCGAGATCCTTGAAGAGTTCGCGTTTGCTGGCGTTGAGGACGCGGATCTGGAGGTTTTCGCCGGTCTCGGATTGGTGCACGAGGTAGTGCAGGCCGCGCCAGGTGCCTTCGAGCTTTTGCAGCTCCGGCGCGTGCATGATCTGGTCGAGCTGGACCGACATTTTCTTGTCGATTTCCTTGATCCAGTACTTGATGTTGGACTCGACGTCCTTGGAGACGACGTGCCCGGGCTGGACGACTTGATTGAGGAATTGCTTGAAATAATCCTTGGCCCGCGACTTCTCGTCGTCGGTCTTGGGACGCGTCGCGGAGACGACTTGATCCAACAGGGAGGGAGCTTCCTTGGTCTGTGCTGCGCCCGCTGCCGCCGCCTTGGCCGATTCGCTACTCATGGGACCATCTCCGTCGGGGAGTTGAGGGGTACGATAGGTTCCTATCATCCTGGAGAGAAGCCGTGCCACAGTCAAGGAATTTCGCGTTTTTTATGCTCCGAGCCGATAAACTGGGGGCATGGATGAATTACTCGCACGCTTCTGCCGTTACGTACGCATCGACACCCAGGCCGTGGAGAACGCGGCCACTTACCCCAGCTCGCCGGGCCAGTGGGTGCTGGGCAAGCTGCTGGTGCAGGAACTGCACGCCATGGGAGCGGCCGATGCGGAGCAGGACGAGCACGGTATCGTGTTGGCCACGCTCCCGGCAACGAACGGC
The DNA here is from genome assembly GCA_038217425.1 of Gemmatales bacterium. GTDB lineage: Bacteria > Planctomycetota > Planctomycetia > Gemmatales > Gemmataceae > JAIEPT01. The sequence continues at coordinate 2,157 of JBBQPM010000076.1, forward strand.
CGAACCGGCCCGGTGATTGCCTGGATCGCGCATCTCGACACGTCGCCGGAGACCAGCGGCAAGGACGTTCGGCCCCTCGTGCATCGCGCCTATCCGGGGGGCGATCTGGTGCTCCCCGGCGATCCCAGCAAAGTCCTCCGCGTCCAAGATAATCCGGAATTGAAGTCGCTCGTCGGCCAGACGCTCATCACCACGGACGGAACGACGCTGCTCGGCGCCGACGACAAGGCGGGCGTCGCCGTCATCATGGAGACGGCGAGTTATCTGCTGGCCCATCCCGAGATTCCGCACGGCCCGATTCGCGTCTGTTTCACGTGCGACGAGGAGATCGGTCACGGCGTCGACCACGTCGATCTCGCCAAGCTTGGCGCCGTCGTCGGTTACACGCTCGACGGCGGCGGCACGGGCGAAATCGACGGCGAGACGTTCTCCGCCGACCTCGCCGTCGTCACGGTGACGGGGATCAACATCCACCCCGCGATCGCCAAGGGAGCGATGGTCAACGCCGTGCGCATCGTCGGCGACTTCATCGCCCGCTTGCCGTGGATGAATCTGTCTCCGGAGACGACGGCCGACCGTGAAGGTTTTCTGCATCCGTATCGCCTGGATGCGGGGGTGGCGTCGGCGACGTTGCGGGTGCTGCTGCGCGATTTCGACGCCGGGCAGCTGGCGGCGAAGGCGAGGCTGCTCGAAGCGGTCGCGGAGGGGCTGCGGGCCGAGCATCCTCGCGCCAAGATCGAGGTCGCGGTGACGCCGCAATATCGCAACATGGCGGAGGGATTGCGGAAGGAGCCGCGGGCGCTGGACTTCGCGGAGCTGGCGATGAAGCGAGCGGGCCTGGCGCCGCAGCGGACCATCGTGCGCGGCGGGACGGACGGTTCGCGTTTGACGGAGATCGGCCTGCCGACGCCGAACCTGTCGACGGGGGAGCACAACTTGCATTCCCCCTTGGAGTTCACGTGCCTGGAGGAGATGGCGACGGCACAACGGGTATTAGTGGAGTTGGCGCAGATCTGGGGCGAGGCGAACTGATCGGCGAGCCAGATTCATCATTCAGGCCGAAATCGCTGTAGGAGTTTCTCCAGATTCGCCTGCACTTCTGATTCCATCGCGGGGGAAACGGCGGGTTGAAAACCGAACCAGGTGAGCGTCGTCGGCCAAGCGCGATGTTTCGCGGTGGCGCTGAACTGTTCGCGGACCCGCTGCCCCCAGACGACGCCGTAACGATCGCGGAAATCGAGCCAGGTGCAATCGAGCGACGTTTCGCCTCCGCTGGACGTTCGCCAGGTCAACCACGCCATCCAGGGCGTCAGCAAGATCGCCCCCAGCGCGACGTCCCGATCCAGCGTTTCGAGGATCAGTAGCGTCGTTCCCAGACCGAGGCCTACGGCTCCGCCCCACAATCGCGTAGGGAGAAAGTTTACGATGCCGAGCGCCAGCGTGGCGCCGAGGAAGACGCGGCGCAAGCCGTCGTAAGAGCGGGCGCCGATGAGCGCTTCTTCCGCCAGGGGCAGGAGCATGACGAGGACAAGTCCGAGGACGACGAAGTTCCAGGCGCCGACGTGAGGGCGTCGGGCGCCGAGCACCGCCACGCCGGCGGCCGCGGTCAGGCATAACGCCACTGCCTCGCCTCGATTTAGGACGAGCACTGCGCCCCAGGCGAGCCAGGCGACCCCGCCCCAGACGACCGCATGACTCACGCTCCAGCCGACGTTTGCCCGCCAGGCGCGGAATAGCGGGATGAGCCCCAGCGTCCAGCAGACGAGCTTCAGTTCCAGCATGTCGGCCCGCCGGGGTAATTTGTAACGCCTGTGACGCGGCGCACATCGACGAATCTCCGATCGCGCCCAAAAGGGCACAATAGGCAAAATCCGAAAGGTCGATATTTGGCTACGTCCCGCTCTCTCGCCTGATTCTTTCGGAGTTCCCCCATGTGGAAAGTTCTCCCCCTCCTGGCCCTGGCTTTGACGTTGACGACCGACGTCGCCCACGCGCAGTTCTTTTTCAAAAAGGCGGCGCCGAAAGTTCCCGCACAGCGCGTCCCCGAACTTCTTACGACTCTCCGCGGCGACCCCGACGAACGTCGACGCGCCAATGCGGCCGAGGAGCTGCGCGAGTACGACATCAAGGCCTTCCCCGAGATCGTGCCGACGCTCGCGGAGTCGGCGGTGCGGGATACGAAAAGCAGCGTACGCTCCGACGCCCTGAGTTCGCTATCGCGCATTCGGCCCGTCACCAATGTCGCGGGCAAGGCGCTGGAGCATGCGGCGGCGAACGATAGCCATTGGCCCAACCGCGTGCAAGCGAAGTCGGCGCTGATCCGTTACCAGTGGTCGGGCTACAGCAGCCAGGCGCCGGAAGTCGCGAAGAAGGAAGGCAAGGCGCCCCTCCCGTCTCCGGTGAGTTCCTCGTCGTCGCCGTTGCCGAAGATCACAACGATCGCCCCGCCGGCGCCGGTGTTTCCGCCGGTGGGAACGCTGACGACGCAAGAGCGCCCGATGCCGCAGAGTTACCCGATGCCGGCGCCGATTCCGCAGCCGTATCGTCCATTGCCGACGGCGGCGACGCAGCCGTATCGTCCGTTGCCGACGGCGGCGACGCAACCGCCGATGCTGACGCCGCCGGTGCTCATGCAACCGCCGGTGATCGCGCCGCAGCCGTACAGTGCGGAGCCGCCGCTGCAGTTCAAGCCCGCGACGCCGCAAACGACGGAGATTCCGCTCATCGACCTGAACCCGGTGCTGAATCCGACGCCGCAGTCGCCCGCTCCGCCGCCGCTCCCCTTGCCCACAGGCATCGTGGAACCGCAGCGAGCGCCGCTCACGCCGCAAATCAACGAGTTGCCGATCCCGAAGTTTTAGCCGCTTCACTCGTATCCGAAGATCGGCGCCAGCACGAACCACGCCGCCAGCGCGGCCATCCCCGCGCTGAGCACGACGAACAGGATCGTGGTCACGAATTTGTTCCAGTCCCCGGCCGATTCCTGGATCGGCAGCGGCACCGAGTCCTTGGCGTAGGGGCTCGGAGGCCGAGCGTGCGGCACCGACTCCGGCCGACGGGTCGGGATCGGTTCGGAATCCGCCTCGGGCGGCGCAAACGCGGGGGGCGCCTCTGCCATGGCGCCCAGGGGATGTTGTAGACGCAGATCCTCGATGTAATCCTGGACGTCGCGCGAACGCAGCGCGTCGGCGAAGTTGGTATAAGGCCGAAGCAGGTGGTAGGGATTCTTGGAGAGGAGCTTCAGGCGCAGGCGTTCGGCCTCCGCGGGTTTGCCGTCGCGCTGGGCGGCGTCGGCCGCGAGGATCAGGTAGATGTCGCGCAGCCTTGGCTCCTTGGCGCGATCGTGCTGGCTCGCCAACTGCTCATAGCTCCGCTCGCCGTCCGCCATGCCGATTCCTCCTCTCTTTAACGTACAATAGAAACGGAATCTTGGCGACCGCAACGAAAGGGCCAGAGCGTGGCGACCCCCCAATTCCTGTCCGGCATCCGCGTGCTCGACGCCTCGCGCGTCCTCGCCGGTCCGTTCTGCGGACAGATGCTCGCCGACCTGGGCGCCGAGGTCATCAAGCTCGAACGTCCCGGCCAGGGGGACGAGACGCGCGGCTGGGGGCCTCCCTTTCACGGCCCGTGGAGCGCCTACTTCCTGAGCTGCAATCGCGGCAAGAAAGCCATCGCGCTCGACCTGGGGCAACCCGCCGGGCGCGACGTCTTCCACGGGCTCGTCGACAAATGCGACGTCGTGCTCGAGAACTTTCGCGCGGCCAGCGCGGGCAAGCTCGGCCTCAGTCCCGAGACGCTGCTGGCGCGCAATCCGCGCGTGATCGTCTGTTCGATCTCGGGTTTCGGCCGCACCGGGCCCCGGAGCGATCTGCCCGGTTACGATTTCGCGATCCAGGGACTCAGCGGGCTGATGAGCATCACCGGACCGCCGGAAGGCCCGCCGTCGAAGGTGGGGATCGCGGCCGCCGACGTCTGGACCGGGATGTACGCCGCGTCGGCGGTCCTCGCCTGTCTGGTGGCGCGGAACCGGACGGGGCACGGCTACGCCATCGATCTGGCGCTCCTGGACTGCGCCGTCGCCGCCCAGGTCAATCTCGCCCAGGCGTACCTGACGTCAAAGACCGTGCCGCCGCGCCAGGGGAACGCTCACCTACAAATTGTGCCCTACGAAACATTTCGGTGTGCCGACGATTGGCTCATCCTCGCGGTCGGCAATGACGGCCAATGGCTGAAATTCTGTGCGGCCGCCGAGCGTCCGGACCTCGCCGAGGAACGTTACGCGACGAATCGGGGCCGGGTCGAGAACCGTACGGAGTTGGTGCCGAAGATCGCGGAGTTGATGACGACGCGGACCTGCGCCGATTGGCAGACGCGTCTGGAATCGGCCGGGGTGCCGTGCGCGCCGGTGTGGAACTACGCGCAACTCTTCGAACAGGAACAGTCGGCCGCGCGCGGGCTATCGGTCACGATCTGCGATCCGCTAGGCAACCCCGTCGATCTCGTCGGCTCGCCGATCCGCATCGACGGCGTTTCCCAGTTCGCGGACCGTTTTCCGCCGACGCTCGGGCAGGATACGGAAGAGGTACTAAAGACGTTGCTCGGCCTGGAGGACGCCGAGATCGCGAAGCTGCGCCGCGACGGCGTCGTATGAACAAAGCTCTCCGGCAAACGCGGCCGAGCTGCAAAAATGAGTTTAGCCACAGAGGGCACAGAGGACACCGAGAAAAAGCTGGCACAAAACTTTGTCTTAAATTCTTCCTCGGTGTTCTCTGTGTCCTCTGTGGCTCATCCTCTTCGCCTATTGCAGAGAAGTTCGGAGCTAACCATCTAAACGCGGCGCACGTCCGCCTTCGCGAACGCCGGCGCCAGGTTCGCGTAGCAGCGCCGCGCCGCCGCGATCGGGTCGTAACCCTTCTGCCCGCTCACCATGCCGCTCACCTCCACGCACACGCAGCCGCGATAGCCGGCGCCTTTCAACTCCCGTAGGTAGTCGGCGTAGTTCACCTGACCGTCCCCCGGCAGCAGAAACTGCATCCGGCCGTTCTCGATGCGGCAGTCCTTGAGGTGCACGAATCGGCTCACGGGAACCAGCGGCTTCATCGTCTCTGCGATCGTCATTTGGCGATGCTCGAAATGGCTGTAGTCGTACGCCGCCTTCACCCACGGCGAACCAACGCGCTCCAGCAGCCAGGTCGCGTGTTCGGGCCGATTCATCGCCCCCAGGCGGTGCGGCTTCACGCATACGACGATGCGATGCTCCTGCGCGACCTTGGCCCAGGCGCCGACCCGCGTCGCAAAACTCTCGCGCAGCTTCTCCCAATCATTCACGCCGCCCCCCAGGATTGTTTCCAGGATCGGCGGCGCGTCGGGCGCCAACGCGTGCCCCAACTCGGCGGCGGCCTTGATCCGCTCAAGTTGCTCCTTCTCCACGCCGCTGACCGGCAGGTTCTCCATCAACGCCGCCAGGGATAACTTGAGGTCGCCGAGCAACGTGCGCGTCTGTCGGCGCAGCGCGGCATTCAGTCGGCTCGGCTCCGCGCTGTAACCTGGCATCAGCGCCAGCTCGACCGCGTCGTAGCCGATCTTGCTGCACGCTTCCAGTCCGGCGCGTAGTTCCAAGGAACGCATGCCGTAGAGGCTGAAGCCCAGCGGCATCACCTGCGCCGGCTGGCTCCAGAGTTCCCGACGCGCCAGGAGCGTGGCCGCGCCGCTCGCCAAGAAATGTCGCCGATTCATCGTCCATCCTCGCACGGGGCTTTCATACATTAGATACTAGAGATTCCGACGATCCTGCGCGAACGATTCCATGACGAACACTTTCCGCGTTTTGGCCGTGCTCCTTTCCCTGTGCGTCGTCGCCGCCATCGGCGCCGGGTTGTGGTCGTTCCTCACGCCCCTCGCCGATGCCGAGACGAAGTACCGCGCCTCGCTGCTGCATTTCGAACTCGGGCTGACGACCGCCCTGGGCATGCTGCTCGTGCATTGCCTCATCTTTATGTACTTCCTGGGGACGGGCCGATGGGTGAAGGAAGTCACCATCGCCTACAAAATGCCGGACGAGCCGCTGCACAAACGGACGCGCGAACTCAAACGTAAAGCCTTTCCTGCCGCCCTTTTCTCGATGCTCATCGGCATCGCGACGGCCGTCTCCGGATCCGGGGTCAAGCTGGGCGATTTTCACTGGAGCGTTCACTGGACCCTCGCCGGCCTGACCGTGCTCATCAATCTCTGGGCGTTCCGCGTCGAATACCGCTGCGTGAGCGAGAATGCCGAGGTCTTGCGTCAGGTGCTCGTGGAGGTCGACAAGATTCGCCTGGCGATGGGGCTGGACACGAACGCCGAGGCCCTGGCGCGGGATGAAAGCGATGCGAGGGACGCCCATGCTCGACGATGAAGCGCGCTGGCAAGAATTGATGGCTGGTTTCCGCACCGGCGACGCCCGGCTCGTGCAGGAATTTTGGAACCAGTACGGTCCGATGCTGCACCGCATCGCGGACAAACACATGGGCCAAAATCTACAACGCCGCGTCGGGCCCGAAGACGTCGTGCAGTCCGCCTGCCGAACCTTCTTTCGCCGGGTGCAAGGCGGGCTGCTGGAACTCACCGACGGCGAAAGCCTTTGGCGGCTGTTGTGCGCGATTACACTTACGAAGGTCCGCGAACAGGCGCGGTTTCACACCCGGAAAAAGCGTGGTTTGAACAAGGAAGTCCATGCCGCCGGCTCCCCGGACGACAGCAGCCCGGGCGATTTCGGGCTGGCCGCGTCGGAACCCACGCCCGCCCAGGCCGCCGAGTTCGCTGATCAATTCGCTCAGTTGCTCGGCGTGCTGGACGAAGAGGAGCGCAAGATCGTCGACCTCAAGCTCCAGGAGTTCACGCACGAGGAAGTCGCCGCACAGCTCGGCATCTCCGAACGCACGGTCCGTCGCCTGTTCAAACGGATCCAGGCGAAATTCACGCGATCGCTGGACGAAGAATCAATGGCTTGACGCAGTTTTCGCTGTCAGCGCAGAAAAATTCAGCCCCCGCCGAAAATCCCGCGCAATCGGCAACTTCCTTTCAGTCCGAACTTTTTGCCTTTTTGTCACATCGTGTTATAATTCGGTATTAACTTTCAGATCGATCAAATGTAGATTTCGGCCGGGCTCGCCTCCCGCTGCTGAGATCTCTGCTTGATAGGTTCGTATGCCGACTCTTCGGACCGGGAAAGATCGGTTACGCCATCCCACGTTCTGGGGGCCCACGCACTATTATCTGCTCGAACTGGTCGAGCAGCATTTGCTGCGCTGGGAAGACTTGCAAGACCTCCCCGAACATTGCCACGACGATTTGCGCCGGACGACCGAGCCCGAAGCGCTCCTCTCGTACCTCGTCGATTGGCGCCTGCTCACGCCGTTTCAGGCGCACCGGATTCAGACCGGCGCCGCGTTCGGGCTGGTTCTGGGGAGTTACCGCCTTCTGGACCGCCTCGGTTCGGGGAGCATGGGCGTCGTCTTCCGCGGCGAAGACTATCTCACCCGCGCCCCGGTCGCCGTCAAGATTTTCCCGTTCCACGAATCGCAGGATTCGCGTTTGCTGGACCGCTTTCAGTCCGAGATCCGCATCTTGCAGCGGCTGCGCAATCAGCACATCGTCGCCGCCCTTGACGCCGGCATCAGCCAGGGCTGCGACGGGCATGGCAGCCGTCTCTACTTCTGCGTGATGGAATTCTTGCAGGGCCGAGACCTGCATCGCCTGGTTCGGCAATCGGGACGCATCGAACCCACACTCGCCTGCCGCTGGATGGTGCAGCTCGCGAAAGCGTTGGCCGAGGCGAACGCGCACGGCTTGATGCACCGCGACATCAAACCCGCCAATTTGCTCATCACCCGCGAAGGCGAGCTGAAGCTCCTCGATTTCGGCACCGCACGCTTCCGCCACCATTCCAACGACTGGGGCGGAACGCCTGAATTCATGGCCCCCGAGCAGATTCAGAATCTCGCCGAGCAAGACATTCGCGCCGATCTCTACAGCCTGGGTTGCGTGCTCTACTGGTGTTTGACGGGCGCCTTTCCCTTCCCGTCCACCGGGCATCGCCTGGCCGACCTGCAGTCGCGGCTGCAGTGGTCGCCGCCGTCGATCTGCCCGGTGAACGCCGCGGTTTCGCCCGCGCTGGACGCGGTGGTGGCAAAACTGTTGTCGCTGTTTCCGCAAGACCGTTACCAGTCGCCGGAAGCGTTGGTCGCCGCTCTGGCGCCGTTCGTGGGCTAAATCGTCTTCTTCGCCGCTCGCAGCAGGCTGAGGAGCGTCTTCTTGTACATCGTGCCGCCGGGGGACTGCGACCCGTCGCCTCGGACTTCGCTGAAGGCCTTCTGAATGTAGTCGTTCCAGGCGGCCTGCTCGGCCTTCTTGGTGCCGTTCGCGGTTTCGGTTTCGTAGAGATCTTCGACCTCGGCCGACTTTTGTTTCATTTCCGACTTGTAGTACTGGTAATCCCAATCGACGTCGGCAGCCGATTCGTACTCCCAATTTTTGATGTCCATGATATCGATGAAATAGTCGCGGGTAATGAGGGCGGCGAGGTCGTAGTGCCCCTGCTCATGCTTGCGCAGGGCCTCGAGTTCTTTCTCGGGCAACTCTCTGAGTACCCAGCTCTTGACCCAGCTATTGGGATCCAGCGACACGGTGAACGTGATCTTGTCCTTGAGGGTGAAGCCTTCGCCGGACTTTTCGGTCGGGGCGACCTTGTGCGAGATGGCGGTGATGGCTCGGGTCTTCGCCGCCGCGACGAGTTGTCCGGGGCCGGGCTTGGCCTCCCGGATCTCCTTGAAGTCGCCCCAGGCCAATATTTTCTTGAGTCCGACGAGTTTCGATGCCATGACGATCTCCCTTATGAAAAACTACCCTCCCATGATTCGAGAGGCGGATGCGTTTCTATAGGAAGATGCAGAAAAGAGTCGCAACGCGGACAGCGTCGGCGAGAAAGTGCGGATTTTAAGACAAGAAAAAATACTTAACCACAGAGACACAGAGAGCACAGAGGAAGAAGACGAGGAACCGGTTGAGGACGGATACCTCTTTCTACTTTCTTCCTCTTCCTCTGTGTTCTCTGTGTCTCTGTGGTTAAGTACCTATACCGAACCAGTTACAGGCCCTTGATCTTGGCCGCCGCCTTTGCCGCGGCTTCGCGGACCGCGAGGCGAATGTCGTCGTCGGCCAACTTTTCCAGCAACGGCACGAGATCCTTGGCGAGCACGCCGAGGTTACCGATCTCGGCGACGGCGGCCAGGCGGTTGTCGACGACGGTATCCTTCTGGGCCGCACTTCCGAGCAGGTCGAGCGCCTCCTTGTTCTGGGGCGACAGTTCCGCCAGCACGCGCAGGATTCGGTAACGCACGGCGACGTCTTCGTCGCTCGCAGCGATTTTCACCGCGGCCCACACGCTCTTGCCGCGCGGCCCCATCTTCCCGAGCGAACCGGCCGCGGCGCGACGGATCTCGGCGTCTTTGTCCTTGAGACTTTCGCCCAGAATAACGACGATTTCGTCCAGACCGTTGGACAGCTTGCCCATGCCGTCCAGGACGCTGACGCGCAAGGCTGACGCTGCGTCCTTCTCGCGGGCCAATCCCGCCAGGAGCGTCGACGTCGCGGCACTGTCGGGGGCGATCGTCAGGATCGACTGCAGCGCGAGCTGTCGCGAGATGGGATCGTGCTTGGCGTCCCGCGCGTAGGCGGTGAGCTTGTCGAGGACGACCTCAGCTTTCTTTTCGAAATTGCGCAGCGCCTCGGCGGCGGCGACGCGGGCGCCGGGATGTTCGTCGCGGAGGGCGTCGGCGAGGGCGAAGATGTAGTCGCCGGCTACGCTGAGAAACGGCCCGCCGAGCGCACTCGCCGCCGTTTCGCGGACGTTTCCGGAGGAGTCCTTGAGCCGATCGCCGACGACGCCGACGAGTTCCGACGCGCTCTTGGCATCGAGCTTGTCGAGTTCGAAGCGCGACAGGGAGGCGACAATCTCGCCGCGAATCTCGGCGTCGGGCTCCTTGAGGACCGAATCGAGCAACGTGCGCCGCACGCCGTCCTCATACAGGCCGTAGCGCCCCTCGAGAATGCGGACGGCGGCCAGGCGGATCTTCTTCTCGGTCTTGAGGTCTTTGAGCAGCACGCACCACTCGCCTAGTTTCTTGCCGGCGACGAGCCTGTTCTCCTGCGCGACGACAGTCGCGCCGGTCGTTAGAATCGTCAACAAACCGATGATCCAGATCCGCATCGCATGCTCCTGTTGCCGGGCCTCAAGAAAGAACGAACGGCAGCCGTGATTCCAACCCGACTGCGAAAGCGCACTGCCGTTCATCAAACGTCCAGATTACCATGAATTCTCGGCTGCGAGAAGTCATTCGTCGCGGACGCTGCGCAGGATCTCGCGTTTCCACAGTTCTTGATGCACCGGCCAACCTTGCACCGTCCAGCTCTCCTCTTGGACGCGGCGAGGCTGACCGTGATGGTGCACGTACTGCTGACACTTCAATTCCGCCGGCTCGAGCTGGCGCCGGGTCGGCCAGGCGTTGCTGCGCCGGCGGTGGATCGCGTCGTTGTCCAGGATCGTGACGATGCTCGGTTCCGGCAGATCGAGAAAACGCCAGGCGATGACCTCATGGCTCGCCGTCGCGTATTTCTTCTTCAGCTCCAGAAGATCGAAATCGAGACGGCGCACATCCGCGGCAAACCATTGCTCAGGGGTGAGAAGTTTCTGGGCAAAAAGGTTGGCGAGCGATTCGCCTCCCATGGATTTGCCTTCTTGCTCCTCAAGCCCGAGCCGGCGCCAAATCTCGGGCTTGAAGTAGGCGCCGATCTCCTGGGCCACGGTCCATTGATGGCGTTCCGGCGTCGGTTCGGGACGCAGGTAGATAGTACGATGCCCCGCCGACTTGCGCGATCGGCTGCGGCGCGTCTCGTGCTGGTCGAGGCAGATGGTCATGCCCAGCGCCTGCTGCGCCAGCGCGAGGACGTCGACGGGGGGCTCGTGAATTTGGCCGCGCTCGAGCAGTTCGGCGACGAGGCGATCGATGACGCCGGTGAGATCTTCGCGTTGGAGGTCCATGGCATTCTCGCGGGGCGTGCTCTACGGCGCCTTGACGCGGTCGAAGATCTGGCGCAGGATTCCCTCCGCCGTCATCTCCTCCGCCTCGGCTTCGTACGTTAGCGTCAGGCGATGCCGCAGGACGTCGTAACCGATGGTCTTGACGTCTTGCGGCGTGACGTACGCGCGGCCTTCGAGAAACGCCTGTCCCTTGGCGCCGCGCGCGAGGTAGATGGTGCCGCGCGGGCTGGCGCCGAACTCGATGAATCGGCCCAGATCCAGGCCGAAATCCTTGGGCTGGCGGGTGCACGCAACCACGTCGACGATGTAGTTGCGGATGCGCTCGTCGAGATGGATGCCGTCGATGGCGCGGCGGAGGTCGGCGAGGTCCTCACCGGTCAGAGTTGCCTGAATGGTCAGATCGGGTTCGATGTCGGCCATGCGGTCGAGGATGGCGCGTTCCTCCGATTTCGACGGATACGTGAGTTTCACCTTCATCATGAAGCGATCGACCTGGGCTTCGGGGAGCGGATACGTTCCTTCTTGCTCGATGGGATTCTGCGTCGCCAGGACGAGGAACGGCCGCTCCAGCGGATAGGTATGATCGCCGAGCGTGACTTGTTTCTCCTGCATGGCTTCGAGAAGCGCGCTCTGGACCTTGGCGGGCGCGCGATTGATTTCGTCCGCGAGGAGGATGTTCGCGAAGACCGGGCCTTTCTTGACCGTGAACTCGCCGGTGCGCGGATTGTAGATCTGGGTGCCGACGACGTCCGCGGGGAGCAGATCGGGCGTGAACTGAATGCGCTGAAAACTAAGTCGAAGGCCCTGCGCCAGCGTGCGGACGGCCAGCGTCTTGGCGAGCCCCGGTACGCCTTCCAGTAGCAGATGCCCGCCGGTGAGCAGTCCCAGCAGCAGGCGGTCGAGGAGTTCGCGTTGGCCGACGATGACGCGGGCGATTTCCGTCAGAAGCGGATCGAGCCGGGCTCTTTGAATCTGCACGAGGCGATTGCGTTCCTGGACGTCCGGTGGGGAAGACATGGAATCGCTCGGGGTGAGCATTTACTGAGAAAGCCGTAAGGTTCGGCCCAGGTCGCGGCGCGGCAACGATTTGTCCGCCCACTCGAGCGCTCGCTCGCAGGTCCAGCCCGAGGCTTTCGCGAAGACGAACCGCGCGGTGTCGGCCGACTGCATTTCCTCATGCACGCCGGCCTCGATCTCTGCGACCCCATCCGCGGGCATTTGCGGATCGACCAGGTGCAGCACGACAGCGTCGTCCGTCTCTTGCCAGCACGGCACGCTCGGCTCCGATTGCACGGCCAACTCTTGCAATTCGCGGTAGATGAACGACTTCGCCTCGGCGAGCGTCATGCCGTCCGGAAAAACAACCTGCGCGAGGACGGGACGCTTGCCGGGCAGCGCCAGAATGTGCAGCTCGATCTCCGGGAAATCGGCGAGGCTTTCGCGTTCCAGAAAGGGTACGTCGCCGTCCGACAGGCAGCGCAGCTGGCACGTCCAACGGGCCTGGTCGGCGAACCAGCGGCACGGGGATTCGGCGTCGCCGGCGAGTTGTTTCCACAGACGCTGAAACGCCGAGACGCAGAGAATGCCGTTGCGGGCCGCGGTCTGCGGGTTGCCCACGAGGACCCAGCGCTTCGCTTTGCGGGCGATTTTCAGCAGATCGGTTTCGACGCAGTCCTCGGCGCCGAGCAGGATGACCAGATCGAACGGCGGCGTGCCGTCGGCGAAGTCGGCGTGACGCAGCGCGGTGGCCAAGTCGCAGGCGACGACCTGCGCGTAACGGGGGAGTTGCCGTACGAATTGTCCTGCGGAGTTCTCCAGAAAACTCGCCCAGGTGCGAGCGAACTGACACGATTCCTCATCGCGCTCCTTGCGCGTGAGCCAGCCGGCGTACGCGCCGTCTTCTTCGCCATCGAACGCAACGTCCTGGAAGCTCGCGCGGACGTCGGCAATCTGACGCTGCGTCTCCTCGAGTTGGCGCTGAACGTCGGCCAGCGCGACTTCCGCCGACCCGCGCCGGCGCGCGACTTCGTCCTGCACGAGCTGCGCCTCGTGCGCCCGCGCTCCAGACTCCAGCACGTCTTTCTCAACGGCGAGCGCGGACAGTTGACCCCGCGTCTGCTCAAGGGCCGTCTGTTGCTCGGCCAGCCGCTCCTGAAGCGTCTGAAATTGCTGCATCAAGTCGGGAATGCGTCGGGCCTGCCAGTAGGTCCACGTCCACCACCGGCCTCCCCGAAGCGAGTCGCATGCAGGACGCGCCGCTTCCATCGATTCCCGAGTCTGGGCGAGCGTCTTTTCCGCAACTTCAGCGGCGGCGAGCAAACGCGTTCGCTTCTCTTCGAGCGTTTGCGACTGCTGGAGTACGCCTTGTCGGAGTTGTTCCAGCGGCGCGTGAAGTTCCGCGGCAACCGTCGCCGCGTCGACGTTCGCCAGCAGCCGAAGCCGTTCGATCTCCGCGACGGCGGCGCATTGCTTTCGGGTGAGTTCTTGCAGCATCGTCCAGGCGGAGGTCTCGGCCGAGCGCCGCTGGCAGACCGCCTCGGCCTCGCCCTGCGCGAAACGCGCACGGCTGAGCATCTGGTCGCGGAATGGCTGCGTCTCGCCTTCCCAGGGCTGAGCCGTGCCGGAGTTGTAGCGCAGGAGAAACGGGCGATGGCTCTGCTCGACGGCTGCAATCAACGGGTCGAGATGTTTGAGCGATTTGGCGAGCAACAGGATCCGTTTGCCCTCGCCGTTCAGCTGGCCTACCACCCGGGTGAGGAGCGGCGTCGCGTCGGCCTCGGCGGCGACTTGCAACAAGTAGAGATCGGGCGATGCCAGAATTCGAGCGACCGCACAGTCCGCGTCCTGGGGCAAACGGATCGGCGCGAGCGGCGGCAGTTCCGGCCCCTTGCCCTCCAGCAGTTGCTGCCACATTTGCAGCGCCGGCTCGCCTCGGCTTTTGCCGTGACCGTTACCGCTCGGAAGCTGATGGCTGTAAAGGAAGCCCTGACGATCCGCAAGGGCGATCATCTCCGCGCGGTCGGCCCAGCTGGCGTGACGAAACCAGTCTTCCCACAAATGGGGCTGGCCGTTCTCCGCGGCCACACTTGCCGGCGCCGGCTTTCGTTCGAAAACCGGGGAAACGGCGACGACCGGCGCTTTGCGTTCGCGGGTGTTCATACCACGGCCCCGGGACCATGGCTCAAGGATTCTTGGATCGGTTCAGGCATCGGACGCGGTTCCCGGATTGGAGGACGATTGGTTCGTATCGACGCAGCCGCCGCCTTCGGCGACGGCTGGTTGGGATCGGAATTTCAAAGTTCCGGTAGAAATCCTTTCAAGGGGGAGAGAATACTCCTACTGCTCACGAACTCTCTTCTCTAATCGCGGGGAAGAGTTCGACTTGCGCTCCACTTGTTTCGACTGTTTGTCCCTTCCAAATTATCGATCTCACGTGAAATCCACAAGAAAATAATTGGCAAATTCGGTAAACCCGGCAACGCCGGCATCATCGCACCGCTTGTAAGACGTCGATCTCGATTTTCCCTAACACCCGGATCACCGGCAGCAAGGGCAACATCGTCCGTTCGTCGTGCCAACTTTGGTCCGCGATTTTAATGTGCGTCGCCCCCACGTAGCCGCGTCCCAGCGTCGCATCCAGCGCCTGCCACGCCCCCTTGACATGGACTTCAGTCCACATATGAAAGGCGAATACCGGACCGCCCGGCGTGTCGGCGTAAATTAGGCCCATCGCCGTCCGGCTGGGAACCCCCTCGGCTCGGCACATCGCCGACATTAACATCGCCGACTCCGTGCAATCTCCTTGCAAAGTCCGTGCCACATGATCCGCCGTCGCCAGCGCCTCGTGGTTGGCCACCTTCACCCGCGCTTTCACGTATTTCTCGATGAGTAGTGCTTTTTGCCAGGCATCCTTTTCGAGCCCGACCGCCGAACGCGCGTGCTCCTTCACTTTCACGTCGCCACACCCCAGAAAGTAGCTGCTCTCCAGATATTCGGGCCCGACCTTTTCTTGCGGCACGCCCCCCGCCTGAATCGTCATCTCGAGCAAGTCTTTGCCCTTCTTCTCGATCTTTTGTCGGGCGTCGTGTGCGAACACCGTGAACGGATCGTCCTCGTCACGCACGCGGATGCGGTATGTCGCCAGCGACGTCACATACGGCGCCCCGATCTTCTGCTTGATCGACACGTACTGATTAATCCCGATTTCGATTTGCGGCGCCACGCCTCCCATGCTCAGGGCGGCTTCCTTCGTGGTCCGGTACTGAATCAACTTGCCCAGCGAAAACTCCGACTCCTGGCGAATCGGCATCAGCGTTTCATCGAGCCAAACGTGCAGCGTCGGGAGCTGAAATTCCTGGATTTTTCGCGGTTTGATTTCCACGCGCAGCAGCTTCTTGTTCAGTTTGGAACCGAACATCTCGACTTCCTCGTAGTCATGGACGGTGACGTCCTGCGTGAGCACGAGATTGATGAACGGCTCGAAGGCGTTGAAGGTGAACTTGTCGCCGGGCTTCACGTTTTTGTCTTGAAAGATCAGCCGTTGACGAAAGAGACCGATGGCGCTGTCGTCCCAGGGCGCGGGCTTGAGCGGTCCCTTGCCGACTTCGGTGAGGCGCAGGCTATCGCCGTGGACGTCGCCGCGGACGACGGTGGCTTGATTCTTGCCCAGGTATTGTTTCATGAAGGTGCCGACGACTTTGCCGGCGGGGGTTTCCAGATCGCCGACGTCGAGGTCAACTTCGATGGCCGTGCCGAACCGTTTGACGCCCAGGTGGAGATGGAGCATGGCGTCCAGATATTTTTTGCCGCCGTTCTCGGCTTCGCGCACCCGAAGGACGCCGTAGCCCGCTTGCGCGGGGGGCCCGGTCGGGCCTTTGATGAACGCGGCGTCCCACGCCTCGTAGAGAATGCGACCGGCGGTTTCCTGAGCCGGCAGCGCGGCGCCCAAACCGAAGAAGACGAGTGCGAACATTCCGTGACGCATACCAACACTCCGCTTGAGCGGGGGGATCGGATCCACCGAAATTGTAACCGAACCTCGCCGGGAAGACACGGCCAATTTCACGTGCCGTGCGGCGGATTCATCATCCGGGCAAAGATCGGCGCCAGCGCGGGATCGAACTGCGTGCCGCTGCCGTCCAGCAGCACCTCCAGCGCGACCTCGGGCTTGAGCATCGTGCGGTAGGCGCGCGAGCTCGTCAGCGCGTCGAAACAGTCGGCCAGGGCGATGATCCGCGCGACCAGCGGAATCTCGACGCCGCGCAGCCCGTCGGGATAGCCGCCGCCGTCGAAACGCTCGTGATGATGGCGGATGCCGTGTAAGATCGTTCGGCTGCGAATGATCGGCTTCAGGATCCGTTCGCCAATCGCCGGATGATCGCGGACCAGATCGAACTCACTGGGGGTCAGGATGTCGGGCTTGTTGAGGATTCCCTCGGCCATGCCGACCTTGCCGATGTCATGCAGTTTCGCCGAGAGCGAGACCTGTTTGACGAATCGGCCCGGCAAACGTAGCGCCTCGGCCAGGCGCACGGAGAGCCGGGCGACACGTATGGAATGGCCCGAGGTGTACGGATCGCGGGCTTCAAGGGTGCGGACCAGACTGTTGACGGCGGAGAAAAACGTCTGTTTGAGCCGGCGCGTTTTGCGGGCGAGCTTGACCTCCAGCCGGTGCTGGCCTTGTTCGCTCTGCCAGCGGAGATGATACGCCGTGAGCGTGGCTTGCAGGGCGTGATGAAATTCGTCGAGGTTGATCGGTTTGAGGAAGTAATGGTGCGCGCCGGCTTGCAAGCAGCGGAACATCGCGTCGTCCTCGTCCCCGGCGGTGACGACGATGACGGAGATCTCGGGCCAACGCTTCTGGATCTCGCGCACCAGCCAATCGCCCCCGCGTCCCGGCATGCGCAAATCCGTCACCACGATCGGCGTCGGCTGACGCTTTAGCATCTCCAGCGCCGCTTCTGCCGTGTGCGCCGACTGGCACTCGAAATCCCACATCGCCGCCGCCCGGCACAGGACGTCGAGCGCGGCGTCGTCGTCATCGACGATCGTCAGACGGCAGCGGTCGGAGCCGAGGAGTTGCGGCACAACCCAGGCCTTTCTATGTGAAACTCCGCGCGGGCATGGCAGAGCAAGAAGATGGGGGCGAAAGGTGACTATAACCGGTTTGGGAGAGGACGCAAGACGTGGTAAACTGTTTCCGACCTGACGGCTCTTCGGCGAGTGCCGAATGTTGCGATCAGGAGGGTTGTAGCGATTTTCAGGCCTTGCGCGCCGAGGCGAGCAGCACCTCTCCCCGCCGCGCCACCAAGGACGTCCACGACACGAGCTGCGCCGCCAGCTGCGTCCGCAAGAGACCCAGCCCGCCGATCCGCTGCGCGGAACGCTTGAGCCAGGCAGGGCGGCGCAACATCCGGATTCGAATTTGCCGAAAGCCCGCTCGAAGCAACCCGGCACGCAGCGACGCCGGTGCGAAGTGGACTTGCTGACGGGGGACGTCGAGTCCCTGCCACGCGGAGGAGAACCAGTCGACGCCCCAACTCTCCAGATTGGCGGTACGCACGATGAGCCGCCCCGTCGGCGCCAGGATGCGCCAGGCCGTGCGCAGCGTCTGCAACGGTTCCGCCGACATCCCCAGGGTGTCCCAAAACGTGATCTGATCAAAGGATTCGCTGGGCAGTTGCGCGAGCACCAATGCTTCGAGATGGATGCCGACGGCCTGCCAGCCGAGCGTTCGCATGCGCGTCAGGAACGCGCCGTCGCCGTAGCCGACGTCGAGCAGGCGTTTCTGACCGTGCGGCGGCAGGGCATGGCGCCAGTTGTTTCGGCCCGGCAGTCGCCGACCCCAGGAGGCGAGCGCGGAACTTTCGTGGGCGGGCCGCGGGGAAATAGGCGTGGGAGTGAAAACAGGTCGCGGATTGGTGAAGCAGAGGTCGCATTCGTTGCAGCGCACCAATAGATAGCGCCGGTCGGTCGCGTGCTCGGCCGCTTCCAGCCAGGGCCGCCAGCGCGGACTGGAGCACAGGGGGCAATCCCCTTCCTCCCATGTCGCGGGCGTTTCAAAGGCAAGCTGTGCGACTCGGCTAACGTCCATCCGCGACCCTCCGTGGTCGGCGACTATAACCGGATGTGCGAAAACGTCAACAGGAACGAGCAGACTCGTTATCGATGGGGTGCGCCAATGGATTCTGGCGAGCCCGGTCGCGTAAGCGCCTGGAGCACAGCATCCCGTGCGGTTACTCCAGGCGCTTACGCGCCCTGGCTCGCCGGTTATGCCGGGACGAGTGCCGGAAACCATTGGCGCGCCCTATCGATGCAGCACCAGCACTCCGGTGGGGGACTGCCTCAAGAAGAGCGTCGCCTCGCCGCCGGCGGGCATCTGGATGGGGAGGTCGCGCATGAGGTTGCGTGAGGATTGGTTGGCGTCGAAGGCGGAGAAGAAACGCACGCCCCCGGCGGGGACATTGAAGTCGCTGGCAACTTTGCCGACCGGAATCACGAGAGCCGGGCCGCGCCGCACCATGCCGCCGATATTGCTCGCCCCCTGAATCAAGACCGGAACGTTCGACTGATTGTAGATCGTAACCGTCACATTCCCTTTGATTTGAGCCGACGCGAAATCGCTCATGCCGAAAAGGCAAATCAGGACGAGGCCGACATTTTTCACCATCGCGTTCATGGATCACCTGGATTCGCGACCCCAGTGGGTCACAAAAGGAACGTAACAAGTTTCGGCTCTTGCGCCAAAAAAATCTTTCCCCCACGAAAAACAATGCGTACACTGGACATTTGCTAAGATTCCGTTATCTGAAACTTGGTCCGTCCTTTCAAGGTAACATGTCCAGGCCCTGGAGAGGGCGATTTACGCTTTTTATCGAGGAGATGCAACATGCAAGTTTTCCGTCGCGCCCTCTGGGGGGCGCTGGTCGTCGGATTGATCCCCGCCGCTTCGCTGCGAGCCGTCGATCCCAACCTGCTCCCTGCGGACACCGAATTTCTGTTCTCGATCAACATTCGGCAAGCGATCGACTCCGACGTCGCCAAGAACAACAAGGATCTGGTCGAAAAGATTCGCCAGGACGTTTCGAAGAAGATCGAGGAGAACGGCTCCTTCAAGAAGTTCATCACCAAGGCCGGTATCGATCTCGGTAAGAACATCGACAGCGTCACCGTGGCTTCGGACGGTTCGCAGGAACTCGATTCGGGCTTCATCGTGCTGAGCGGCAGTTTCGACTCCGACAAGATCTACACGGCTTCGGAAGAGGCGGCGAAAGAGTCTAACGAATCGTTCAAGATCAGCAAGCTGGGCGATCACCGCATGATGGAGATCACGGTGAAGAACGAGAAGACCGTCTTCGCCAGCGTGATTCGCGACAAGCATCTGGTCGCGGCGCCGACCAAGGAACAGCTCGTCGGCGCCATCGGCCGGCTGACCGCGGCCAAGGTCGCCAACTTCAAGCCGAGCTTCCGCGCCACGCTGGCGACGCTCCCGGCGAATCCGACCGTCTCGATCGTCGCCACCGCCGACGCCTTCGCCAAGATGGTCAAGAACAACCCGCGCGTCCCCGCGCAGGTCATCGATCAACTCGCGAACTTCGAGGGCGCCAGCTTCGGCATCAGTCTTGGCAAGAAGGTCGAAATGCTCGCGTCGATCAATGCCAAGGACGCCGACTCCGCGATGCAGACGAAGTTCCTGCTCGACTTCGTTCTCGGCACGCTAAAGGGCCAGGCGCAAAACGCCGCCCAAGCCGACGAAAAACTCGCCCCCCTCGCCGCCATGGCCAAGACGTTGGTCTCCGGCATCAACGGCTCCACGATCACGATCCGCGGCGAAGCCACCCAGGAAAACATCGAAGCCCTGGTCAAGCTCCTGCCCAAGAATTAGTGATTGCCCCGCACGGAATCATACGCACGAGGGCCAGCCGTCATCAGCGGCTGGCCCTTTTTGCGTTGCTTACTTCTTGGGCGATTCCCAGATCCCTTCGATCAGCGCGAAAATCTCCGGTTCCGCCTCGCGCAGCTCGGCGCGGTTGAACGGAAAGAAATCGTTAACGCCGAAATACGCTTCCGTCATCTCGGCGAAAAACTCCATCGGCGTCGTCAGGGCGTAATGCTTGACGCGCTTGCCGTTAAAGAGCAACGTCTTGTCGCCGCGTCCGCTTTTTTGGTAGTTCGAGTAAGCTTCGCGGATACGCGGTTCGTCGAATCCCAGCACCTGATCGTGAAAGGCGTGCGCCAGTTCGTGGAGGATCACCCACGGCTGTTCGCGAATATTGCGCGACGTCGCGAGATCGGCAGCACGCGGGATATGAACGCATTTTGCAAGGTCGGCCGAGTAGCCATTGCCCTTGAGCCAGCCGACGCTCGGATGATACTGCATCGGCACAAGTTTGCCGTGCGAAAGATCGACGACGATCGTAACCGCCTGTAGCTTTTCGAGCTTGTCCTTGGGGACGACGACGACGATGTCGCTGAGCTTCGCCTCGAGAAATCGAAGCGCCTTCACGCCGAGCGCCTCGTGGGGCGCGTGGAGCAACCGGTCGTCGACGCGTATGGTCCACCCTTCGATCGTGCGCGTCGTATGCGACTTCGGCAACGTTGGATCGACTTGCACCTTCTTCATCGGCGCCAGCAGCGAGATCATTCCCTTGCCCAGGGCATCGCCGACCAGGAACAACGTCTCGGCGTTGCCGAACTCGTGGTGTCCATGCCCCGGATTAGGCGAATCTTCGGGTCGGCGAACGAAGTCGCGCGTCTCGACGAAGGCGACCGTCCCCTGAAACTCGGCACGAGCAGCCGCGGCTTTTTGCGCCAGACGAAGCGTGTTCCACGCGCCCGGCGCCTGCACCCAGGGCCCGGTCAATTCGCCGACGACCACAGGCAGGCTCGGCGCCTCCAGATCCTTGCGGACGTCCTTGATCAGGTTGACCAGATTCTGTTCGTATTCAGGGACGGCGTTCTTGGGATCGACGCCGTCGTTCCAGCCCTGATACCAGACGAAGCCCGCCAACTCGTAACCCTGGCCCTTGTAATCGGGGAAGTCGGTCTTGAGATTCGTGAGCGCCACGCGGACTTCCGCCAACATTTTCTTGTAGTAGATCCCGACCTCGCCCCCGGAACTTGGCGGCCGAAAATCCTTGTAGAGACTTTTTCCTCCCCACGCCGTCTTAATTAAAAGAACCTGGTTGTCGAGGCGATCGCCGAGGACGTGGCCGAACTGCAGTTCCGGGCCGAAGTGGTGTTTGCCGCCGTAGGCTGAGAACGCGATGGTGAGCGGGCCGGACAGAAGCGGATGCTTCTCGCGCTGATAGCGGACCCAGACGTCGTTGCGAACGGTCCATTCGCCGGCCGCGTTCTTGAGGTGCTTGAAGAGGGGCGCCTTGGCCGGGTCGCTCATCAAGGCCTTTAGCGTCCCTTTGCCGTCGTTGTAGTTCTTGCCGTCAAGGTCCGCGACCGCGTGCCCTTCCATATTCGATTGGCCGGCGAGGATGAAGACTTTGACTGGCTTCGGAGCATCGCCCGCTTCCGCGACGAAGGCAGGCCAGGCCAAGGTGCAAAGGACGAGCACAGTTGGTGCGTATTTCATGATTGGTGATTCCTTTTTTACCGTGCTCGGTCGATAATGAGACGTTCGCGTTTTCTTTCCGAGCCGGAAGCGTCAGCGACGATCTTCGCAAAATCGTCGCTGACGCTTCCGGCTCGGAAAGTCGACGACTTACTTCTACTCGCTTGCTCCTTTTATACCGTGCTCGGTCGATAATGAGACGTTCGCGATTCTTTCCGAGCCGGAAGCGTTAGCGACGATCTTCGCAAAATCGTCGCTGACGCTTCCGGCTCGGAAAGTCGACGGCAAGGTTGAACGGCCGAACCGAAGATCTCTAAACGCTCTACCTGATACGTTTGGCACAACGCGTTCAATTCGGCTCGTCGATCGCGAATGACGTCAATCATGTGCGTTCTCGTCACAGATTCCGTTAGTGACATTCTATGCTCACCCCAGCAGCATCTCGAGCGGCTTTTGCAGCCAGCGCATGACGGCGTTTCCGAAGCTCGCGCCGATGGCGCCGTCCAGGATGCGGTGGTCGAATGAGTACGACAAATAGAGCATGTCGGCGGCTTTGAGCTGGCCGTGCACATCGTAGATCGGACGTTTGACGATTTTGCCCAGACCGACGATGCCGACCTCGGGGTGGTTGATGATCGGCGTGGCGAAGAGGCCGCCGATGTTGCCGATCGACGTGACGGTGAAGGTGCCGCCGCGGAGGTTCTCGAGCTTCGCCTTGCCCGTGCGGGCCTCTTCGCTGAGCCGCTGAATGTCGAGGCTGATCTCCAGGAGCGATTTGCGGTCGGCGTCGCGGATCACCGGGACGAGCAGACCGTTGGCGACCGCGACCGCGATGCCGACGTGGACCTGGCGGTGCAGCACGATTTCGCCCGCTTCGTCGTCGACCGAAGCGTTGACGATCGGGATTTCCTTGAGCGCGAGCGCGGCCGCCTTCACTGCGAACGACAGGTACGTGAGCTTGGCGCCCTTGGCCTGGAACGCATCCCTGAGGCCCTCGCGCACGCGCACCAGTTCGCTGACGTCGCATTCGTCGACATAGGTGTAATGCGGGATGATGCGTTTGGCATCGACCATGTGTTCGGAGATCTTGCGGCGTAGCCCCTGGAGCTTGACGCGCGTCCCGGCCTGGCCGAACTCCAGGGCGAGTTTCTCGGGCGCCAAGGCTTTGGGCGCCGCGGCGACGCGTCCGTTGACGGCGCGGGTGAGATCCTCGAGCAGTACTCGCCCCTCCGGCCCGGTCCCCTTGAGCGAAGCGAGATCGACGCCCAGCTGACGCGCCGTTGCGCGGACTGAGGGAGCGGCTTTCACCCCCTGCGTCGGCGACGTCGAAACGACGACGGGCGCCGAGACGGGCGCTTCGGCCTGAGCGGGCTTTTCCGGCTCCGGGGAGTCGCCTTGGCCGGGCGGATCGTAGACGAGCACTTTTTCGCCGACCTTGACTGCTTGCCCGGCTTTCGCCTTGAGTTCGCGAATGATGCCCGCGAACGGGGCGGGGACTTCCATGCTCGCCTTGTCGGTGAGCACTTCGAGCAGGGCTTGGCCGGGCTTCACTGTCTGGCCGGGCTCGACCAGCCAGCGCGACATTTCCGCTTCGTAGACGCCTTCGCCGAGTTCAGGGAGCAGGAAATCCATCGCGACAGGCCCTTAATAACAAGAGCCGCTCCCTCTTCGGTTGCGGCTCGGTGAAATTCGATAAAGACGTTCACTCACGAGGCGACCGGCGCCCGATCCGTGCTCGGCAGCGCCTTGGGCTTCGGATAGAGCAGACGCTTCGGCACGGGCCTGAGATCCCAGACCAGCCCGAACATGCTCATGAAGCAGAGGACGTAGTAGGTGATGTCGATTTCCCACCAGAAGAACCCCTGACGCGTCGAGTTCGGGTAGTAATGGTGGTTGTTGTGCCAGCCTTCGCCGAAGGTGAGCAGCGCGACGATCAGGCTGTTTCGGCTATCGTCCTTGGTCTCGTATCGGCGCGTGCCGATGACGTGCGTCGCGGAGTTCACGAGGTAGGTGACGTGATAGACGAAGATGGTGGAAACGAACATGCCCCAGACGACCATCTGCCAGCCGGTGGCGCCGAGTTCGGGCCATTGATATTGCAGCAAGGCGCCGAAACCGTAGAGCATGAAGCCGAGGACGATTCCGGGGATGAGATCCCAGCGATCGAGCCAGCGCATTTCGGGAAATTTGGCGAAGTCGGGGATGAGGCGAAGATTGGTGGCATTGGCGCGGGGTGCGAGGAACCAGCCCCAGTGGGAATAGATCAGCCCTTTTTGCCGGGGCGAATGGAGATCTTCGGGATCGTCGGAATGTTGGTGATGGAAGCGATGGTGGGCGGCCCACCAGAGGGGGCCGCGCTGAATCGAGGTGCAGCCGATCCAGCCCCAAATGAACTGGCTGACGCGACCGGTCTTGAAGGAGCGGTGCGAGAAATAGCGGTGGTAAAAGCCCGTGAGGGTGAAAACGCGGAGCGCGTAGAGAAACGCCGCGACGCCGACGGCCCACCAGCTCCAGCCGACCCAGATCACGAGGATGCAGGCGAGGTGCATGAGGCCGAACGGGATAGCCCGGAGCCAATCGATCTTTTCGGATTCCGCCTTGGAAGGTTTTTCGTTGACTTGAGGCGACAAGAACCACCCAACCAAACCTTGGCGTTTCGGCGGAGTAGGAATTTGCTTGGAACTCATACGTTTCCTAAAAGGGTGTCTTCGGGGAGGGGTTTGCGAGATAGAGCAGGCGCAAAGCGACCGCTACAGACTGATTGTATACGCCAAGAAGGGTTGCCGAACAAGACAAAATTGCCCGGCGAGCGATTTTAGCGATTTGCAAAACGTTGGCGAAAGCCCCAGGAGGGCGATCCAGGAGGCGATCTCGGGGGAAGCAAAACGAAAAAACGGAAGCGCCGCTGGTTCAAGGGGGGCAAAGAACCGAGGCAACGCTTCCGTTTGTTTGGACGGTCTACAGCAATCAGCCTGGGGTGGGCGACCTAGATAATGAACAACAAGAAATCAACGTCAGAAACGACAGAAATCAACGATCCACTGCAAAGACCTGTAACATTAAATATACGAAGTGCGGGCGAAACCTGTCAAGCGCGTTTCCGGCAAAAACGGAAAACTCAAGCCTTTTTCATCGACCGATACACCGCGAACGAATCGTCCGTCTCCCAGAGGGCGACCTGCGTCACCGGGAAGCCCTGCGAAGCCGCGACGTCGAAGATCACCTTGGCGATATTCTCAGCTGTCGGGTTGACGTCGAGGAGATAGATGGGTTCGCCCTGCCGGCGTAGTTCGGGGAGCACGGGATCGTCGCGGTGCAGGATCATGCGGTGGTCGAGATGGGCGTCGATCCAGGCGCCGACGACGCGTTTGAGCTGCGAGAAGTCGACGACCATGCCGAGGGGGTCGAGCGATTCGGCCTGGAGCGTGATGACGGCGACGCCGTTGTGGCCGTGCAGATGCTTGCACTTGCCGTCGTAGTTGAGCAGGCGATGGCCGTAACAAAAGCGAATTTCGCGAGTCACCTCGAACATAATCCCTCCGGGGGCATTGTAGCGGGCGTGGCGCCGGTCGCCGAGATTTCCATAAAATGATCTGCGGTCCAGACGCATTCTTGCGCGGAGGAACGGAAGCATGGCATTGCCTTGGCTGGAGAAGTACCGGGACATCGTCAAGGTGAAGGAACCGTTGGCTCCGTACACGATCTTCAAGGTCGGCGGGCCGGCGGATTACTTGATCCATCCGCGCACCATCGCCGAGCTTGCGGACATCGTCAAGGGTTGCCATCGCGATCATCTGCCGATGCGGATTCTGGGCGTGGGAGGCAACGTCCTCATCCGCGACGAAGGCATTCGCGGCGTCGTCTTGCGCCTGACCGCGGACGCGTTCACGGAGGTCGTCGCCCAGGGGAAACGGGTCCGCGCCAGTTGCGGCGCCCCCATCGCCCGACTCATCGCCGCCGCCGCTCACGCCAACCTCTCCGGCCTCGAACATCTCGTCGGCATGCCCGGAACCGTCGGCGGCGCCCTACGGCATAACGCCGGCAGCCGATCGGGCGAAATCGGGCAATTCCTCCGCTCCGTCGACGTCATGGACGACCAAGGCAACATCTTCACCCGCGAACGCGACGAACTCCGCTTCGGCCCCGGCACCAGCAATCTCGACGACCCGGTGCTGCTGACGGCCGAGTTCGAACTCGAAGTCGAGCAGCCCGACTTCATCGTGAAGCACCTGCGCAAGGCGTGGATCCAGCGCAAGGCGAGCCATCCGTTCAGCTTTCAGGCGGCGGGCCGGGTCTTCAAAAATCCGCCCGGCCTGGTGGCGGCGGCACTGATCGAGCAAGCCGGGCTGGTCGGCACGAAAGTGGGAGGCGCCCAGGTCAACGAACGCGACGCCAACTTCGTCGTCGTCGAGCCCCATTCCTCCGCCCGCGACGTCCAGCGGTTGATCGAACTCATGCGCGCCAAGGTGCTCGAAAAGTTCAAGATCGAACTCGACCTGGAAATCTCGATCTGGTAGCGTTTGGCTAATCGAATTTAGCCACAGAGGACACAGAGTAAGCGGAATAACGTAAGACGCATTCGCCCTTTTCTATCTCTGTGTTCTCGGCGCCCTCTGTGGCTAAACGCATTTTGTCGACTCGGAAAGGACTCCCGCATGCCCAGCAATCTCGTCAACGTCGGCCCGCACGTCTGCGGTCCCGGCAAACCTCTTCTCTGGATCCTCGGGCCCTGCGTCATCGAATCGCACGACCTCACGCTCGCCATCGCGGAACGCCTTGCCGAGATTGGCCAGGAACTCAATATCCCCATCGTCTTCAAGGCCTCCTTCGACAAGGCCAACCGCTCCTCCGGCAAATCCTTTCGCGGCCCGGGCCTGCTCGAAGGCCTCAAGACGCTCGCCGCCGTCAAACGCCAGACGGGGCTGCCGGTCGTCACCGATCTGCACGAGACGCATCAGGCCGAACCGGTCGCTGACGTTTGCGATCTCTTGCAGATCCCGGCATTTTTAGCCCGGCAGACCGATCTCTTGTTCGCGGCCGGAAAGACGGGCAAGCCGATCAACGTCAAGAAGGGCCAATTCATGGCCCCCTGGGATATGAAGAACGTCGTCAGCAAGATGGCCGAGGTCGGCAATCGCCAGCTGCTGCTCACGGAACGGGGCGTGACGTTCGGCTACGGTCAACTGGTCAACGATTTCCGCGCGATCCCGTGGATGCAAGACCTCGGCTGCCCGGTGATATTCGACGCCACCCACAGCGTGCAGAAGCCCGCGGGCAAGGGCGACCAAAGCGACGGCGATCGCCGAATGATCCCGTACCTGGCCAAGGCCGCGGTCGCGGTCGGCTGCGACGGGCTCTTCCTGGAGACCCATCCCAATCCCGACGAGGCCCTCAGCGACGGACCCAACTCGCTGCCGCTCGCGGAATTGCCGGAACTGCTGCGGGCGTGCCTGCGGTTGCGCGCCGCCGCGTGAAACCGCTCTTCCAACCGTTCGGCAGACCCGTTAAGATTTCGGCGAACACCCGAACTCCAGGAGGCCAAGGATGGCTGCCGACGTCCTGCTCGCACCCGTCAAAAGTCAACCGCTCATCTCCGCGCGCCGCGTGAGGCGAACCGTCAAACGCCTCGTGCCGCTCGTGCTCGCCCTCTATTTCATCCCGATCCCCTCGGCGATCTTCTTCTGTTTCGGCCTGCTCGACTACCTGCGTAACACCCAGCGCACGCTCGGGTCATTCGACCGCTACTTCGCCGGCAACGGCCTCCTCACCTGGATCCTGGCCCCTTTCAACCTGTTCGTCGATTTGCTCGCGTTCCCCTACCGCAACAAGGGAATTTATGAACTCGCCGACTTGCCCCAGGCGTATCAGGACGAGATCCAGGACATGGTTCGCTCGGCCTACGCCTGCGACCTCATGGGCCAGGTCCGCGAGAAAATGGGGGACAATCCGCGCGGCATGGTGTTCTTCAAATGGTACGGCCAAAACGTGCAGACTTCCGTCGATGCCCCCGACTTCCACAAGCCCTACCAATTTATACGTACCATCGGCCTGTCGATCTTCAACTCGAAACAATCGACCGGCAAGCATTTCGGCCCCTTGCGCACCACGCTCCGCGTCCTCTACAACCTCAACGACACCGTCAGCGACCAGGTTTACATCAAGGTCGGCAACCACGTCAATCGCTGGCGCGACCAGAAGCTCTTCATCTTCGACGACACCCTGCAGCACCAGTCGTGCAACGAATCCGACCAGGTCCGCTACTGCATGTTCGTCGACATTCTGCGGCCCAGCTACTTGCCGCGCGTGATGGACGCGATCCTCGGCTGCGTCCGCACGCTCATGTTTCGCTTCAGCGGCAGCTTCTACCGACACTGGACGTTCATCAAGTGAGAACACAGCAGCGACCCGTGGGCGCGCCAATGGTTTCCGGCACTCGTCCCGGCA
>JBBQPM010000077.1:0-29794 GCA_038217425.1 Gemmatales bacterium
CGCATCTACGACATCGTCTTCGACTACGAAAACCTGCTCGGCACCGATAGCTTCTACCGCACCCTGTGCCGAAGCGAACCGTTCCAAAAGACCTTCGGCACCGCCGAGTTTCACAATCTTGTGGGCAAATACCTCGCCGCCCAGGAAGACGAAGCAAAGGCGAAGCATCGCTGTCTCTTGGCGGCCGCGTACCGGTGCGGCGTGCCGATCTTCACGTCCTCGCCGGGCGACAGCTCGATCGGCATGAACCTCGCGGCCCTGCAGCTCGAGGGCTCGAAGCTGAGCATCGATCCGCTGCGCGATGTGAATCAATCCGCCGCCATCGTGTATGAAGCGAAGAAGACCGGAGCGAGCGGCGCCTTCATCCTCGGCGGCGGTTCGCCCAAGAATTTCTTGTTGCAGACGGAGCCGCAGATTCAGGAAGTCCTGGGGCTCGAGGAAGCCGGGCACGATTACTTCCTACAAGTGACCGACGCCCGCCCCGACACCGGCGGCCTGAGCGGCGCCACCCCCGGCGAAGCCATGACCTGGGGCAAAGTCGATCCCGAACAGCTCCCCAACTCCATCATCTGCTACCTCGACACGACAGTGTTCCTGCCGCTGATGACGGTTTATGCCCTCGCCAATCACAAGCCGCGCCCGCTGCGCCGGATCATGGATCGCCTGGACGAACTGACGAGTGAGTTGGAAACGACGTACCTCGCCAACCAAAAGAAGAAACGCCGAACGTAACCCGCCATTCTCGTTCCCGGGCTCTGCCCGGGAACGCACTGCCCAGAGGCTCTGCCTCGTTTTCAATCACCGGCGACAAGGACATTGTTTGCAATGATCCTGGCGCCGAGGCAGAGCCTCGCGTACAGTGCGTTCCCGGGCAGAGCCCGGGAACGAGAGCTTTCATGCTGTTCTCGCCCTCACCTTCCTCCCTGGAGCATTCCCATGCGACGCTTGTCTCTTCTCCTCGCTCTCCTCGCCAGTCCGGCGTGGGCGCAATCCACATTTCCCCTCAAAGACGGCGACGTCTGGGTGATGGCCGGCGATAGCATTACCGCCCAACACCAGCATTCCAACTACTTCGAGGCCTACTGCTACGCCCGCTTCCCGAATATGAAGTTCGCGTTCCGCAATTCCGGCGTCGGCGGACACACGATCCCGTCCACGCTCGCCCGCTTCGATTACGACATCGCCGCGTGGAAGCCGACCGTCGTCTCCGTCGAACTCGGCATGAATGACAAGGGGGGCACCGAAACCGCGAAGTTCATCGCCAACATGAAGGTCATGGTCGACCGCATCCGCGCGACCGGCGCCCGGCCCGTCATCCTCGCCCCCAGCCCGGTCAACAACGGCGACACCATGGCCAAGCTCGGCGGCAACCAACGCCTGCATGAGTACTCAGTCGCTCTCAAAGAGTTCTGCGCCGCGGAGAAGATTCCTTACGGCGACCAGTTCCACGCCCTTCTCGACGTCTGGGGCAAGAACAAGCCGAATGAAAACCTGCTCACGCTCCTGGGCCAGATCAAGGGAGCCGCCGGCAATAAGAGCCTCGCGGGCGCCGAGCATCTGCAAGCGTTCCTGGCAGTCCACGAAAAGTCGAGCAAGGATCTCGTCACCATGATGGGCGATCCGGTCCATCCCGGTCAAACGGGCCAACTCATGATGGCCGCGGCGCTGCTCAAGCAGCTCGGCGCTCCCGGTCAGGTCAGCTCCGCGACCCTCGGCAAAAAGGGCGCCGACGGCGTCGACTGCAAGCTCACGAATGTCAAGGTCGAATCGAACTCGGTCAGCTTCGATCGCCTCGACGCCTGCTCCGCGTTCCCGATTCCCGAAGAAGCTCGCCGCGTCCTGGCGCTCGATCCGACGATTCTCGAGATGAGCCAGTATCTGCTCACGGTGACGGATCTGCAAGAAGGCAACTACGATCTCAAAGTCAACGGCATCGTCCTGGGGACGCTCTCCGCTAAGGAATTGGCCAGCGGCGTCAATCTGACCGCGTTCCCGCTCGCTTCGCCTGTCAAGGGGACGAACCCGATCGCGGCCCAGGGCAAGGCGATCCTCGACGCGATCTCCGCACGGGCGACGCTCGTCGGGCAATGGCGTGGGCAGTCGAAGGTCGCCCATGATCCGGGCGCGGCGCCGAAGCTCAAGGAAGCGCTGGCCGTGGCTGCGAAGAAGATCGAGGAGGCCGACCAGCGCATCCGCGACGCGGCGGCGCCCAGGTCGTACCGCTTCGAGATCACGCCCTCCAAGTGAGCCCTTTGCTTTTCCGCCGGCAGCGAACTACACTTGCGAAACGTTTCGCATGGAGTAGCTCATGCTGGCGGTCTACTGTCCTCATTGCGGCGCCTCGATCCGGATGGACGATCAGGGCCGACTCCCTCCCTGGTGTTCCAAGTGTGGCCGAACGCTGCGTGCGGAGGACATGCTGGGAGCCCTGGAACCCCGGCGCGACCTTTCTTCTCCCATTTCCCAATACCCCGCCGAACCGCCGAGACGATATCCGCCGGCGCCGAAACCGATCGCTCCGGGCTGCACCGCCATTCAGGCCAGGCCGGCGGAGCCGGCGCGCGATGCCATCCAGTCGGGCCGAACCCCGCGCGCAGCGGCGCCCACGGTCGACGTTCCTGACATTGCGCTCGCGCCGCTGCCGTTCTGGAACGCCCGTGCGCTCGGGAAGAACCAGGGCAACCTGTATCGCATCTACCTCACCGAAAACGAGCTGCTTTTCATCGAGATGCAAGGCTCCAGGGATAATAGCAAGCAAGTGGCGCGCATGACCGGGTTCGCGCTCGGCGGACTCTTCGGCGCCGCCCTGGCGTCGCTGGTCGTCGACGGCGGCGCTCCCGCCCATGTCGCCGGCGTCGGCGAACTGCTGCACAACGCCGACGAGGAAACCCTCCGCCTGTACGCCCAGCGCGAACCCAATTGCCGATGTCGCCTGCTGGACGGCTACCACCGCATCCGCGTGGCTCCGAGATCAACCTGGTACCGCTGGTTCGGCGGCGTCGAACACGAAGCCGTCTTCACCCTCTGGCATACGCAGTACGGCAAAGAAGCCTGGGCGCTCGTCGGCTACATGGACGTCCGCAAGGCGCTCGAGCACCTGACGCAGCGCGTGCCCGACCGGCTCGAGAATCACCTCGAATGGGGCAGGTAGCCGGCGAAAGCCCAGGGAAGGCTATCCCTGGGGAACCCTGCGACAACAACATCTTTTCCCAGGGATAGCCATCCCTGGGCTTTCCGCAAAATCCATCCGACTTGCTCCCCAAAAAAAAGCTATAGTTGCGCGGACTTTATGAATCTTGAGGGTTGGCCGTGAATTCCGTCGGGCCCGATCGCCGCTGCCGCCGAGCGCTCTTGCGAACGCGCAGCCGACGCGTTTCTGGACGCCCCGTCGGACTCGCCTGCGAAGAACTCGGCGCCCGCGTGCTGCCCACGGTCAGTCCCTGGAGCGTGCCGTACGACGTTACGCCCGCTCTGGTCGCCGACACGCGGCACGAGATCCTGTTCGTCGATTCCACGGTCGACAATCTCGAGCAACTCCTGAGTCAGTTGCCGGAAGGGACGCTCTACGAAACATTCGTGATCGGGCCCAATCAAGACGGCATGCAAATCATCAGCGACGTCCTCGCACGGCACACGGGCATCGATGCCGTCCACATCGTCTCGCACGGCTCGGCAGGCGCATTGCAGCTGGGCTCGGCCCGGCTCGATTCCGGGTCGATCAAGTGTTACGAGCAACAGATCTTTCGCTGGGGACAGGCGCTCGCCGACCATGGCGACCTCCTGTTTTACGGCTGCAATCTGGCGCAGACGCAGGACGGGCAAGACCTGCTGACGCAGATCCAGCAATGGACCGGCGCCGACGTCGCCGGCAGCACGGATGTCACGGACGCGTCGGACTGGGAGCTGGAGTTTCAAATCGGCGCCGTCGAAACCGCGACTCCGTTCGCGGCGAGCGGTTGGCAGGGTCAGCTGCTCACGTATACGGTGGTCAACGCCAACGACGCGGGCGCGGGTTCGCTGCGTTGGGCGATTGACAATGCCAACATGAACGCCGGGCAGGACACGATTCACTTCAATATCGCCGGGGCCGGGCCGCACACGATTTTCGTAAACTCGAGCTGGCCCGCGATCACCGACGCCTTGATTATCGACGCGACGACGCAGCCGGGCTATGTCGCCGGCGCGCCGACGATCATTGTCGACGGCAGCTCGGCGGGATCGGGCAAGAGCGGTTTCACCATTCAGGCGAACGACACGTTCGTTGCGGGCATCCGCATTCAAGGCTTTTCACAGGACGGCATTCGCGTCGAGAATGCCGACAACCTCACGCTGACCGCCAACGTCATCGTCAGTAACGGCGGCTCGGGCGTTTTCATCGACCAGTTCAGCGAGGGAGTCGTCATCTCGCAGAACTCGATCTTCGGCAACGGCCGACTCGGCATCGACCTCCAACCCGCCGGCGCCGGCGACCCCGCGAACGGCGTCAGCGCCAACGACTTCGGCGACGGCGACGGCGGCGGCAACTCGGTCAAAAACTTCCCCGTTCTCACCAGCGCCGCCACCAATTCCGCCGGCCAAATCGACATCGCCGGTACCTACAACAGCCTCGCCCTGTCCCGTACCTATCGCCTGGAGTTCTTCGCCAGCGCCACGGCCGATCCCTCGGGGTTCGGCGAAGGCCAGCGTTACCTCGGGTTCCTGGACATCACCACCGACGGCTCCGGCAATGCGTCGTTCTCCGTCACGTTGGCCGCTACCGTCCTGGCGGGGGAATCGATCTCGGCGACCTCGACCGATCTCACGCTCAACTCGACGTCGGAGTTGAGCGCCGTCGTCGTCGCCGTCGGCCATGCGCCGGTGCTCGATCCTTCGCGCAGCCCAGCCCTGGGCGCCGTGAACGAGGACGCCGGGGCGCCGGTCGGCGCGGTCGGCACGCTCGTTTCGCAGCTCGTGGACTTCGCGACGCCAGCCGGACAGGTCGACAACGTCGTCGACGTCGACGGAGGCGCGCTCCTGGGCATCGCCGTCACCGCGGCCGACGCCGGCGGCTCGTGGTGGTACTCGCTCAACAACGGCGCCAACTGGTTCGCCCTCGGCGCCGTCGCCGACGACAACGCCCGGCTCCTCGCCGCCAGTGCCGGCGTTCGCGTCGCCTTTCAGCCCCCTCCCAACTTCAGCGGGACCCTGCCGAGCGCCCTCACCTTCCGTGCCTGGGACCGAACGACCGGCAACAACGGCGGTTTCTCAGACACGACGAGCAACGGCGGCAATACCGCGTTCTCCAGCGACACCGACGTCGCCAGCCTGGTCGTGAATGCTGTCAACGACGCACCGACCGCGACCATCACGCCGGCAAGTTACGCCGCCACCGAACAAGTGGCCCTGACGCTGCACGGCACCGGCCTGTCGATCGGCGATATCGATGCCGGCGGCAGCAACGTGCAGGCGACTCTCAGTGTTGGCTCCGGAATCTTGAACGCATCCGCAGGGACCACGGGCGTCGTCATCGTCGGTTCCGGGACCAGCAGCGTCACGCTCACCGGAACCGTCGCCCAGATCAACGACCTCCTCGCCGGCAACCTCGGCGGCACGCTTAGTTTCCTGCACAGCAGCGACGCGCCCCCCGCCAGCACCGTCCTCACCCTCGCCGTCAACGACCTCGGCAACACCGGCGCCGGCGGCGCTCTCACCGCCTCCGACACCGCCACCATCAACATCACGGCGACCAACGACGCCCCTACCGCGACTATCACCCCCGCAAGTTACGCCGCCACCGAACAGGTCGCCCTGACCCTGCACGGTACCGGGATCTCGATCGCCGACCCCGACGCCGGCAGCAACAACGTCCAGGCGACCGTCAGCGTCGTCTCCGGCACCCTCAACGCCAGCGCGGGAACCACCGGCGTCGGCATCGTCGGCTCCGGCACGAACAGCATCACGCTCACCGGCACGCTGGCGCAGATTAACAACCTCCTCGCGGGCAACCTCGGCGGCACGCTCACGTATCTCATTAACTCGAACACGCCCCCCGCCAGCGACACCCTCACCCTGGCGATCGACGACCTCGGCAACACTGGCGCCGGCGGCGCACTCACCGCCTCCGACTCTGCGGCCATCAACATCACCGCGACCAACGACGCCCCGACCGCGACCATCACCCCCGCAAGTTACGCCGCCACCGAACAGGTCGCCCTCACCCTGCACGGCACCGGCCTGTCAATCGGCGATGTCGATGCCGGCAATAACAATGTCCAGGCCACCGTCAGCGTCGGCTCCGGAGTCTTGAGCGCATCCGCAGGAACCACGGGCGTCAGCGTCATCGGTTCCGGGACCAGCAGCGTCACGCTCACCGGAACCGTTGCCCAGATCAACGACCTCCTCGCCGGCAACCTCGGCGGCACACTCAGCTTCCTGCACAGCAACGACGCGCCCCCCGCCAGCACCGTCCTCACCCTAGCCGTCAACGACCTCGGCAACACCGGCGCTGGCGGCGCTCTCACCGCCTCGGATACCGCCACCATCAACATCGCGGCGACCAACGACGCTCCGACCGCGACCATCACTCCCGCGAGTTACGTCGCCACCGAACAGGTCGCTTTGACCCTGCACGGTACCGGGATCTCGATCGCCGACCCCGATGCCGGCGGCAACAACGTCCAGGCCACCGTCAGCGTCGTCTCCGGCACCCTCAACGCCAGCGCGGGAACCACCGGCGTCGGCATCGTCGGTTCCGGCACGAACAGCATCACGCTCACCGGCACGCTGACGCAGATTAACAACCTCCTCGCCGGCAATCTCGGCGGCACGCTGTCGTATGTCATCAACTCGAACACGCCCCCCGCCAGC
Source organism: Gemmatales bacterium (assembly GCA_038217425.1). Lineage (GTDB taxonomy): Bacteria > Planctomycetota > Planctomycetia > Gemmatales > Gemmataceae > JAIEPT01. The sequence continues at coordinate 6,847 of JBBQPM010000077.1, forward strand.
GACACCCTCACCCTCGTGGTCGACGACCTCGGCAACACCGGCGGCGGCGCCCTCACCGCCTCCGACTCGGCGGCCATCAACATCACCGCGACCAACGACGCCCCAACCGCGACCATCACCCCCGCAAGTTACGTCGCCACCGAACAGGTCGCCCTGACCCTGCACGGCACCGGCCTGTCAATCGGCGATGTCGATGCCGGCAATAACAATGTCCAGGCCACCGTCAGCGTCGGCTCCGGAGTCTTGAACGCATCCGCAGGAACCACCGGCGTCGTTGTCGCCGGTTCCGGGACCGGCAGCGTCACGCTCACCGGAACCGTCGCCCAGATCAACAACCTCCTCGCCGGCAACCTCGGCGGCACGCTTAGTTTTCTGCACAGCAGCGACGCGCCCCCCGCCAGCACCGTCCTCACCCTCGCCGTCAACGACCTCGGCAACACCGGCGCCGGCGGCGCTCTCACCGCCTCCGATACCGCCACCATCAACATCACGGCGATCGACGACGCGGCCGTGCTCACCCTGCCGGGGCCGCTCTCGACCCAGGACGACACGCCCGTCGCGTTCAACGTCAGCGTCAGCGATGTCGACGACAGCACGCTGCAGATCACCCTCACCGTCGCCAACGGCACGCTCACCCTCAGTCAGACCGCCGGGCTCGCATTCGCCATCGGCGACGGCACGAACGATCCGACCATGACGTTCACCGGCTCGCTCGCGGACATCAATGACGCCCTCACTGGGCTCGTCTATCGTTCCGATCTGTTTTTCGACGGCACGGAGACCGTGCAGGTCGATGTGTTTGACGGTTCGCAGACGACCAGCGGCAATGTCAGCATCGCCGTCGACGCCAGCAACCTCGCCCCGACGCTCGCCTTGCCCGGCCCGCTCGCGGTGAGTGAAGATACGCCGATCGCGTTCACGGTGAGCGTGGGCGATCCCGACGCCGGCGGCAATCCGCTCGAGGTCACGCTGAGCGTCACGAACGGCACGCTTTCGCTCAGTCAAACCGCGGGCCTGACGTTCGCGGTGGGCGACGGCACGGGCGATGCGGTCATGACCTTTACGGGTTCCGTCGCCGATCTCAATGCGGCGCTCGCGGGAATGACGTACCAGGGGAATCTAAACTTCAACGGCTCCGACGCGCTTCAGGTCGCCGTCGACGACCTCGGCAACACCGGCGTGGGGGGACCGCTGACTGCGAGCGGCGCCGTCGCGATCACCGTGAGCGCCGTCAACGACGCGCCGACCCTGAGCGTCCCCGGGGCGCAATCGGTCGCCGAGGACGGCAGCCTCGCGTTCCCCGGGAACGTCCTCGCTGTCGACGACGTCGATGCCGGGTCGCTGCTGGTCACGATCCGAACCACCAATGGCCGACTCACGCTTGGCAGCACCGCGAACCTTTTCTTCATCATTGGCGACGGCGTGAACGACTCGACCCTGGTCTTCACGGGCGCCCCCGCCGACATCAATGCCGCGCTCGACGGGCTCGTCTACGTCCCCTTCGCCGATTACTTCGGGCCCGAACTTCTCGAGATCGAAATCGACGATCAGGGCAACACCGGCGCCGGCGGCGCGCAGATCGTGAACGGCAACGTTCCCATCGCCGTCACCCCCGTCAGCGACGCGCCGGTCGGGCAGGACGACGCCTACGTTCTCGATGAAGACGGTAGCCTCGCCGTTCCCACGGCAGGCGTGCTCGCAAATGATTCCGACGTTGACGGCGACGCGCTGCAGGCCAACCTCCTCGCCGGGCCGCAACACGGCACGTTGCAGTTCAATGCGGACGGCTCGTTCGTCTACGTCCCCACGCCGCTCTTTCACGGCGTCGATTCGTTCACTTACGAAGTCGTCGACGGCCAAAACGCGACCGGGCCGGTTACCGTCGTCCTCACCGTCAACCACGTCAATCACGCCCCCGTTCCCCAGGACGACAGCCTCGCCCTCGTCTCCGGCGCCACGATTTCGATTTCCCACGCCGATCTGCTCGCCAACGACGTCGACGTCGACGGCGATCCGCTCGTCTTGCACATCGTGCAGGGAACACAGTTCGGCATCCTCACCGTCGGGCCCGACGGCGTGCTGACCTACCGACCCGACAACGCCTTCCTCGGCGAAGACAGCTTCCAGTACTTCCTCAGCGACGGAACGGTCGATTCAGCCATCGTCACGGTGCGCCTGACGGTAACTCCCGCGCCGATCGTGCCCCCCGAGGGCCGACCCAACGGCGACAACTACGGCTACGTCTCTCCCGAGGGGGGCGACGAAACCGACCGCGACGCAACTGCCTCGGGCGACGAATCGGATGCCGACGACATCCTCGACCGCATTCGCGGCGGCGGCGCTTTCAGCGAAGACGTCGCACCCGATCCGGGCGCGCCGACGCTCGTCAATGCCTTCGTGGTGAGCGCCGAACTGCCGCCTCCTCCCATGCCCCCGATCAACGACAACCCGCCGATGCGCGACGTCGCCGACTATCTGCGCAGCGGTTTGACCCGGGCCGGGCAATCGCTGTTCCCGGCGACCGTGCCGACGGTACGGACCTTGACGGAACGCTGGCGCGAGAACTCGGCTGCCCTGTTCCGCAATCTCGACGAGGCGACGCAGCATCTGGAGAACGCCAACCGGCAGCGCAACAAGACCATCGCCGCCGTCGCGGGCGCCGTCACCACTGCGGCCACCGGGTATGTCTTCTGGAACCTCCGCAGCCTGTACTTGCTCGCCAGCCTGATGGCGGCCCGGCCGATCTGGAGGCAATTCGACCCGCTCGCGATCCTGGACCTGTGGGACAAGAAGGGCAAGAAGCGCCGATCCGACGAGAAACAGCTCGACCGGCTATTCGACTGAGCGAGCACAAGCCCCGGGGTGAGGTACTCCGAACCCCGGGGATCAACCCGCGCCTGCCGCTGGATCCCAAAGGGTTCGGAGTACCTCACCCGTTGGGCTTGTCGACGTTTCCCATATAGTCTCCCCATACCTCGCTTCACCTTTCCCGGGAGACGTCGCCGTGGCTCAATCGTATCCGCTTCCCAAGTCGCCGTTCCATTCGCTGCACGCTCTGGAAGCGGAAGAGCGCGGCCTGCTGATCGGCCGCGAGGCGGACGTCGCGCGCCTTGGCGAACTCTTGGCCCGGCCGACGACGCGCGGCATCTGGATCGAAGGCGGGCCCGGCGTCGGCAAGTCGTCGCTGCTCCGCGCCGGGCTGCTACCGACGTTGCCCGAGTCCGGCTTCACGGTCCTCGTCGGCGTCATTCGCCCCGGCCCCGACCTCGCCGGCCAACTCGCCTCCGCCATCGCCGCCTTCGCCGAAGATGCCGAGGGTTTGACCGACAAGCTCGACGACTTCCAGGCGGGACGTTCCCTCGAAGAGATCCTGCGCACCGAGCCCACGCGCTTGACGCAGCTCTGGAATCTTCTCCCCGACCGCGTCGTCCTCGCCCTCGAACAGGCCGAGGATCTGGTGCTCTTCCCGGAAAGCGAACGGCAGGCACAGCTTCTGGACGCACTGATGCACTCCGCGCACGGCAAAGTCGTCGCCTGCGTCCGCAGCGAGTTCCTCGGCCAGGTGCAGGCGCTGCTTTCGATGCGCGGCTCGTGGGAGACGTACCATCTGACGGAGTTGGACGACGACGCGCTGATCGAGATCCTGGCCGTGCCGGGCGGCGATGAGCCATTGCCGTTTCACGAAGGGATTCCCAATCGCCTGTATCCGATGGCGTTCGAAACCGACGCGGGTCGTCTCCTGGTCGAAGAAGTCAATCAGCGCGCCGGCGAAAAACAGGTCAGCCGACTGTCGCTGCTGCTGGCCTCGGCGGAGGTGCTACAGTCCCAGCGGCACAATCTCGTGCGGCTACGGCAGATCCAAAAGTTCGATTTCGACGCCGTCATTGATGCGCTGATCCGCACGCGCGGACTCGCCCTGGGCGTCCCCAAGTCCGATCTCAACGCGCTGACGCGGTTCCTCGGGGATCTGACGCAACCGGTCGCCGGCGGCTTCTCCGCGCGGGCGCTCGTGCCATTGGAAGTCGCGCAGCGGCGCTGGACCGGCGTCACCCCCTTCGAAACCATGCTCGACTCCGCCAGCGGCGCCGACGGGCTGCTGCAAGTCGAAACCGCGGAGACCGGCGACAAGATCCAGGCGCTGGTGACTCCCTCCCAAGAGCTGTTGGCCGCGTACCGGCTGGAAAGCGAGAGCCGAAAGAAGCGGAACAAGTTCGGCTGGGGCAAGGTGGTCGACAGTCTGTTCGTGTTCCTGCCGCTGCTCTTTCTGCTCTGGGCGATCCAGTACTACTTTCAGCAGCGGCAGCGCACGGAATTCGTCGACGCGGTCGGCGAAGGCCTCGCGAAGATGAAACGTGCCCGCGACCTGCTGACGCTCGAGAAACAGGAACTGACGGCCGCGCTCGAGCCGTTGCAGCTGGTCGCCGCCCAGCAGGCCAGCGGTTTGGGCGATACGCTCAAGGCCCGGCAGGCGCTGCTGAGCGTATCGCCTGAGCATCGCTCGTTCGCCTGGCATTACCTGTGGAAGACGCTCAATCCGGAGAAGGAGATCTTGCAGGACGGCGACGACGCGGTGACGGCAGTCGCGGTTTCGCCCACGGGGAAACTCGTGGCGTCGGCAGACGAAACCGGCGTGGTCCGGATCTGGACGGTCGAGCGCGATCATTCGGTGTTGGGAGCGGTCTACACCGGGCACAAGAAGCCAGTGACGGCCCTGGCCTTCACGCCCGACGAGGCGTTTGCGATCAGCGCCGGGGCCGACGGCACGGTCCGGTTTTGGCCCACGAAGACCGATGGCCATGCGCCGATCCGCCTCCAAGCCGCCAGCAAGACGCTCGAGCCCGCCCAACCGGTCCGCTGCCTGGCAGTTTCCGCCGACGGCAAATGGGTGATCGCCGGCACGTCGGACCGGACCGCGTCCTTGTGGGACGTCGCCAGCGGCCAAAAACGCGAGACGCTCCAGACAAAAGCCGACATCGCCGCCGTCGCCATCGACCCCACCGGCAAAACCTTCGCCCTCGCCTTCGGCGCCAGCGTCGGGCAAGGCGCGCTGCCTGAGTTCAAGTTCCAGAAAGAAATGAAACATCCCGACGGCTCGAAGGGAGTGAGCGGGCTCGCCTATCTCGACGCCCAGCGTCTCTTGGTGAACGACTCCCAGCAGGTGAGCATCTGGAACGTGAACAAAACGAAAGTGATCGGCGACGGCTTCCCCTCGGTTGCGGACATCATCGCAATGACGTACCTTCCCGAACAGAAGCGCCTCCTCACGGCTGGCAGCGATCGGGTGGTCCGGCTCTGGGACGTCGACTCGGCCACTGAGGTCGCGCAGTTCCCGGGGCCGTTCAGTGCCGTGCGCAATCTGAGCGTCTCGGCGCAGTCCGGGCTGCTCGTCGTCGCCGGGACCGATGCGCGCGTTCGGCTGTACGACATCCAGGCCGTGAGTCGGCCCGCGTCCATCGACGTCGACGCCCTCAGCGTGGCGTTCGCCCCGAAAGATCGCCTGATCGCTACCGGCGGCAAAGACGGCAAGGTCCGCTTCTGGGACGAGGACGGCGCCTCCCTCGGGGAGATCAAAACTGGCGGCCCCGTCGCGGCGCTGGAGTTCGCCGTCCGGGAAGGCTCGCTTACCCTCGCTGCCGCCTCGCATGCGTCGCAGAAGCACGGATCCGTCACCCTCTGGAAGATTGCCCTGAAAGATCAAAAGATCGACGCCAGCCCGGCGGAGGAACTCTCGGGAATCCAAAAGAACGTCGTCAGTCTGAGTTTCTCTCCGAAAGCCGATCGCCTGGTCGTCGCCACTGCGGCAGGGATGCAGGTCTTCTCCCTTCAGGACAAGGCGAAGGAAATCTTCACTTCGAAAAGCTCCTCGACGTGCGTTCACTTCGCCGACAACGACAACGAAGTATTCGCGGAAACCAATGGCGGCGACCTGTGGATCTGGGATTTGAAGGCCAACAAGTATCGCAAGAGCCCCGATCCGGTCCACACAAGCGGCATGGTGGGGTTCAGCCTCACCAAGACGACCGCCGGGGACGAACTCGCCTTCTCGGTGGGCCGGGATCACCGTGTGCTGCGGACCCGGCGCCCCAAGGGGAAAGAGGACACGAAGCAGATCGCCCGACTCGGCGCCTCCCCCACGTGTATCGCCGGCGGCCAACACGTCGGAGCGGTCGGCGACGCCCAGGGGGGGCTGCATCTCTTCGATCTCGACCGGAACGGGGAGTCGCTGGTCATTGCCGCCCACCGGGGGCCCATCGTCGCCGTCGCGGTGTCCCCGGATGAGCGCACGATCGCCACCGTGGGCGCCGACGGCAAGCTCGTGCTGCACCGCGGCGACATCGGCGCGGCGCCGCACCATCCGGAAGAGTAGGGCGCGAAAGCCTAGAAATGGCGATCCGGGGAGCGGTTTTCCAGGGAACGCCATTCCTGAGCTTTCGTACACTTCAAAACTGCCCGAAAAGGCCTCTGAATCGGGTTCTTTGCGGGAAACTTTACTAAATCGTGCGACCGAACTTGCTTGGCCACGTTGCCGAGGCTTGGCAATAGTCTTTCACGACCCAATACTATTTACTTGCGTAGACGGGTTAAATTGTCGGAACGTCAGGGTCGGTTCAAGCAGATGTTTTTGAGGAGGCATTCCATACTTCTTGGGCTCGATTTCCTGCCTAGATCTCGCCGATTGGGCATATTGTTGATGTCGTTGCTCAACACTATGTCGATCCAACCGTAAGGCGTGTGTCTTCGGGAGACAGGATCGGCGAGAACCGCAACTTAGGAGAAGGCATGGTCCTCCAACCCGTCCGTATCGCCTTGCTGTTGGGCGCCATTTCCGCTCTGGCGGCTACCGCCCGAGCCAATCATGGTGCCGGAAATTGTTCCACCCCGGCTTGTTCCAGCCCGGCTTCTTCCGCGTGTGCAACGCGGACGATCCAGGTCACGGAATGCGTCCCGGAAACGTACACGTACACCAAGACGTCGTACAAAGTCGAGTGCCGTACTGAAGAGTACGATGCGTTCAAATGCGAAACGGTTCACGAGCCCCGTGAACGGACCGTCACGACCTACAAGAAGGTCCCGGTCGAAGCGTGGGAAATCCGCAAGGTGAGCAAGAAAGTCACCGAATGGGAAACCCGCACCGTCAACAAGACCACCTACCAAACCGTCCAGGAAACGGTCATGAAGCAGAAGCTGGTTTCCCTGGGTCACTGGGAAACCCGCGAAGTGAGCCGCCCCGATATCCTCGGCTCGCTCGGCAGCCGCCTCCGTGGCAACGGCCATGGCCATGGTTGCAAAGACGCGTGCAGCGACCCGTGCGCCACCAGCTGCGCCCCGGCCTGCCCGACCACCTGCTACAAGACCCACTGCATCAAGGTGTGGAAGCACTGCCCCACCTACCAGTGCTGCCCGGTCACGGTTTGCAGGAAGGTCGCCGTCTGCACGCCTTGCGAAGTGAAAGTCGCCGTCTGCAAGACCGTCTGCTGCGAGGAGAAGGTTAAGGTTTGCAAAATCGAATGCATCCCCGAAACCTGCGTCCAGAAGTACACGGTTTGCGTGACCAAGAAGGTTTGCTACAAGGCTACCCGTCAGGTCCGCCACTGCGTCCCGGTTACCGAAACCTGCACCGGCACCCGTATGGTCAAGCGTACGGTTTGCAAAGAAGTCCCGGTCAACACTTGCGACAACGCTTGCTCGACCAGCTCTTCCTCCGCCTGCGGTGCCAGCTCGAGCTGCAACAACGGTTGCGGCAACAGCGCTTGCGGTTGCGGCAACAGCTTCGGCGGACGCCTTCGCGGTCTGCTCAGCCGCGGCGGTCATTGCCACTCGAATGACTGCAGCAGCTGCCGCTAACTGAATCGGGTTCATTAACCCACAAAACCCCGCTACCTCACGGTAGCGGGGTTTTTTCGTTTTCAAAACGCGCGGATCGAAGGCGAGCGGGGGACGTTAGTCCCCCGGTATGCGTCCCCCTGAAACGCGCTTGCAAATCTTCTGTTCGTTCACGTACCGGGGGACTGACGTCCCCCGCTTGCCGAATCTTGCAAGATTTTCTCTCGCCAACCCCAATTGCGCACTATATTTCTTCGTACCTGGCCGATGAGACCGTGCGATGCCGACCGATGACGAACGCCGTACCTCGACGCGCCACGATTGCCTTCTCCCCGTGCACGGCATCTGCGAAGAAGCCGCGGAACGGTTCGAATGGCAAGGCGTGCTCCTGGACGTCTCGCGCGGCGGAGTGCAGCTCCTGCTCAATCGACCGCTCACCCAGGGTGCCTGGCTGGACGTCGAGTTCGAGACGCCCCAAACGTTGCCCTTGCGGGCCCAGGTCATGCATGCCGTCCCGTACGCCGCCGGCGGCTGGCTTACCGGATGCCGGTTCAGCGAGCCGCTTGCCGACGAACGCGTGCAGTCTCTTATTACGGAGTGACGACGATTGCTCCGCCCACGCACGTGAACGTCTTGCTGGCATTGGTTCCCAGCGTCTGGATCGCGGCGATGCAAACGACGATGATGAGCGCGAGCATGACGGCGTATTCGACCGCGGTCGGGCCGTCTTCGCGCACGAGGAAATTGACGACGGATTGCGGAAGCGATTGGAACATGATGAAAACCTTTCGTGGTCCAGAAAAGGCTATGCCGCGGACGCTCTCTGGAATGCGGCCGCAGGGCTTCGAAGACATCTTCGAAACCTGATCTCAAACGCCTCCAAGTTCACTCTGTGCGGACCACACCATTCGGTAACCTGGCAGTCCTCCCGGGCGCACTCGGCGAAGGATCCATGGCTTTGCGTCCCATCCTCGCGGATGGTTTGCCCTTGTCGTGGAAGCACAGACTCGGAAGGCGCGAAAACCCTAACTCGAGTACAAGACGGGGGAAGACACTACGAACCCCATTTCTTCGAGACGGACGGTTACAAGGAAGGTAGGTCGCGTTTTCGCGGCTGTCAAATTGTTTGCAAAGATTTTCCCCGAGCCCGCAGCGCCAGCAAGGTATTCCCTTCCGAACCTTGCTGGCGCTGCGGGCTCCCAGCGAAAAAAAAGGTACGGATACCGAACCCGAAAGGTGGTAGAAAAGACAGGACGCGGCGCCCTTCCTATCCCGAACCGGAGACACTCATGATGAGTTTGCGTTTCGCACTGTACCTTTGCGGCCTGGTCCTTTTCCTGTGGGTCCACCAAAGCGCCCACGCCGACGCCGCGGCTACCGCCAAGGCGAAGCAGTTCGTCGAGGACTTCACGTCCAAGTTCAGGCCGCTGGAGATCGAGGCGGGCCGAGCCTGGTGGGAGGCCATGACCACCGGCAAAGAAGAAGCATTCGCGCGGAAGGAAAAGGCCGAGAACCGCATGGACGCCGTCCTCTCCGATTCCAAGGAGTTCGCCCTCCTCAAATCGATCAAGGAAGCTGCCGGCATCGACGATCCGCTCGTCAAACGCGCCATCGACGTCCTTTACCTGAACTTCCTCGGCAAACAGGTCGAGCCGGAACTGCTCCAGCAGATGACCAAGATCGGCAACGAAGTCGAGAAAGAGTTCAGCACCTTCCGCGCCAAGGTCGACGGCAAGGAGATGACCGATGCCGATGTCCGCAAGGTGCTCAAAACGTCGAAACTGTCTGAGCGTCGCAAGGAAGTCTGGGCGGCGTCGAAGGACGTCGGCAAGCTCGTCGAACCGAAACTGCTCCAACTCGTCAAACTGCGCAACGAAGCCGCCAAGAAGCTCGGCTTCGCCAACTACCACGCCATGCAAGTCTTCCTCAGCGAGCAAAACGGTGAAGATCTCATCAAGCTGTTCGATCGACTCGACGAGCTGACGCGCGAGCCGTTCGTGAAGGCCAAGGCGGAGATCGATGTGGAATTGGCCAAGAATTGCGGCATTTCGGTGGGCGAACTCATGCCCTGGCACTACCACGATCCATTCTTCCAGGAAGTCCCCGCGGTCTTCAAGGCCGACCTCGATACCATTTATTCGTCGCTCGATCTCGTGAAGCTGTGTCGGGAGTTCTATCAGGGGATCGATCTGCCGATCGACCTGGTGATCGAGAAGAGCGGCAACGATTTCGAGCCGCGCAAGGGGAAGAACCAGCACGCCTTCTGCACGGACATCACGCGCGACGGGACGGATGTACGCGTGCTCGCCAACGTGGTGCCGAACGAATACTGGATGGCGACGATGCTGCACGAGTTCGGGCATTCGGTCTACAGCAGCATCTACATTCCGTCGAAGCTGCCGTACGTGCTGCGGACCGACGCGCATATCCTCGCCACCGAAGGCGTGGCCATGATGTTCGAGAAGTTATCGAAACGGCGCGGTTGGCTGGAGAAGATGAAGGTGAGCGTCGCCGATCCCGCGGCCTTCGACGAGACCGCGGCCAAGATGCAGCGCTATCAGCTCCTGGTCTTCTCGCGCTGGTGCCAGGTGATGCTCCGCTTCGAGAAGCAGTTGTACGAAAATCCGCAGCAGGATCTGAACAAGCTCTGGTGGGACATGGTCGAGAAGTACCAGCTCCTCAAACGTCCCGTGGGGCGAGACGCTCCCGACTATGGCAGCAAGATCCACATCGTGAGCGCTCCGGTCTACTACCACAATTACATGATGGGGGAGCTGTTCGCATCGCAGCTGCATCACGCGATCGCCAAGAACGTCTACAACGGCGCCGAGCCGGCGGGGGTGGTGTACGTCGGCAATAAAGAAGTCGGCGCCTACATGAAACGCTTCGTCTTCGAGCCGGGACGGTCGTTGCCGTGGAACGAGCTGACACGCTACGCCACCGGAGCGCCGCTCAGTCCGGATGCGTTCGCGAAAGACTTCCAGGGGAAATGACGTCATGTCCCTCGCCTGGGTCTCGCTGATCGCGCTGTTGATCGTGATCGTCGTGAGCTGCACCAACCGCGTCCATCCGGGGTTCCTGGCGCTGGCGCTGGCGTGGATCATTGCGGCGTTCATCAGCCCGTTTTTCGAGGGGGCGCCGCTCGATCTCAAGAAGGACGTCTTCGCCGGGTTTCCGGTCGATCTGTTCCTGACGCTGGTCGGGGTGAGCCTGCTGTTCACGCAGGCGCACCTGAACGGGACGCTCGACAAGATCGCGCAGGCGGCGGTTCGGCTGTGCCGGGGGAACGCGGGGCTCATTCCGTGGATGTTCTTCTTCTTGACGGCGGGGCTGTCGATGAGCGGCGCCGGGAGCATCGCGTCGGCGGCGCTGATGGCGCCGACCGGGATGGCCATCGCCGCCCGTTCGCGGATTTCGCCGCTGCTCATGACGATCCTGGTGGCACACGGCGCCATTGCCGGCACGATGTCGCCGATCTCGCTCACCGGCATCATCGCCAACCGCGAGATGGCCAAGATTGGGCTACCCGACCATGCCCTTGAGATCTTCGTCCACAACCTCGCCGCCAACTTCTGCGCCGCGGCCGGCGGGTTCGTCCTGTTCGGCGGGATCCCGCTCTTCGCGCGTTCGCATCTGGAGCATGAAGCGCCCGCGGCCGACCGCAGGCTGCAGCCGGCGCACTGGTTCACCCTCGGTTTGATCGGCGCGCTGCTTCTGGCCGCGCTCTTGTGGAAGATCGACGTCGGCATGGGGGCGTTCGCCTGCGCCGTCGTGCTGGCCTTCACCGGACTTGCGGGGGACGAACAGGCCGTCAAGAAAATGCCCTGGAGCATCATCCTCATGGTGTGCGGCGTCAACGTGCTGACGAGCCTTTTGGAAAAGACCGGCGGCAGCAAGCTCTCCGCGGAGTTCGTCGCCGCGGTCTCGACGCCCCAGACGGCGCCGGCGCTGCTCGGGTTTATCGCGGGGATCGTCTCGGTGTACAGCAGCACCGCGGGCGTCGTCATCCCTGCGTTTCTGCCAATCGTGCGAAACGTGGTCGAGACCCTCTCGTGCGACCCGGCGCCGCTCGCCATGTCGGTGCTGGTCGCGGGGAACCTTGTCGACTGTTCGCCGCTCTCGACGATCGGCGCCTTGTGCATCGCGGCAGCGCCCAGCGAGACGGAAACGGATCGAAAGCGATTGTTTCGCGCGGTGCTGTTCTGGGGCCTGGCGATGTCCCTGGCCGGGGCGGCGTGGTGTTACGTGTTTTACGGGTTGCTACGCTGAATTACCGAGCCGCGCCCGTCAGGAAGCGGGACAGTATCGCTCGCAGAATCGTGGTACCAAATGCGAAGTGCCAAAGCAGACACTCGCCGCGTGGGATACTATCCCCCTTCCTGACGGGCGCGGCTCGGTAAAACGTTGCAGCAGGATCATAACGATGTCATTCTTTCATTCCATTCAAGCCGCCTTCCGCGCCCACGGCGACCGCCCGGCGCTGCTCCACCACGACCGCCGCTGGACGTATCGTCAACTCGACGACGACGCCCGCGCCGGCGCCGGCTGGCTGCAATCGCTCGGCGTGCGGCCGGGCGATCGCGTCGTTCTCTGCACCGGCGACAAGCCCGCGTTCGTCCGCGCGCACCTCGCGGCCCTGTACGCCGGCGCCGTCTCCTTGCCGCTCAACCCGCGCTTCACCCGCGAAGAACTCCGCTTCTTCCTCAGCGACAGCGGCGCCAAGGTCGCCCTCGTCGGCAGCGAAGCCGAGCCGATCATCGCCTCGCTCCGCGCGGAACTCCCCGATCTTCAGCACGTCGCGGCCCAGGTCGAATCGGCCCCGGGATATCAATCCCCCGATCTCGCGAGTGACGATCCGGCCCTCATCCTCTACAGCAGCGGCACCACCGGTTGGCCCAAGGGCGTCGTGCACACGCACGCCAATGTCGCCAGCAGCCTGCACGCCCTCCAGGAATGTTGGCGACTCACGTGTCAGGACGTCGTGCTCAACGTGCTGCCGCTCTTTCACATCCATGGCCTCTGCTTCGCCACGCAGCTCACGCTCATGACGGGGGCGTGCCTGATTCTCGACGATTTCGACGTGCGACGGACCCTGGCGCGCATCGCCGAGTGTACCGTCTTCATGGCCGTGCCGACGATCTATTACCGCTTTCTCGAAGAGGCGAATTTCGCCGAGCGAGCGAAGGCGTGGGCCGGCGTGCGGCTGTTCACGTGCGGCTCGGCGCCGATCCGCGCCGAGGTGCTGCCGGGACTCGAAGCGATTCTCGGCAAACCGGTCATCAATCGCTACGGCATGACCGAAGGCTTCGTCATCACCAGTCTGCCGCTGGCCGGTCCCTGGCCCTGGGGCTCCGTCGGCACGGCGCTCCCCGGCGTCGAGGTGCGCATCTGGGCGGACGACCGCCTGGCGCCCGCGAACGAAGTCGGCGCCGTGCAGTTGCGCGGGCCCAACTTGTTCCGCGCGTACTGGAAAAAGCCGGAGGCGACGCAGGCTGCGTTCGCGTCGGGGTGGTTCGAGACCGGCGACCTCGGCTTTCAGGATGACGCCGGGTTCTTGACGCTGGTGGGCCGTAAGAACGATTTGATCATCACGAGCGGGTTCAACGTCTATCCGCAGGTCGTCGAGCGGGTGCTCAACGAATGTCCCGGCGTGCGCGAGTCGGCGGTCGTCGGCGTGCCGGACGCGCGCCGTGGCGAACGCGTCGTGGCGTTCGTCGTCCGCGCCGACGCGGAGTTGAGCGAACAACGGCTCAGCGAATTTTGGCAGGAGCGGCTGGTCGACTATCAACGGCCGAAAGAGGTGTTCTTCGTGGAGGCGTTGCCGCGCAATGCGCTGGGGAAGGTGCTGCGTCGCGAACTTCAGGAGGCGGCGAAAAAAGATCTTTGAGCCCGCAGCGCGAGCAAGGGTCTTCCGGTCCCTTGCTCGCGCTGCGGGCTCACATTAATTCCAGTTACTTCAGCAGGCTCTTGACCGACGGCTCGATCGCCTCGGCCCAGATTTCGTAGCCCTTGGGCGTGAGATGCAGGAAGTCGTTCATGATCGTCTTGGAAATGGTCCCGTCCTTTTCCAGGAACTTCTCGCCGATATCGAGGTACTGGACGGTCTTGCCGCCGTCGTCGAGCTTGGCGATGGTTTTGTTGATGGTTTCGATTTTGACGCGTTTGGGCGTGCCGGGCTTTTCGTCGCGCGGGAAGACGCCCAGGAGCAACACCTTCGTCTTGGGCGATTTCTCATGGATCGTCTTGACGATTTGCGTGATGCCCCCGGCGATGTTCTCGGCGCTATGGCCGCCGGTGTTGTTGGTGCCGATCATGACGACGGCGACCTTGGGGGAGATGCCTTCCATCTCTTTGCCCTCGGTGAGACGCCAAAGGACGTGACCGGTTTGATCGCCGCTGATGCCGAAGTTGGCGGCTTTGAGGGGCGCGAAGTGCTTCTTCCAGGCGGCGTTGTTGCCCCAGCCCTGCGTGATGGAATCTCCCAGGAAGAGAACGTCGACGTCTCCCTTCTTGGCGATTTCCAGGAATTGCTTGTGCCGATCGTTGTCCCGATTGAGCGGCTTAAGAGCCGGATTTTCCTTTTCGCCCGCGGAGCCGATGCTGGCCGAGACCAGGAGAGCCGTCAGCAGCATGACTTGCTTGACCGAACGCATTGCAGATCCTTTCGTGAGAATAATGAGACGCGAAGTTCCCAAGATATGCGAGCGTGCGCGGGAATGCCACCGTCAAATTGAGATTCCGGCCGCTGCCGGTGCTTGTTTGTTCCGGCGCGTCTCGGCGCGGACGGCGAATAGATGACTCAGCGACGGCATCGCGGAGTTTACCCGGGCGGTGACCTGAAAGCCGTGAGATTCGAGCTGGCGGACGAGCGCCGTCGTCGCCGCGGCGCCGTCGTGGGCCTCGAGGGCTACTTGCTGGATTTTCGGCCAATCGCTTTCCGCGAGTCCCCCGAGGATCGCTTGCTCGCTACTTTCGGCGTCAATCTTGAGCAAATCGACGCGACCGATCTGATGCGTTCGCAAAAAATCGGAGAGGTTCTCGAGCTTGCACGGAACCATTTCCTTCTTGAGGTAGTACTTGCGGACCGCCTCCGCGATGCCGTTGCGGACGAATTGGGGCAAGATCGAAAATAGGAATGAGAGCGGCCGGGGCAGCGTGTGCGCTTGACTGAGCGCATAGTCGCGGCCCCGCCGAGCCGCCTCGGGCGAATCGTCGGCACGGAGGGTCGACGCCTGCGACAGGCGCGGATAGTACGTGAAGGACGCTTTGCCGGAGTGCCGGGCGAGGCCGATGTTGAAGGTTTCCACCTCGATATTGTCGAGATCCGCGACGTTCCAGTTGAGAACGTCAAAGATCTGCGGAATCGGTTCGAAGGAATAAACGTGTGCGCGAATACCGAGGTGATGCAGATAGCGAACGAACAGGCCGGTGTTTGCGCCAACGTCGAGGATGCAATCGCCGTCGTGAAAGTCGACGCCGTGCTGCCGATAGCAGTGGCTGTCGAAGAGTTCGTGATAGATCGCCAACGAGTCGTTCAGATTGAGGCCAAAGACTTTCATGCCGTTGGGCATTGTGAACTGAAGGGGTTTGGCGCGTTTGAGATGGTGCATGAGGAAAAAGGCTCTGGTTTGAAGTGTCGAGGCCCTTTTCATCTTGCACGTTACGTGCCGCACGGGTTGGGCAAGCGCCACTGAGCGTCGAAATTTCCCTTTGCCAGGATGCGCGTCTGTCCCTTGATCGTTTGGAAAATGACGTAGTCGGGGTAGTCTAACGGTTTGCCGCCGACGTAGACTTCTGGCAGCAGCAAGACGTATCGTTCGGGGTTCAGCGGATTGGGATAGACCATCGCCAGGGAGACGCCTGGGCCGCGATATTCCTTGCCGGCGATCTTCACGCCGTCGTCCAGGAAGGCGACCGGCAAGCGGTCGACGATCTTGGCGAGCAGGGAGTTTTGCTTCGGGTCACCGACCAGGATCAGGTTCTTCTCGGACAGATCGCGATCGCTGACGGCACCGGCCTCCTTGCGTTCGAAGCCGGTGCGCAGGACGCCGCTGCCGTCGCCGGTGCTGATGAGACGATCGACGATGGCGTCGAGCGCCTCGGGGCTCTGTTTGCCGTGCACCATGAGAACCGGATACTCCATGAAGACGTCCTGGATCGGGCCGGAGCGGCCGTGCTTTTTGATGAGCCCCTTGGGATAACGCTCGGCGGATGTCGACCAGCCGTTCGCGTCCTTCCAGAAATAGACGGTCTTGCCGGCGGCAACTTTTAGCTCCGCGCCTTCGTTAATGCGCACGCTCAACTCCTTGAAAGGTCCGACGAGAGCGGGGGCCAGGTCGAGATGCAGGCGACCGACGTTGTCGACGGCGACTCGGCACGTGGCGTCCTTGATCTCGGCTTCGATGCGGGCGGCCCGGGAGGGATCCTCCACGGTGTCAATACATGCCCAGTAGGCGCCGTCGTAGCGGAGCCAGTGCGTCTGAAAGACGACGAGCTTTGGATACGGGTTACGGACTTGCCTGGAGATCCAGGCCCAACCCTCGTCTTGCAGCTTTCGTTCGATGATGCCGTGACCCCCCTTGGGGTCGGTGAGTTCCAGGTGCGGGTAGAAGCCGGAATGCTTCGCGGCGCGGCGACGCAGGCCGTCGGCGAAGGCGTGATTGGCTTTGAAGTGCCCGTCGCCTGGAGAATCCCAGATGACGAAGGGGAGATTGGCGAGATTGTCGGCGAGCATGTAAGCGTCGTAACGGCCGTTGCCGACGGGGACGTTGTAGTTGCCCCCGCCGGTGAGGGTATGGGCAGCGGCGAAACGATCGGGGAGGAACGTGCCGAAGTGAAACCCGCCGGTGCCGCCCCAGCTCGCGCCGCCGATGACGATTCGATCGGGGTCGACGGCGTAATGCTTCTGCACGTGGCCAATCGCCTCGAGAATCGCGACTTCGCCGATGCCGATGTGCTGTCGGCCCACCGGCGTCATGTGAATCGCCCCGTCCGTCGAGGCGGCACGCAGGTTCGTGTCGGGCTTGCCCTTGACCCAGTACGCCAGCCAGGTAAAGCCGCCGCCCGAGTGCAGGTTCACGCGCAACGGATACTTCTTCGTGGCGTCGTAGTCCTTCGGCAGCGTGACGTGGTAGAGCAGCAGCTGCCCGTCCATGCGCGAGCGGAACGTGCGCACGCCATGCGTCATGCCCGCGAAGGGGTCTACGTTCTTCTTCGCGCACTCGAGAAAGTACTCGGCTCCCTCCTTCCAGCGAACCAGATTGGCCGGCCCGATGTGGAACAGCAAGTAGCTCGGCTGCTGCTTGAGGATGGTGCGAACGCTGCGGGTGGCGAGGATCTGAAGGCGAGCGCTCTCTACGGCGGCGACGACGTTCGCGTCCGTGCTCGTGGAGAGGGCCGCGATTTCCTTCTCGAAAACCTCAGCCGCCTGCTCGTGCTCGGGGAGGATCTTCGCGACCGCCTCGACGAGCTTCTGCAGCTTGGGATCAAGAGGCGGTTGAGCCGTTGCGGTAACGGCGAGCGCGAGCCCGGCGAGCAAAGTGAGAGGTTTCACGGCGAGCCTTCCTTTTTAGGAGACGTAACTCTGGACACGCATGTCCGCAGGGTGCATGATGGTTATGATACGCAAGTGATCCTCGCAAACAGGACGGCTGATTTTATGAGACTCGCGCTACTCCTCGCTCTGATCTTCCCGGCATTGGCCCGCGCCGACGTCAAACTCCCGCCGCTCTTCAGCAACCACATGGTGCTGCAGCGCGAATTGCCCGTGCCGATCTGGGGCACGGCCAGTCCCGGCGAAAAAGTCATGGTCACGTTCCGCGAACAGACGCAATCCGCCGAGGCCGATGCGAAGGGGAACTGGAAGGTCAAGCTGGCGCCTCTCAAGGCAGGCGGGCCCGATGAACTCAGGATCGTCGCCAAGAATACGGTGACCCTCGAAGACGTCCTCGTCGGCGAAGTCTGGGTCGGCTCCGGCCAATCGAACATGGCGGGCCTCGTGCGCGGCTACGCATTGAACGACAAGGTGCTCAAAGAACTCGCCGGCACTTCGTATCCCAAGCTCCGCTTCATGAAGGTCGGCAAGCCCGGTTGGGAAGTCTCCACGCCCGTCACCAACGACTCCTTCTCCGCGCTCCTCTTTCCGTTCGGCGTGCGTTTGCAGCAGGAACTCAATATTCCCGTCGGCCTGATGCTCGGCGCCGTCGGCGGCACGCCCTCGGGTTACTGGCTCACCGAAGAGATGCTCGCGGCCGACGCGCCAGCGCAACAGGTCATCAAGAAGTTCGCGGCCACCTACGATCTCGAGGACGCCAAGAAAAAGCATGAAAGGGCGCTCGCCTTCTGGGCGAAAGCCGTCGAGAAGGCGAAGCTCGAAAAGGCGAAGGCGCCGAACCGACCGCAAACGCCGACGGCGGCCGGCGGCATCGACGGCAAGATGGGATTCCTCTACGAAGCCCACATCAAGCCGTTCGTCCCCTACGCGATTCGCGGCGTGCTCTGGGATCAGGGCGAGTCCGGCACCCGCGTCACCGGCGTCGATCAATACACCGTGATGGGCGCCCTCATCCGCGGCTGGCGCGCCGTCTGGGGCCTGGACTTCGCCTTCATCTTCGTCGAGAAACCCAGCGGCGGCGGACCCGCCTGGGATTACGCCGACGCCGTCACCGACCAGGCCGACAAGTTCGCCAAGCTCCCCGAAAAGCAGCCGTTCTTCGCCGACGGGGCTTACCGCGAAAATCACATCCGCATCATGAACTACCCCAACACCGGCATGGCCAGCACCAGCGACCTGGGCCCCGGCACGCATCCCACCAACAAGTCCGGCTACGGCACCCGCGCCAGCCGGGTCGCCCTCGGCATGGTTTACGGCAAGAAGATCGAGATCTACGGCCCCATTTATGAGAGCCACAAGATCGAAGGCAACAAGATCCGCATCGAGTACAAACACGTGGGCCAGGGCCTGGCGTTCAAGCACGGCGAGAAACTGCAGGGCTTCGCGATCGCCGGCGCCGACCAGACCTTCGTCTGGGCCGACGCCGTCATCGACGGTTCCACCGTGGTCGTTTCGAGCCCGAAGGTCTCGGTGCCGACGGCGGTCCGCTACGCCTGGGCCAAGGCGCATCCCTGGGCCAACCTCTTCAACCGCGACGGCCTCCCCGCGCTCGCGTTCCGCACGGACGCCTGGGAGAAATGATGCATTCCGAAGAAGAGGCGACCGCCTACCACGAAGCGGGCCATGCGGTGCTCGCCTTGTCCCTGGGCAGACCGGTGCAGCGCGTGAGCATCTTGCCGGACCACCGTTATCTCGGCATCTGTGAGTTCGGCAAGGGCTCGACGCGGCCGACGCCCGATTGGCTCGAGCGCGAGATCCTGATCGCCCTGGGCGGCATCGCGGCCGAGGCGCGCTTCACTGGAACCTACGACTGGGAGACTGCCGCCAAGGACGAGCGCTACGTCCGCGTCTTGACCGAGGAACGCGCCGGCGGTGAGAAGCGTGCGGTAAAGCTGCAGCGGCGCATGCTCTCCAAGGCGGAGCATCTGCTCGCCGACGAGGCGCTCTGGCAAGCGGTGGAGTTGATCGCCGCGGAACTGCTGCGCGTGGGCGAGATCAGCGGCCGAACCGCGCGCCATCTATTTGAGCGGGCCAAGAATCGTTGAAGCCGCCTTTTTTTGAGGATCGTGTGGCATCAGTCACTGCCGACATTTCGCTTGATGGATTGCTACTCAACGGCCGATTGTTCAGTACGCCGGAGTTGCCGGCCGAATATGCGGCGATCCTTGGTGCGGCGGGTCGAATCGTGGAGCCATCAACGCCGGCGCCATATGGGCATCGCAACAACCAAATTCACCTGTTCGATGAGCTCGGCCTCTACCTGATCGAGCACCACACGACGCGGCTAGTTGACGCTGTCGTTTTTGTCCTGTGGTTGGAGGAATCGCCATTCAAACCGGCTTGCGAGTTCACCGGTCAATTGGCAGTCGGGGGCGTGAACGTTTGCCCGGGAATGCTAGTCAAAGAGTTTTCGGGAAGCACAATAGCGTTCACGGGGCCAGTGTTGGGTCTTTGGAGCGCCGAGAAAAATGGAGCATGGATTGGCCTTCGGGCCGCCGGAATACGCCAACGGAACGGTCGCCGCGGAAGGCGGCTCAAACTCGAGAATGTAAGCGTTTGTTTCACGTCCCCGAAATGAAGTCGGCGGCTAACACGTCGCTGCAAGCTAACGTTTGAGAATCATCATGAATGTACGCGTTCCCCTCCTCTTGTTGTTGATCTTCCCACCCGCTCTCTCAGCCGACGAGCTGCGTCTCAAGGCCCGCGATCTTTACGACAAGGGTGTGTCGCACCATCTTCGGCTCTCCGCCGACGGCGCGTCGCTCGAACTGGAAGAAGGCGAACTCTTCGAGGACGATGGCCCCGCCGCGGGGTTCTCGTACAAGCCCAATGAGGAGAAACTCTCCGGTACCGTCTGGATCAAGAAGGAGTTCATCCTCCCGAACCCGCAGACGCGCAAGGCCACCCTCCTCGTCGGCTCCGGCGGCAATCTGCAAGCGCTCGTCAACGGCAAGCCGCACGAGCTGAAGAAGATCGGCAAGGCGGGCAACTATTGGGAGATGTATGAGCTCGCTCCGGAAACGCTCAAGGCGGGCAAGAACGACGTCGTGCTGTTCGGCGCCGGCAAGGTCTGGATAGCCCGGGCCGAGGATTTCGCCGCCGGCTCGATCGAACGCGCGAAGCATCCCAATCGGAGTGCCAAGAGCAAGGACGCGGGCAAGACCTGGGATTACGACCGCCTGGGGCCCAAGGACGATCTCGACGGCGAATACTACGTCCGTCTCTTCCTCCAGCGCCATCAGCCCAGCGGAACGCTGCTGCTGCCGGTGTTCGACGCGGGCAACCTCAGCGGCAAAACGATCGCCCCGCCGCTCACGTCGCTGGCGCACTGGAGCGTGTCGCACAAAACCCAACTGACCGGGAAGAGCCGAATCGGACTCCGCGCCCGCACGGGGACGACGCCCGTGCCCGACGAGAAGAACTGGACCGACTGGCAACCCCTCCCCGGGGCCGGCAAGCCGCTCGTGCATCGCTATCTGCAAGTCGAAGTGGAACTGGCGACTGACGATCCGCTGCACACGCCGCAGCTCAAGGAGATCCTCATCGAGGTCGTGCCTCAACGTCCCGCGGACTGGACCGCGAAGGTCAAAGTCGTGCAGGCGCAGAACGAGGAGATCGTCCGTTCGTCGATACCGTTTCAGTACGAACCGTTCGGCCAATCCGATCTCGCCCGGCTCCGCGAACAGTTCAAATTGGACGACGTCGTGAAGGGCGCCAAGACCGAATTCGAGCTGATCGGCAAGCTGGCGGCCTGGGCGTCGAAGCAGTGGAGTAAGGGGCATCTGAGCGAGATCTACCCCGCCTGGAACGCCCTGGAGATTCTCAAGGCCCACACCGACGGCAAACCCGTGGGGGGCTTCTGCCAACATTACAACTTGACGTTCCTGCAGGCGTGCGAGAGTTTCGGCATCCCGGGACGGGCCGTGTCGATCGGCGCCGGCGGCTTCGTCGATAAGCCGAGCAAGAGCGGGCACGAGGTCGTCGAGATCTGGTCCAACGAACACAAGAAGTGGGTCTACGTCGACGGCGACCTCGCCTGGTATGTGATCGACGTCGGCACGAAGCGGCCTTTATCGCTTTTGGAACTACGCAGCCGACAGCTCGCGGGACTGATTCCGGGCATGCTCGTCAAGGAGACCGAGTTCGTCAAGGTCGGCGAGTCCGAGCGAGCGCAGCACTGGGGCAGCCTCGAAAAGGGCCCCGCGTTCGGCGAACTGCGTCTGATCCCACGCAGCAATTTCCTCGAACAGAGGGCGCCGTTGCCGCTCAACCAGGGCATGCGCGGCTGGTTCTGGACGGGTCATCATGTGTGGACCGACAGCGACATGCCCGCGGCGCTCCTCTACGGCAACCGCGTCACGCATCGCCGGAACTGGGAATGGACGCTCAACCAGGCGCACTACACGCTCGAGGCGACCGCGACCCCCGGCGAGATCCGCGTGCACCTGGACACCCATACGCCGGGCTTCGCGACATTTTTGGCCGACATCGACGGCAAGGGGAAGCAGCCGGTGACGTCGGGATTTCTGTGGAAACTGCACAGCGGCACGAATCGGCTCGAAGTCTGGCCACGCAACGACGCCGGCCGCGAGGGGATTGTGAGCCGGGTCGTGCTCGACGTTCCGTGAGCGCGTGTCAGTGCCGGAGCGCCAGGGACGCGGGACGCAGTGGCGTTGCGGAAGTTCCGAGGTGAAGGACGTATGGCGTTCTTTTTCGCGACAGCGGACGACTTGCTACCGGTGCTGCTGATCGTTGAGGCCAAGCACGCGGTCGTGTACACGCCGTTTGACCACATTTACGAGCCGACGACAGTTCACTACTACTCGGCCCGGGATCTCACCACCTTGTTCCTGCCGCAGCCGTTCGAGTCGGCCGCAGGAGGCCCTGCGTATCTCGTCACTGAGGCTGGTACAAATGTGATCTTGCGGCAGTTGTCTAGGTACGAAGGTAAGGATCGGTGGTCGGTCGATCAGCTCGCCAATCCAGACAGCACGGTCCTTCAGCACGGCGGCTTATTTAAGGAGAACGTTCTGCTCAATGGCGAAGTCCGGACCGCGTGCAAGACGAAAGTCGCTCAGCGGCTGCAGCGGGCCTTCGATGTCGCGATTCGCAAACATTTCGTCAAGGTTAAGGCGTTCTACGTCGGGCCGGCCGCGCTAGTGTTGTTGGATTCGGGCTGTCGTCTGACTGCTGCCGAGCAGTGTCCTCGGGAATTCGATCTGCGCCGCTGATCCCGCTGCAAGACCCCCCAAGCTGGTGCTCCGGCTCTGAAAACTTAACTCCCGTCACTACTTACTCAGAACGGCGCTCACGAGCCCTTGCGCCTCGGCCACGATGGCGCTCAGGTGGGCTTCGCTCTGGAAGCTCTCGGCGTAGATCTTGTAGATGTTCTCCGTCCCCGAAGGCCGGGCCGCGAACCAGCCGTTGGCGGTGACGACCTTGAGCCCGCCGATGGAGGCGCCGTTGCCTGGCGCTTTGGTCAACTTGGCGAGGATCGGCTCGCCCGCTAGC
>JBBQPM010000078.1:0-29481 GCA_038217425.1 Gemmatales bacterium
GTTAACATGAAGGCATTGACCCGCAGCCAACGCGGACCAAAGAAGCCGCCACAGGAAAAACCAGTTTATGACAGGAAGCATAAACACTATTCAACCGCCCGACTGCTGAAGGACTTAGAACAAGAAAACTCATGTTGAAAGTGCTGGGCCAAAGGACCTAATCTGGCAGGCCTTTTGATCGGCAAGCTTTACCCGCTCTTCAACCCGCGGAACCAGAACCGGAACCGCCACTTCCGCTGGGAACAAACGAGCCTGGTGGGAAAGACCAAGACAGGCATCGTTCACCGTGCAAGTGCCAAATCTGACCAATGCCTCGCGGCTGATGCTACGGGAATTTCTGCTGTTTGCGGGCCGATTCCGCCCACCGAGTAATGGCGACGGAATCTTACGTAGTTAAATATCGCTTCGGGATCTCCGCCCCCGCCACGAAGCTTAACTTTCCTATCTTGCACATCTGATACACGTTGATGCGGAAATCGGGGCACGTGCTGACCAGGCAGTACGCGTCCGTCGGCGTGAAGCCGTACTCGGTGATTAGCCAATCCATCAAGTGAAACGTCGCGGTCTCCACGGCCACCTCCAGCGGTCGGTTGGCGTTCAGTGCGATGAGCGCGTCGGGCTTCTCGATGCGCATCCAGGGGATCCGCTTGCCCTTGATCAAATCGAGCTTCACGCGGACTGTGGATTGCGTCTCGGCGGCGGTGCCGGTGAACTCGGTGTCGCCCTGGCTGGCGTGGACGTCGCCCAGGTAAAAGAGGGCGCCGGGATGGTAGATCGGCAGATATATGCGGTTGCCGGGGGCGGCGTCGCGGCTGTCGAGGTTGCCGCCCCATTCGCCCTGGCCGTCCAGGCTCGTCGTTACTTCGCGGTCGGGGGCGACGCCGAGGGTGCCGATGAAGGGGGTGATGGGCCAGGAGATCTTGTCGCTGAAGTGGAGGGTGCCGTCGCGGGTGGTGCCGCTGGGGCCGGGGGTGTGCTGGAAGATTTTGGTGGTGTAGTCGGAGGAGAGTTCGGGCCAGCGCGTCGAATCGCCGAGCGGTCCGCGGCGGGGCCCGATGGCGCACCACGAGTACGGCTCGACCGTGATCGATTCGATGGTGACGACCAGGGCGTCCCCCTTCTGGGCGCCCTCGACGAAGACCGGGCCGCCGATCGGGTTGGCGAGCGGCGGCGTGCGGTCGAAGCCGGGACGCTTGGCCGGGACCGCCTTGTCGGCCGCGGTCTTGAAGTAGCCGGTGCTGGCGTCGTAGGTTTCGATCTCGAACGTTTCGCCCGGCTCGACCGTGAGCAACGGCTGATCCTTGGCGTTGAACTCGTACTTGCGAGCCTGTTCGCGCGTGATGCGTTTCATGAAATGAATTCCGTATGTTGTATTATTTACGAGTTATTTCTCAGTCGGCAGGCCCTTGTCGCGCCAGCCGCGCATGCCGCCGTCCATCGACAGGATGTTCGAGTAGCCCATTTTCTGCAGATTGTCGGCCGCCAGCGCGGAGCGGAAGCCGCCGCCGCAGTAGAGGATCATCGGCTCGTCAGTTTTCATGACTTTCGATTCGATGTCGCGTTCGATGACGCCCTTGCCCAGATGGATGGCGCCGGGGAGGTGATCGCGGGCGTACTCGCTCTCCTCGCGGACGTCGATGAGCAGGAAATATTCGCCGCGGTCCATCTTGGCTTTGACGTCGTCGATGGAGACTTCGCGGATGCGTTTGCGGGCGTCCGTGACGATGGCGAGGAAACGCGGGGAATGACCGATGGCCATGAGGTTCTCCTGTTTCGAAGAAGCGAATCCGGAGCGAATAATATACTCTGGCTCCCAGGGATAGCCATCCCTGGGCTTTCATGCGTCGCGGAAAGGCTGATACCGATCGCCTTGACCGCGGATGTGGAAACGTCGCGCGGTGGGGCCGAGGATGGTGAGGCGGATCTCGAGATGTTCGGCGGGCAGGCAGGCGGGGAATTTGTCGGCCCATTCGACGAGGCAGACGCCGTCGCCGGTGAAGTATTCGTGGACGCCGAGGTCGGCGAACTCGCTTTCGTGCTGGAGCCGATAGGCGTCGAAGTGGTAGATCGGCAACCTGCCTTGATATTCCTGGATGAGCACGAAGGTGGGACTGCTGACGCCTGCGGGATTGGCGCCGAGCCCGGCCGCGATCGCCTTGGCCAGATGCGTCTTGCCTGCGCCCATGGGGCCGACCAGGGCGACGACGGCGCCGGCGAACAGACGCTCCGCGAGCCGTCGGCCGAAGGCGAGGGTGCCGGGCCAGTCGAAAACTTCCACAGTGATGTCGGGTGCGTCCATGCGGTCATTTTAGGCAGCCATATAGAATGGCATCATGGCAAGGGACGCTTCGCACCTGCACTTCGAACATCTGCCGATCGCCGGGGATTCGGCGCTCGCGCTCTTGCCCGCGGAGGTCGCGGAGCGTTTTCGCGCGACGTTCGGTTCGCCCACGCGAGCCCAGCGTTTCGCCTGGCCCGCGGTCCGATCGGGCGAACATCTATTGCTCTCGGCGCCGACGGGGAGCGGCAAGACGCTGGCGGCGTTTCTGCCCATTCTCACCGCGCCGCCGTCGCCCGGCCTGAAGTGCCTGTATCTGGCGCCGCTCAAGTCGCTGGCCCGCGATATTCAGACAAATCTCTCGGCCCATCAGGAAGCGCTCGGCCTCGTTCCCTGGCGCATCGCGGGGCGAACCGGCGACACGTCTTCGGGACATCGGCGGCAACAAAAACTTAAGCCCCCCGATCTCTTGCTGACGACGCCGGAAACGCTGGCGATCTTGCTCACGCAGCCGGCCTGGCTCGAGCATTTCCGCGCACTGCGGTTTGCGGTGATCGACGAGATCCACACGCTGGTGGGCCAAAAGCGTGGCGCCGACGTCGCGCTGAGCCTGGAACGTTTGCAGACGCTCGCGCCGCGTCTCCAGCGCATCGGCCTGTCCGCGACCTGCACGCCGCTCGCGCGGGCGGCGCGGTTCCTGGTCGGCAGCGATCGGCCCTGCCGGGTCGCGCATGTCGAGCCGCACGGGCCGATGGAGGTCGGCGTCGAACTCGTGCCCCGTCCGCTTTGGATCGCGCGCCTGGCCCGCCATCTCACGGAGTCGGGCGCCACGCTCATCTTCGCCAACACGCGCCATCTCGCCGAGCGCATCTGCTGGGCGCTCAAACGCAAGCTCCCCGAACTCGCCGATTCGATCGCCGTGCATCATGGCTCGCTGGGCCGGGAACGCCGCTTCGAAGTCGAGCAGGATCTCAAGGCGGGCAAATTGCGAGCGGTCGTCACCAGCGCGAGTCTCGATCTGGGGATCGACGTCGGCAGTGCCGAGAGCGTGATTTTCCTGCACCCGCCCGGCGGCGTCGCCCGCTTTTTGCAACGGCTGGGCCGCTCGGGACATCGCCCCGGCGCGCTGCGGCGCGGGCTCATCCTGGTCGATTCGCCTGCCGAATACCTGGAAGGAAAGGTCACGCTGGGCGCCGGGCGGATGCAGCAGATCGAGCCGCTCGCCGAGTCGGAACCGCCGCTCGACGTCCTGTGCCAACATCTCGTCGGCCTGGCGATGACAGGCCGATGTCACTCGGACGAGGTCTTCGATCTGGTTCGGCGTGCCGAGCCGTTTCGCGAAATGGCGCGCGCCGACTTTGACGGCTGCGTCCGCTATCTTTCGGGCCAAAAATCGACGGGGGCAGACTGGCTGCCGTCGCGCCTGGCGTGGGACGCGGGCCGATTCGCGATCGCTGACGACGCGCTGGCGCAGCTCTTGCGGCGCAACCTCGGGACCATCGTGAGCGAAGAGACGCGCTCGATTCGCCTGATGACGCCCGCGTATCCGAAAGGGCTGGTACTCGGGCAACTCGATGCGGCGTTCGTGCAGAACCTGGCGCCGGGCGACCGCTTTGTCCTCGGCGGCCGAAGTCTGGAACTGCGTAGCGAGGAGGGCCGGGACTTGCTTGTCGAGGAGGTCGGCGCCAACCCGGCGATTCCGCAATGGCTGGGCGGCGGCTGGGATTGGCCCGCGGACCTCGCTCGACGCGTCTTCCTGGCCCGCGCCCACGCCGCTGAGCAACTTCGCGAGGGCCCCGGGTTTCTCGCCCGCTACCTGCGCGAACTGCAGCGCAGCGAGCGGCTCGACCGCGCCGGCTTCGGCGAACTCCGCGACTTCCTCCAGGCTCAGGAGACGCAGAGCGAAATCCCTTCGATGACGAGTCTGCTCATCGAGGCCGTCGACCGCGATTTCGGCATCGAGTACGCCGTGCACACGCCGCTGCCCCGTGCGGCCAACGAGGCGCTGGCGCAACTCGTCTGCGCTCGCCTCGAACCGAGAAAAGCACGACACGTTTCCAGCAATCTCGGCTTCCTCGTGTTCGTCGAAAGCGATCGCGGCCTTGGCGAACCTGCCTGGCGGCATCTGCTGTCGTTGGCGGAATGGGATGCGGATCTCGACGAATTGCTCGGCTCCTCGCCGCTCGTGGGGGAGCACTTTGCCCGCGTGGCGCAGACCGGGCTCATGGTGCTGCGCAATCCCCTGGGCGGCAGACGCAAAGTGGGCGGCCGCGACTGGGCCGAGCGGCGCCTGTTTCAACAAGTGGAAGCGGGCGATCCCGACTTCGTCCTGCTTCGGCAAACGCGCCGCGAAATCCTCGCGCAAAAGATGCGCTTCGATCTCGCCCACGCCTGGCTCACGCAAATGTCGGCGTTTCCCTGGCAGGTCCGCTGGCTGAACGAAACGTCGCCGATCGCGCAGACCTGGATCGCGACTTCCAGCTCCATGCGGGTGACGCCATGATCGTCGGGGATTGGCTGCTGACGCCGCAACGCGTGGCGATTCATCAACCGACGCGGACCGCGGTCGTCGCCGACCTGCACCTGGGCTACGACGCCGCCCGCATCGGCGCGGGCGATGCGATTCCGCTGCGCTCGCTGGCGGAGATCCTGGCGCCGCTGGGACAGCTCGGTCCCGACTTGAAATTGGTCGTCGCTGGCGATCTTTTCGAGCGGCGCGTCGATCGGGCGCTCCTCGGCGAGTTTCAGACGTTCCTGAGTTCCGCAGGTTGGGACTGGATCGCCTGGATCGCGGGGAATCACGACCGCGGCTTCGACTCGGCCACCGACGCCCCGGTCGTTGCCGCCGGATTCGCGGTGGGCGAGTGGCGCGTGCATCATGGCCACGAAGAGATTCTTACGGACAAGATCGTGATAGGGCACTGGCATCCCGCCTGGCGCGTGGGCGGCCGAACGTGTCCCTGTTTCGCGCTTGCGGGAGATCGGCTCTATCTGCCGGCCTATTCGCACGACGCCGCCGGCCGCAGCATTCGCGGCGAGCCGCGTTTCCAGGGCTGCCGGGTGTTTCCGATCGTCGGCACTCAGGTGCAAGAAGCCCGGCTTCGCTCCGAGTGGGGGCAGGGAATCAAGTAGACGTCAGCGTGCGCCGCACGATGCCGAGCAGATCCGCGGCTCGGAACGGCTTCTGCAGGAAACCCGCCAGGCCCTTGCCCGCGAATTCGTTCGTGATCTCTTGCTCGTTGTAGCCGCTCATTAGCACGACCTGGATGCCCGGTTGCAGCAATCTGAGTTCGCGGAACGTCTCCTCGCCCCCCAGGTGCGGCATCGTCAGATCGAGCAGGACGCACACGATCTCGTCGCGATGCTGGCGATACACCTCGAGCCCGTCCCGGCCGTTGTTGGCGAGCAGGATCTTGAAGCCGATTCCTTGCAACGTGGCCCGGGCGACGGCGCGGACGGTCTCTTCGTCGTCGATGACAAGGATCGTCCCTGCGCCGACCCATTCTTCCGGCGCCGGAGGGCCGGGCGTCTCGGCCGACGCCGCGATCAGGCTGGCGGGGAAGAGCACCTTGAAGTTCGTGCCCCTACGAGGTTCGCTGTAGACCTTGATCGTGCCTTTATGGCCGCGGACGATGCCGAGCACCGCGGCCAGCCCGAGCCCGCGGCCTGTGAACTTCGTCGTGAAGAACGGATCGAACACCTTCTCCAGCGTCTCGGAACTCATGCCGACGCCGGTGTCGGAAACCTCCAGGAAAACGTACGTCCCCTCTTCCAACTCCTCGGCCACGAACGTCGTGCGCAGGTAGGGCTCGTCGGCGAACATCATGCCGGTGCGGATGGCGATGACGCCGCTCTTGTCGCCGATGGCGTCGGAGGCGTTCGTGATGAGATTCATGACGATTTGGCGAATCTGGGTGGCGTCGGCCTGGATCGCGGGGAGGTTCGGCGCGAAGTCGTAGCGCAGGATCGCCTTCTTCGAAATCACCGTCTGCAGAAGATCCGCCATCTCTTGCACGAGGTTCGACAGCAAGATCGGCTGGATGATAAAGCGTCCTTTGCCCGCGTAGGCGAGGAGCTGCCTGGTCAGTTCGCTGGCGCGCTGGGCGGCGAGTTCGATCTGGCCCAGCGAGTGCCGAACCGGCGAATCGCCGTCGAGCTGCATCCCCGCCAGGCTGGCGTGACCGAGCATGCCGGTGAGCAGGTTGTTGAAGTCGTGCGCGATGCCTCCCGCGAGCACGCCGAGACTTTCGAGCTTTTGCGTGTGCTGAAGCTGCGTCTCCAGGCGTCGGCGTTCTTCCTCGGCACGCACGCGGATGCTGACGTCGCGGACGATCGTCAGCAGCAGGTTCTTGCCGTGCAACACGAACGGCACGCCGATCGACTCCGTGTGAAACGTCGAGCCGTTCCTGTGCTGGGCGAGCGAACTGAGGGACGCACGCCCCTTGGTGCGCAGGTCTTCGAGAAAGTCCAGCGCCTTCTGCGCGTCCTGCAGCGGCGTGAATTCCTGGGGTTTGAGCCGGCTCATCTCCTCGAGCGTGTAGCCGAACATTTGGAGCATCGCCGGGTTGGCGTCGAGAACGTGGCCCTGGTCATCGTGCACGCATAACCCGTCGCTGACGACCTCGAAGATGGTGCGGTACTGAATCTCGCGCTCGCTCACCTGCCTGGCCAATTTCTTGGAGTCGGTCAGATCGCGCACGATGACCATGACCTGGTCTTTGCCCTCCAGCGGCACGAAGCGCGCCTCCCAGTCGAGCAGGTCCGGCCCCATGGGGAGCGCGTACTCCAGCGTCTGCATGGCGCCGGTCTCCAGCGTCCGGGCCAGGAGGTCCATGATCTGCTGGCCCAGCGGCGCCGGGAGAACGTCGGTCGGCTTTTTCCCGAGGAAATCCTTCGCAGGGATGTAGGCGTAGTGCGTTTTATTATGGTAATGCCCGACGTAGACCCCCTGGCGATCGTGGAGGAAGATGAGATCGGGGACGGCCTCCAGGAGCGCGCGCTGGCGCGACTCGGACTGGCGCAGGTTTTGATTCGCGGCCCGGAGGCTTTCGAAGAACGGCGTGACCCAGGCCAGGCCGGAGACGAATAGGACCGAGATGATCAGCGCCTGCCATTCGGCAATGAAATCGCCGGACCTGCCTTGAAAGAGTCCGAGCAAGGTGAGCAGGCGCCGACTGGCCATGACGGCGAGCGCCAGCGAGATGAGGGCCCACCCGGCGTCGCGGCGCGTGAAGCGAAAGAGCCGCAGCGCCATAAAGACGGCAACGACTTGCAGCGCGAGCGAGACCCCGAGAAGGTATGTCATGAACGGCCCGCCGAGATTTGAGATCAGGGAATGGATGTAGTATCCGCCACGGGGCGGACGATGGCAAGTCGCTACAATAGGGTTTCCGCGCGCGCCCGAGCCGCGGTTCGCGTCCGCTTCAATGAGACCTCTATGCCAACGGAAGCCGAACTCTCTCTGGTGACCCGTGCGCTGTCGGGCGACCGCGCCGCCTTCGACGCCCTCGTGCGCCAGCTCGGCAATTTGACGTACGCCCGCCTTTACCTCGAGACCGGCGACGCCCACCGCACCGAGGATCTCGTGCAGGAGACCTGGCTCAGGGCGTATCGCTGCCTCGCCCAGCTCAAGAAACCGGAGCTGTTGCGTTCCTGGCTGCTGTCGATCGTGCAGAACGTGCTCATCGACGAATTCCGGCAGCACGGGCGCAAGAAACGGCTCGCGCCGCCGCAGATCGACATGGACGTGCTGCTGAACCAGCCGTCAGCGGGATTGACGCCGCCCGAATCGGCAACGCGTGCGGAGGATCGCGAGCAAGTCCTCGACGCGCTGCGCGGGTTGCCGGAGGAATATCGGCTGCCGCTCACGCTGCGGTATTTGTTCGAGGCGGACGCGGAGGAGATTCAGCAGCAGCTTGGGCTGACGAACGGTTCGCTGCGCGGGTTGCTGCATCGGGGCCTGAAGATGCTGCGGGCGCGATTGGGGCCCGGGTTTGGGGAGTAGCAACAAGATTCTCGTTCCCGGGCTCTGCCCGGGAACGCGTTGCCCAGAGGCTCTGCCTCGTCTTTGAGATTTACGGCAAGCGGCATTTGACATTCCAAACGCGAGGCAGAGCCTCGAGGCAGTGCGTTCCCGGGCAGAGCCCGGGAACGAGAATGGACCAAGGAGCAATCGATGTCGGAACATCAATGGGTGCAAGAATCGCTCGGCCTATTCCTCGCCAAGGGGCTGCCCGCCGGCGACGCGGAACGTCTGCGGACGCATTTGCAGCAATGTCCCGAATGCGCCCAGTTCGCCCGGGAGACGAAGGCGCTGGAACGTCGGCTCACCGGGCTGTTCGCCTCGCAACGGCCCGACGCGGAGTTGGCCGACACCGTGCTCGCCGCCATTCCGCAAACCGTGACGACGCCCAAGCCCAAGAAGGTCGTACGGCAGCGCAGCCGGGCGTTTCAGGTCGCGTCAATCTTCGGGGTCGTGGTGCTGATGATCGTCGCGGGGAGCGTGGTGACCGGGACCGTGCTCGACCCGGACGGCGAGGGGTTAAATTTGCAGTTTCTGGCGGCTACGAGAGCGATGGAAACTGTCGCGAGTGCCGAACTAAGTGAAGCTCGTCGCGCAAAACGTCTTTATGAGGAACTGTCCCAGAGCGTGAAAGAGAAAAAGCAGACGGCTTTCCCCGTGCCGAACAGAGATCCCGATCTCGTCGATTTCCCCGTGCCGAACGTAGATCCCGATCGCCGAGATCCGGATTGGGGCATCAAGTATTCGATCGACAAGATTGACAAGTTTTCTGTTCCCGGCGTCGCGACCGGCCCCAACACTCCCGGCGTGCCGAGTCTGCCTGATTGGTCTCAGCCGTTTCCCGTCCCCGAACCGGTCGCATTCCAGATCGACCCGGCGCCTGCCGCCGGTCAACGCAAGCTCATCATCCGCACCGGCACGTTGCAATTCGACGTCGATTCGTACGACGTCGCCCTCGCCTTCGTCGAGAAAGCGGTCGCCGCGGTCAAGGGCGCCAGCGTTCTCACCAAGGGCAAGCAAGTCGCCGAGCGCTCCACCGGTTCCGTCGTCATACGCGTGCCGCCCGAGACGCTCGACGATTTGGTCGACCGCATTCGCCGGGAGCTGGGCAAGGTCGGCGAACTGAAGTCCGAGAAAATCGGCAGCGAAGACGTCTCGAAGCAATACACGGATCTCGAAAGCCGACTCAAGGCCGCCCGCGTCAGCGAGGAGCGCTTCCTCAAGATGATCAAGGACGCCAAGGGGGAGATCAAGGATCTCGTCGAGGCGGAAAAGGCGTTGGCCGGGGTCCGCACGAAAGTCGAGGAGATCGAGGGGGAGCTGCGTTACTACGCCAATCAAATCGGGCTAAGTACGCTGACCGTGACGCTCCAGGAGCGCGACGTGACGGAGACGGAGCGGAACACGCTGAACGTCGAAGTCGCCGAACTCGACGAGGCGACGCGCAAGGCGCACGACGCGATTGCCGAACTTAAAGGTCGGCTCCTCTCGGCGAACGACGGCAAGACCCGGACGACGCTCCGTTTTGAGGTCGCGCCGGAACTGGCCGGGACGATGCGCGATCGACTCAAGGCGCTGGGCACGGTGCTCCTTCTGGACAACGAGCGCAAGCTCGCGGGGACGGGCTTGGCGCCTTTGGGCGGCAAGGCCAAGCGCGGCGACGCCGTCTTCGAGGTCACGCTGTTTGCCAGCGCCCATCTGCCGGCCAAGCAGATCATCGTGATGCGACTCGCGGTGACCGACGTCGTCAAGACGTTCCCCAAGATCCGCGACGACATCAGCAAGGCCACCACGATCTTGCACGACCAGATGAAGCAAGCGGATCGGCTCAACGTCACCGGCGAACTCCACTTCGAAGTGCGTCGGGCCGAGGAAATCAAGGTGCTCCAGCGCCTGGCCGATCTCGGCGAGGAACTGGGCCGAGATGTGAAATCGAGCGGCGCCGGCGACTCGGCGACCGATTCCAAGGTGATCGTGCAGCTGCACCTGGTGAGTGCGGCCCTTATCAAGCCGCGTAAGACGTACGTCATTACGGTGAGAGTGAGCGACGTCGACAACGAGTTCAAGCGGATCGAAGGGCTCACGAAATCGGCCGGCGGCGCCGTCAGCAAGGAAGTGAAAGATCACACCGACGCCGGGCGCGTGACGAATTCGGCGACGTTCGACGTGCCGCTGGCGCAGCTCGAGGCCATCGCGGAAGAAGTTGGCCGCGGCAACGACGTCCGTTCGAAATCGAGCACGCAAGATTCGGAAGCGCCCGAAGGCAAGCTGGCGAAGGGACGTCTGGAGATAACGTTCCGACACGACGATCTCCTGGGCCCCGACCGCAGTTTCGGCGGCCAGTTCGGCGCCGGGCTGTCGCTGGCGCTGCAAGGGTTGTCGCTGTCGCTGCGCTGGCTGGTGATCGCGGTCGTCTTCTTCGGGCCCTGGCTGCTGCTGGCCATCGGCGGCCTGTGGCTCTATCGGCGGATGTTTCCGACCCCGGTTAATGAGCAAGCCGGCGAGAGTTGAGCGAGGGGGACCGGCCCGGCAACTTTTTGCGAAATTCGAATCCCGTCCGGAACTGTTCGAGGTACAATAACGTCTATTCCAGTGGAGAAGTCTGTTCACTGGTAGGCTCACTGCGCGAAGGGTTGTCGCCATGCCTCAGGTTGTTCAAGCTCGCTGTCCCCATTGCAAGAACTCGCTGCGGATCCCGGCGGAGTGGCTGGGGCGGTCGATGAAGTGCAAGCATTGCCAGAACGTCTTTCAGGCCAAGACGAAAGAAACGCCGGCATTCGCAGCCGTCAGCGCCGCCCCCCTGCCGCCGGCGCCGAAGGTCGCTTACGCACCGGCGCCGCAGGCAGCCTACGTGCCGCCTGAAGATGCCTACGACTTTCAGGCCCCGCCCCGCACCCGACGCCGATCGTCGGGCGGCATGTGGACGGGGCTGCTGGTCATGTTCGGGGTGATGGCGGTCGTCGCGGTCGTGGTCATCACGCTGGGGCCCAAGCTGGCGGCGATCGTCCAACCCGAGAATGCCAAACGCGATTTGGCGACGACGGAGCCGAGCAAAAAGGAGAAGGAGACGCCGATCTCGACGACGCCGACTCCCAGGACGACCGAATTGACCAAGCCGGAGACGCCGACGACGACGAAGCCGACCCCGCCGATCTTCGTGGCCCCGACGCCCAAGCCGCCGCTGGTGATTACGCCGCCACGCCCGACGCCGACGCCCACCTCCATCCCGACGCCCATGCCGACGCCGACCCCGCCGGTCGTGGCCGGCAAGATGCCGCGCCGTGCGCTCGTCATCCATGCCAGCAATTATCTTTACTTCAATTCCGTTCCGTCGCGCATGAGTACGTTCTCGGCCAAATTGCTCGAGAAGCCGTTACGCATCGATCGCAATCAGCTCTTCGTCCTCAGCGACAATCCGGCCGATTCGGGCAAGTCCGAGTTCCCCTACGTCCCGTTCACGCCGGAAAAAAAGCGGATCGAGAAGTCGATCGCCGACTTTTGCGAAACCTCGCGCGAGCAGGATCGCATCATGCTCTTCTTCGTGGGCCACGGCATCGAGGTCGAGATCGGCGTCAAGCTGCTCGACGTGGGGATTGCCAAACTCAAGGAAGAAAAGGTTCCCGATGCGGTGTTGGCGAAGCTGACGCCGCTGCTCAAGAAGATGTTCAAGGACAAGGACGAGTTCACGGAGAAGCTCGAGGAGACGCTCACGAAGGAAGAATTCGAGGCGCAGCAGGAAGCGATCGTCGCCGTGCTCGATCCGGAACGAGATGCGTTCCTGATGCCGGTCGAAGGGGAGAAGAACCAGGTCGATTCGCTGATTCCGCTGCGCTGGGTGCTCGATCAGCTCGGCAAATCGAAGGCCCGGCAGAAGGTGCTGGTGCTCGACGCCTTCCGTCAGTCGGTCACCGGCGGGGGCGAACTCCCTTCGCCGGACGTTATGCCGGAATCGTTCGACGCCATGTTGCAGAATCCGCCCGAAGGGGTGCAAGTGCTGTCGGCGTGCGTGAAGGAGCAAAGTTCGATCGAGCTGGAGAGCGGCAGCGTGTTCTTGCAAGCCTTGTACAACACGTTCGTGGGCGACTACGGCGGGCAGGCGGGCTTCACGACGCCGGGCGATCCGCTGCCGATCGAGGAGTTGGCGGCCAAGGCGAACGCTCGGCTGAAGATCGCGCTGGAAGCCGTCAAGAAGGAAGACAAGGCGCCGGAGCAAACGGTGCGGGCCACGGGTCAGGAGAAGCCGGGCGGAGCGCCGCCGAACCCGGAGCAAGCCGAGGCGACGCGCGTCCAGTTCCAGCCCGTCAGCGCCGCGGCGTCCAACGTCGAGGTCGACTCGATCCTGAAACAGCTCGCCCACGTCAAGCCGATGAAGATGCCGATGGTCCGCATTTTCGAGAACATCCAGTCCGCGAACATGCCCGCCTTCAAACGCGATACCCTCGAAGAATACGGGCAGCAGGGGTTCGATCCGTTCAAGGAAAAGCTCTCCGACGCCGACCTGGAAGCCAAGCGGAAAGATTTCCCGTTACGGGTCGCGGTGTTCGAGGCGGCGCAGAAGCTCGACGAAAGCCATCGGCTCAATCTGCGTGAGACGATCGCCAAGCCGGGAGCAGCCGGGTTCGACGGGAAGTTCAAGACGAGCATCTTGAAGGAGAGCGAAGCGCCTTCCAAGGCCGACTTCGAGATCAAGGAGATGTTGGCGACGTTCGACGAACTCAGCGAGAAGATGCGCGACAAGGAAGAGAGCAAGCGCTGGCTGGCGCACTTCGATTACACGCACGCCCGGCTCAAGGGGCGCGTGATCCAGCTCAACGAATTCCTCTTCCTCCTGGCCCAGATCCGCGGCGACGGCATGCCGGAAATCAAGGACAACCAGGCCGGCTGGCGCATCGGCGCCCGCGCCAAGGTCACCACCAACGAGCAAAAGATCCGCGACATGGCCAAGGCCATCGGCAAGGACTGGGACAAGATCGCCAAGCGCTATCCCAATTCCCCCTGGGCGGTTCTCGCCAAACGCGAACGGCTCTACCTCGTCGGCCTCGAATGGAACGCCGTCACCCGGCTCAACTGACGGTCATCTTTGGGAGCCCGCAGCGCAAGCAAGGGTATTTTCGACCCTTGCTCGCGCTGCGGGCTCCTATTTTTTTCGGAGGTCCTCCTCGTGCATCGTTTGTCCTTTTGCTTTCTCCTCCTCCTCGCTTCGCCCCTCTCGGCCCAGAACAAGCTCGACCTCAACTTTCAGCAATCGCCTCCCAAGCCGCAACCCGAATGGGTCAAGATCGTCGATCAAGGCCAGTTCGATCCCCGGCTTAAAGGCTACTTCACGCCCGAAGGAATCCGCGTCGAGATCGTCGCCGAGGCCCCGACCGTCGTCAATCCGGTCGGCATGACGTTCGACGCCAAGGGGGATCTCTACGTCCTCGAATGGGTGCCGCCGCCGGAAGTCAAGGACGGCAAGAACGTCAACTTCCCCGAAAGCTCGGTAGAGTTCACGTACCAGGACGGCAGCAAGCGCAAGGTCGCGATCATGAAGAAGCCGACCAAGGACCACGTCAAACGCCTCGCCGACACGAAAGGCACGGGCGTCTACGACGAAGCCAAGGTCATCCTCGAAGACGAACTCCCCTCGAGCATTCTGATCCACGACGGCTGGCTCTACACGTCGGGCCAGGGGACCGTGCGCCGGGTCAAGATGGAGACGCTCGGCACCCCCGAAGTTCGGCGCGAAGTCATCGCCCAGGGCTTTTGCGGCTTCCACCATCATCAAGTTTCGGGCCTCACCCTCGGCAACGACGGCTGGCTCTACATCACTTCCGGCGACGACGACAATTTCGTCGAAGGGAGCGACGGCAGCCGGGCCGACGTGCTGCGCACCGGCGCCATCTTTCGCTGCAAACCCGACGGCTCGAAGCTGCACGTTTACGCCCAGGGCTTTCGCAACCCGTACCGCGACGTGGCGTTCGACGCGTCGTTCAACATGTTCCACGTCGACAACGACAACGAGGACGGCTCGAAATTCACCGGCTGCCGACTGATGCACGTGGCAGAGGGGAACGACTTCGGCTGGCGGCTGCGCATTGGCGCCCGCTGCTGCGTCCCCGATCACTCCCGGGCCGCGGTCTACGGCGAACTCCCGGGCAAAGTCCCCCCCATGCTCAAGACCGGCCGCGGCGCCCCCGCCGGGCTGCTCATCTACAATGATGCCTACTTCCCCCCCGAATATCGCGGCCTCCTGTATTATCCCGACGTCTTTCGCCGCTCGATCCGCGCCTACCAGGTAAAACGCCTCGGGGCGACGTTCGAGGTCACGCACGAATTCGAACTCATGAGAAGTACCGATCCGCTCTTCAGGCCCTGCCAGATGGTGACCGGGCCCGACGGCGCCATGTACGTCTGCGACTGGCGCACCGATTCCGGCGGCGCGGGCAAACTCTGGGGCGACGGCAAGAACGGCCGAATCTACCGCCTCACCTGGACGGGAACCGAAGTCCAGCCCGCGCTTTCGCCTCGGGCCAAGGATTCGTGGGAGAAGATCGTGCAGCTGGGCGACAAGGATCTCTTCCGCGAGCTGCGCAGCGACAACTTCACTGATCGGCAAAAGGCGCAGCAGGAGCTCGTCCGCCGCGGCAAGAAACATCTCGCGACCTGGTTGGAGGTGCTCGAGTCCGACCATCTCCCCGCGCGCATCGCCGCCATGGGCGCGGTGCAATCGTTCTGGAACGACGCGGTCAAGACCGCCGTCCTCGAGCGCATCAAGGGCGGGCCCGACGAACTGCGCCGCCTGGCGGCCGAGGCCATCGCCCTCAACGTCACGCGCGGCGATCAAGAAACCAACGACGTCCTCGTCACCGGACTCACCGAACCAAGTCCCGACGTGCTCCGCGCCATCGTGCTCGCCTTCGGCAAGGTCGGACAACCGGGCCACGGCGAGGCGCTCGTCAACGTCCTGCAGTTCGACAAGGGAAGCGACGTCGCCCTGCGCGACGGCATCCTGCGCGCTCTGGAAAGCTACGGCAAGGAAGCGTTCGATCAGCTCCTCGCCCTGGCCGACTCCGGACAGGCGAAGGATCTGGAAAAGCTCGTCGAAGTCTACCCGGCGTTTCGCACGCGCGCGGCGGCAGTCGGCATCCCCGGGCTGCTGACGAATTATCACTTAACCCCCGAAAACAAGGCCGACCTCATTCGCGCCTACAACAACTTCCAGGTCGAGCCCCCCGTCGATCTCAAGCCGCTCGCCGACTTCCTCGCCAAGATGCCGCAGGCCAATCCCGACCTGCCCAAGAAGCAGCGCGACGAGATCGAGGCGATGGTCCCCGTCAAACTCGCCGCCCTGGAGATCCTCGCCAATCACGGCCAACTCAAGGCAGGCAAACTCTCAGAGACGCTCATCGATCTGCTCGGCGCCCAGGATCCCGCGGCCCGGCTCCGAGTCATCAAGGCGATTCGCGACATCCGCATGACGCAAGCTGTCACCCTCTTGCAAACACAACTCGCCAGAACCGAACTGGCGAGCGAGAAGCTGGCGCTGGTCGAGACCCTGGGCGCGCTCAGCGACCGGTCGGCGTTCGCGCCGATCGAGAAGATTTACCAGGCTGCAGAGACGCCGGCCGACCTGCGTCTGGCGAGCCTGCGGGCGCTGATCGCACTCGACGCCCGGCGGGTGAAAGGCTTCAAAGATCGTCTGCTCGTCAGCGACGACCCGAAGCTCCTGGAAGAGGCGGTGGTGCTGCTTGGCGACGCTCCCGAAGGTGCGAAGCTGCTGGGCGAGCAGTTCCTGGCCAAGAAGCTGCCGCGGGCACTGTTGCCGCAGGTCGCGGAGGCCCTGCGCCGCTTCGCCCGGGAAGACGCCGGGAGTGCCGCCCTGCTCAGCAGCGTGATGAAGGGGGGCCTCCTGGTCGCGCTCGACGCCGCGGAGATTGGCCGAATCCAGGGGGAGTTGTCGGTCAAGGACCGCGCCCAGCGAGGCCGCTCGCTGTACCTCAATAATCGCGCGCTCGCGTGCATCAACTGCCATCGGCTCGAGGGCGTGGGAGGCGGTCCTGGCCCGGATCTCACACGCGTCTGGGAAACGCATTCGCTCGAGAAGGTCATGGAATCGATGCTCGATCCGAGCAAGGAGATCAAGGAGGGCTACCAGGCATACGTCGCCGTCACCAAGGCGGGCAAGATTCACCTGGGCCTCAAGGTCGCTC
Source organism: Gemmatales bacterium (assembly GCA_038217425.1). GTDB lineage: Bacteria > Planctomycetota > Planctomycetia > Gemmatales > Gemmataceae > JAIEPT01. Next base: position 16,493 of record JBBQPM010000078.1, read on the forward strand.
AGAATCAGGACGAGCTGACCCTCAAGGACGCGCAGGGCAAGGAGATCAAGATCGCCGCCAACGACCTCGACGAACTCTCGGCCACGAAGAAGTCGCTGATGCCGGACGATGTGGTCAGGCACCTGAGCTACGGAGAATTTCTGGACCTGGTGGCGTTCCTGCGCGATCGTGCGATGCAGGAATCGCTGCGGGGCCTGGGGCTGGACTTTGTCGCCAAGCAGGCCAGCGCCGCCGACTGGAAGCCGATCCGCGCCGAGCCGACGGGTTACGTGAATTTGCTCACAGTGGTCGGCAAGGAGGAAACGCGGGCGCTGGCCAAGACGTTCGTCTACGCGCCGAAGGAGCAGAAGGCGAAGCTGCTGATCGGGGGGGCGCGGTTGCTCGCCGTCCGCATCGCCGGAGCGGAGGTCTACCGCGGCGAGCCGAAGTTCGTCGCCGACGCCGAGAGCGCCGAGGTGACGTTGCCGATGGGCTGGAGCGAGGTCGAGGTGCGCGCCGTCAGCGACGATCAGGTGCTCGGTTTCTTCCTCCGGTTGCAGGGAGACGGCCTGCGACTGCATCCGAACAAGGAGTGAAAAGTATCGCAACCCCAGCGGGTGAGGTACTCCGAACCCCCGGGGATAAACCCACGCAAAACGCCGGATCCCAAGGGTTCGGAGTACCTCACCCATTGGGCTTATCGACGTCTCCCATTTGAATACGTACCGCAGAACTCCTCTTGACAGCCGATGCTTTGTGTGGCAAAGTACTCTGGCATCCCTTGCCCCGGAGCCTCCCATGCGCGTCGACGACGCCCTGCGCCAGATCGAAGTTATTCACGATCAGCTCGACAAGAGCGAAGCGTACCGCGGCCTCCAGGTGGGCGGCGTGGCGGCGGCAGGCGTGCTCGGACTGGTCGCCGCCGCGGCGCAGGATCGACTCGTCGACGCCGATCAATTCATCACCTACTGGGTCGCCGTTGCTACGGTCGGCGCCGTCCTCTCCGGTGCCTCGGCGCTTTACGCGTTTTTGCGACTCGAGGACGCCTGGACGCGGCGCAAAACCGCCCGGCTCTTCAGCCAATTTTTCCCCGCACTCGTCGCCGGCGCCGTCGTCACCTGGGTCTTTGCCCAGGCCGAGCTGACGCTCTATCTGCCCGGGTTGTGGTCGCTGGTGTTCGGCCTGGGCGTCCTCGCCGCCCGGCCTCATTTGCCGCGCGCGATCGGCTGGGTCAGCCTCTTCTTTCTCGCCTGCGGCTGCGGATTGCTCTTCTGGACGACCCAGGGCGTGCCGCTCTCCGGCTGGCAAGTGGGCGGCGTCTTCGGACTGGGACATCTCGCCTCGGCGTACGTCCTTTCTCGGAACCTGGAGCGCGATCACCATGGCTAAGCCCCCCCCTGACGATGCCGGCCGCTACGCCTACGACGGACTCGACCGCGTCCTGCATGAAAAGGCGCGCCTCGGCATCATGACCTCGCTCATCACTCGGTCCGAAGGGCTGGTGTTCGGCGAACTCAAGTCGCTCTGCAATCTGACCGACGGCAACCTGAGTCGGCATCTGGACGTGCTGGCCAAGGAAGGTCTGGTGAAGATCGATAAATCGTTCGTCGCCAATCGCCCGCAGACGAGCTGCACGGTGACCGCACAGGGCCGCAAACGGTTTCGCGAGTATCTCGCCCATCTGGAGAAGGTGCTGCGCGACGCCCATGCGGCGGAGCCGGCGACGAAACCGCAGCGCGGCACAGGCTGGGCGCCGGCGTAGTTTTTTTGTCTGCGAGCTTTGCCTCACAAACTAGTTTGCAAGGAGTTCGTCATGGACGTCATTCGAGCCGAAGCGCTGGGGTTTTGTTTCGGCGTGCGCGACGCACTGGCGCTGGCGGAGAGTCTCGCCGGTCCCGAGGACGTCACGATTCACGGCGAACTCGTGCACAACGAACGGGTGCTCCACCAGCTCGGCCGGCTGGGGTTTCGGCAAACGCCCGAGGCCCGGCGCGAGGCGCTCCCCGAGACGCCGCGCGTGCTCATCACCGCGCACGGCGTCAGCACGCGCGAGCGGCGCCGACTCGCCGATGCGGGCAAGCAGTTGATCGACGCGACGTGTCCGCTGGTGCGGCGCGTGCATGAGGCGGCGCAGGATCTACAGCAGCGCGGCTACTTCGTACTGGTGGCGGGTCGGCCGGGGCATGCGGAGGTCGAGGGGATCGTGGGCGATCTCACGGACTTCGCGGTGGTCGCCGACGAAAGCGACGTGCGCACGTACGACGCGCCGAAGCTCGGCCTGATTTGCCAGAGCACCACGCCGCCGAGCCTTGCCGAGCGCGTGCGCGAGGCAGTGGTGCGGCGAAATCCCGGAAAGGAAGTCGCGTTCGTCGACACGATTTGCAAGCCGACGAAGGATCGGCAGCACGCGGTGCTGGAACTCCTGGGCAAGATCGACGCGTTGGTAGTGGTGGGCGGTCGGCAGTCGCACAACACGCGTCAGCTGGCGCAGTTGGCGACGGCGCATCATGTGCCGGTGGCGCATGTGCAGGGGCCGGAGGATCTCGACGCGCACTGGCTGAGGAATTTTCGCGCGGTCGGCCTGACGGCCGGGACGTCGACGCCGGACGAGGTGATCGACGCGGTGGAGCAAAGGTTGCGCGTCCGCGCGGTGACGGCGGCGTGATTTAGACCATTTCACGTTAAGGTGTTGACATTGCCCAACCGTGTCACATGCCCCTCGGCGCCGCAAAACTAACCACAGAGGCACAGAGAACACAGAGGAAGAGGGGAAGAAAGTCGAGGCCTTCCATCAATTCTCTCCTCCTTGACTTACTCGGTGCTCTCTGTGTCTCTGTGGTTCAAGATTTGTAACAAAAAGGCTCCTGCCGTAAAGATTCTCGACGGCCCGTCAAAACCCAAGCGTTATTTGGTCTAGTCGTAGCGCCCGCTGGCCTCGATCGGCCAAACGGTTTCGACCTTCCCCCCGCGTACGCCGAGACAGCCGCGGTGCAGATTCATCGTCGCACAGCAGTGTGCCGGCAGCACTTCGCGCCGGGCGCCGACCGCGACTCCGGTCGCCTCGACCTTGGCGTGTTCTTCCGCCAACTTCTTGACCATGTCCGCGGGATGTCCCTTGATGCTCGGCGAGCCGAAGTCCTGGGAGATCGCCTTGCTGCCGGCGTCGAGGACGTACCAGCCGGGCCGGGCGCTGACGACGGTCGTGAGGATGGAGAGCGCGCAGTTAAATTCGGGGCGGACCTTGTTGTAGATGACGTCCATGAGGACAAAGGAACCAGGCTGGATCTCCGTGACCCCGGGGAAGCCCGCGACAAACTCCCAGGTGCCGGTGCCGGCGCCGGTGACGACGGCGACAGGGATGCCGGCCTGTTCGATGAGCCGACGCGTGCCGACGAGCTGCTCCATGCCTTGCAGGCACTTCGCCTTTTTCTCGACCGGATCGGCCAGAAGTTGCAGATGTCCGTCGTAACCCTGCAGACCGTCGAAACGCAAGCCGGGCGACTTGTGGATGAGCTGGGCGAGTTCCAGCGCGGGCGCTCCGGGCGGAACGCCGCAGCGCGCCATGCCGACGTCGACCTCGACCAGCACGCCGAGCGTGGCCTCCTGCTGCTGCATCGATTTGCTGAGGAGAGCGACGTTTTCGGGGCGGTCGACGCAGACGCGCAGTTTGACTCGCTTGGCGAGGGCGGCCAAGCGTTTCATCTTGGTCGGATGCACGATCTGATTGGCGATGAGAATGTCGGCGATGCCCGCGTCGGCCAACACCTCGGCCTCGTTGAGCTTGGCGCAGAGGAAGGTCTTGCCGCCGCGCTCGGCGATGTAGCGCGCCAGGCCGGCGCACTTGAGGGACTTGAAGTGAACGCGGACGTCGACGCCGCGCGCTTTGCCCGCCTGGAACATGCGCGCAAGATTCGCGTCGATGACGTCCAGATCAAGCAACAGTTGAGGCGTGTCGAGTTCGTCGATCGGCGTGCCAATCATGTAGTTCACCAGATGTAAGGTTGAGGCCCCGTCTCGCGGACGGCCGCGGAGCCTGGAATTCTCAGGACCGAGAAAAAACGCCCGCCACGCTCTACGAAGTCGACCTTGCCGACCACCTCGACCCACGTCCCTTTTTTCAGATGACTCATGCTCGTGGGGGAGATGATCGGCACGTCCAGCTGAATGACGTCGGCGCCGCAACACTGGATGCGAAAGCGTACCAAACTGAAGACCTTCTCGTTGGAGGAAGGGGCGACCTGCCCCATCACCTTCACCCATTTCCCCCGGTAACTGTCGCGCTGATTGGCGTCGGACTTCCAGCTCTCGATGGTCTTGTAATTGGCGTCGACCAGCACGCGATCGCCTTCGCCCTCGAACGAGGCGTCGCTCGCCTCGAATCCCTTGGCGTCGAACCCGGCGACCGCGGGGCCTTGATTGGGGAGTCCCAAAAGAAACAGGCTGATGGGCACCAGGAGAACGACGTAGCGCCAGGGCGCCCAGCCGTGGTCGTGGTCCTCCGCGGAGTGATCGCCGTGATCGTGGCCTGCGTGCTTGTGCTCGTGATCGTGCTCGTGGTTGTGATCGCAGTCGGGACCATGCACATGCTCGTGTTCGTGCGGTTCGTGGACGTGGGCGGCCGGCGCCGGTTCCAGCCAGAGCACAATCGCGCGCAGCAGCGTGACCGCGAACAGGACGGCGCCGCAGATGGGGACGAAGATTTGCAGCTGCGGCGCGAGCAACAGGTTGAGCATCTCGGGGTAGAAAAAGTACATCGACAGACACGTGCCGGCAAACGCCCCCGCCATGCCGATGGTGCAGAGTTGGTCGACGTAGTAGGAGTCGTCTTCGTGCGGGTGGTGATGATGATCGGCCATGCGTGCTCGTTACTTGCTGAGTTTGCGAATTTCGTTGGAGGAAAGCAGAATCAGGAACTTGGTATCCTCGGGCGTGACGACGATTTTCCCCTTGGCCATCAGCTCGGTGATTTCGGGTTGGCCTGCCTTGATCTTGGTGCTGGTGATGCGCACTTGATATTCGCGTGCGGGGATTCCCTTGCCGTCGATGCCGCGGAATTCGAAGACGCCCCGTTCCTTCTTGGTGTCCTTGGAATCGTCGCCGCGCTCGAAGATTTGAGTGGCGAAGGGGACAGGCCCCAGGGCGCCTCCTTCGAGGACAGGGTAGAGTTCGATCTGCACGACCTCGTTCTTTTCGAGCTTGTAGGCGTCGGGGGCGGCGGAAGCGGCCTTGTTTTTGTCGCCGCCGCGATCAAGCACGATTCCCTCGACGATATAGGTCGGGGGCTTGCTGCAACCGATCGCGAAGACGACGCACAGGCCAGCCAGGATGAGCTGCTTCATCGGACCTCACTTGGATTTCTTGACTTCCTCAGGGCGAGGATTGACGACCAGCCGCTGGAAGGCAAAGGTCGCCATGGGAAACGAAACCGCCAACAGAATCATCGTGGTCCACATCTTGGTCGGCTCGTACGAGAGGAAATCCCACTCCCCGCCGGCCACGGTCTGGGCGAGAGTGGTGCAGTACCAGATCAAAAAACCCACGATCGAGAGCACATCCACCAGGCAAAACAGGCCGGGGGCCAAGTGCAGGAGATGCTGCTTGAAATCGACGGCCTCGGTGACGGAGGTTTTGCCCCATTCGCGGGTAAGCATGTTATAGCCGCAGAAGAGGCAGATGGTGGCTTTTTCGTTGGGCATGGGCTCGGCGCAGTTGGGGCAGCGATTCTCGATGCCCTGATCGCCGATGCCGAACGCTTCCTCCATCGGCGGCGTGGAAGCCGGCGCCGGCGCCGGGGCTGGCGGCGAGGCCGTCTTGGCCGCGGGGACTGGCGCCTTTGCTTTACCGACCGCCGCCGCGACCGGCGTTTCCGCGCCGACCACGAACGGTTCCTGACAGAACGGGCAGCGAATCTTCTTGCCCGTCATGTCCCCCTTGCCGCGAAACTTCTTCGCGCAGTGCGGACAGGTTGCGACCGGAGAAGTCGTCATCAGGGATTCCTGCTGAGCGCTAAGCCTACGAAGATTCCGCCTCGCCCTGTGCGTGGGGTGAATCATTAGTATACCCGAGTCCGACGCGTCGCACAGCGGGAATTTCGGATCCGCGGCTTACGAAATCGCAAGGCCCGATGGTCGTTCTCTTCGGTTGTGTACAATGACCCGAGCGGCTTCCCTCTTTCTCCTTGAGTCGATCATGGCGAAGTACGTCTCCTCCGAACCGGCCAACCTTACGTACGTGCCGATCTCCAACTGGGCCATCGCCGGGCTCGTCGTCGCCGGCGCCTTCGGCGTGTTGGTCGCCGTCAGCACCGTCTTCGCTCTCTACGAACGCGGCCCCGTTCTCTTTCCCGAATGGACGCTGGCGCTGCCCATCCTCGGCGCCCTGCTGTCGATCATCGCCTACCGAAAAATCGCCGACTCCGAAGGGACGCGCACCGGCCTGCACCTGGCACGATGGGGCCTGCTCATCAGCCTCGTCGCCGGGCTCGGTTATTTCTCCTACTACTACAGCCTGCGTCTGGCGCACGTTCATCAGGCGAATCAATTCCTGATGGAAGAAGGCCCCGAGTCCGGCTTCTTCCCGAAAATCGAAAACGCCGGCGGCAGCTTGGCCCTCCTCGCCGAACCCTTCCTGCTCACGCTCCCCGCGGGCGCACGCCCCAAACTCGCGCGCACGCTCACCCCCGAGGAACGCCTCCGCGAAGTCATCAATCTCTTCGGAACCCCCGGGCCCAAGGGCGAACCCAGCCCCTGGCTCTCCTATCAGGAAAATTACCTCGTTCAATCCCTGGCGCGCGGCGGACGCGTCGTCCCCCTGGCCGTGCAGTCGTGGTCCTACCAGGCACGCAGCTACCGCGTTCTCAGGCTCTACAAAGTCACGACCGGCGAATTCGAAACCGAGGTCGAACTCTCCGTCGAAAGCTCCGAGGCAGAAGAGACCGGACGCAATCGCAAGTGGTTCCTGAACCTCAATCGCGTCCGCATTCTGTCGAAGCTGCACGAGGTGCTCACGCCGCTGGGCAAGGGCGTGTGGAACCTGCAACACTCCGGGGATCTCTACCTACGCGGCCCCTGGATGGGCAGGCTCGAAGCGGGCGAACCCTGGAGCTCCTACGCGGACGTCGACCAAAAGACGCCCTGGGAGAAGATTCTGATGGGTCCGAAGGAAGACGTGCCGGCGATCCGGGCCGCGCTGCGTTTCTTCTTCCAACACGCCGGCCCCAAGATCGTGCCAATCTCGCTGAATCACGAGAGCACGCCGACCCACTGGGGGCTGGAGAACGACCGCTTTTGGGTGCGTCGGCCGGTGGAGATCAGCATCCCCGCGAACCCGCAGCATCCAGATTACGTGGTGCACGGATACTTGAAGATCGCCCTGAAACAGGCTATCCCGCCGATCCGCTTTGCGGGGGGCGACGCGGGCGCCGACTGGCACGTCGTCGATCTGGTGCTGACGCACATCGCGCCGCCGCCGAGGAAAGGGTGAGGAATGACGCCGCCGAATCTCATCGAACTCAAGGCCGCCTTCGCGCGCAACGAGAACATCACGCGTGCGCTGCGCAAGTCTCCCGATGCGACCACCAACGAACAGTCGGCCATCTTGATCGCCTACGACTTCCAGGCCGGCAGCTACATCCGCGCCCTGAACGATCCCGCCCAGCGAGCCATTGAACAGCGCTATGCCGAGGCGATCGCCCAGGTGCTCAGGCCGCTGCGTCCGCAGTTTCTCCTGGAAGCGGGCGTGGGCGAGGCGACCACGTTTCGCGAAGTGCTGCGCCGCATCTCATTGCCGGCCAGGTCCGCGGCACTGGGGTTCGATCTGAGCTGGTCGCGCATCCACGTCGGCAAACGCTATCTCGGCGAAGACGGCCCCGGGCCCGCCTTGTTCGTCGGCGAGCTCGAGGCAATCCCGCTCGCCGAGGGCGCCGCCGACATCGTCTACACCTCGCATGCGATCGAACCCAACCATGGCCGCGAGGGGCAGATCCTGGACGAACTTTACCGCGTCGCCGGCCGCTATCTGCTCCTGTGCGAGCCGGGGTACGAGTTGGCTTCGGAGGAGGCGCGCGCCCGCATGGAATTGCTCGGCTACTGTCGCGGCCTGCGCGAATGGGCGGTCGAGCGCGGCTGGAAGGTGGTCGAGCACCGTCTGCTGGGAGACTTCAACAACGCCCACAATCCGACGGCCATGTTGTTGATCGAGAAACCGGTCCGCGCCGCCGCGCCGCCTGAGTTCGTATGCCCCAACTGCCGCGGCCCCCTGGCGCGGACCGACGAGGCGTTATTCTGCGCCGCCGAGGGGCTCGCCTTTCCCTTCCTGCGCGGCATCCCCTGCCTGGCGCGACACGACGCCATCCTGGCCGGCCGCTATCTGGATTAATGCGGCGCGTCCTTCCGAGCCGGAAGCGTCAGCGACGATTGAGCGAACATCGTCGCTGACCCTTTCGGCTCGAATAAAAGACGACGACCTTGTCACACACCGCTTCCGGCTTCCTATTTGAGGGCACACGGGGGTTTCACCCCGGATGAATAAACCTCAAACTCACGGAGTCGACCCATGTTCTCGCCACGCCTGCTTCTGGTCTTTCTATTCACGCTGGTTCTGACGCACGCCGACCTGCACGCGGCGCCAAAAGTTCCCAACAAAATCGGCAACTTCCAACTCCCGCCCGCCGTCGGCCTCGACCTCAGCAACGTCCCACAATTCGGCAGCCAGCGCCGACCCTCCGGCGGCGACCAACGCCAACAGCCCGGCACGCCCCCCAAGAAAAGCCAGACGCCCGGCTCCGCGCCGAAGAAAAAGGGATAAGCACGACCAAAAAGACGGGCACGTTTCTTGTCGGGAACGTGCCCGTCGCCTTTCTCATTCGCCCAGAAAACCCGAAATTCGCACCATCCGCCGTTGACACGCCCCGGGAGATTGTGATAATGTACATATAAACACATCACGTTCCATTCAGGAGATCGCCCATGACCTGTATGCAAGCCGTGTTCGCAGGCGCTTTCACTGTCGAAGAAGTCCAGGCCCTGGCCCGCGTCCTGTACGCCAAGGCGCTGGAAGGCAACCTTACCGCCGCCAAGATGATCCTGCCGTACATCCTCGGCAAGCCTGGCGCGGCGCCTCGAACCGCTGTTGCGGAACCGACGTCCGATCTCCAGCCGACCCCAGTCGCATCGACTCCCGGCGCGCCCAACCTCATGCTCAGTCCGTCGATCGTTGCAAACGCCGCCCTTGATCGAGCGCCGCTTCAATCGCTGCCGGCGTCAGATCCGCGAGCAAGTCGAGCGGACTCGTCACCGCCGCAATCCCCTGCCGAGCCACGTGCGTGTAAATCATCGTCGTTTCCAGACTTTCGTGCCCCAATAACTGCTGCACCGACCGAATATCCACTCCACGCTCCACCAAATGCGTCGCAAACGAATGCCGGAACGTATGGCAATGCACCCGCTTGCTCAACCCCGCAAGGGCGCCCGCCGAACTGACCGCCCGCTGCAGCGATCCCTCATGGACATGATGCCGGCCCAAACGTCCCGTTCGCGGACACGCCGACAACTGCCGCGAGGCAAACGCGAATTGCCAACCCCACTCCTGCGCCGCCTTCGGATATTTCCGCTCCAGCGCATACGGCAATTCCACCCGCGCCACCCCGCGCGCCAGATCCCGTTCGTGCAGCGCCCGGCGATGCTCCAGTTGCCGATCCAGATCGCTCCGTACCGAGCGCGGCAACATCACGATGCGATCTTTGTCTCCTTTGCCGCCGCGCACCGCAATCTGGCGTCGCTCCAGACTGAAATCCTTCACCCGCAACCGGCACGCTTCAATGAGCCGCAACCGTAGAGGAGCCGAGCCATGAGCGAAAATAACCCTTCGCCCCCTTCGATCCGCGCCAGCACCCGCTGCACTTCCTCGGGCGAAAGCACGACCGGCAACCGCTTGGGACGCCGAGCCCGCTGCGCCTCGAAACGCCCCAGATCGATCCCCAAAACCTGGCCATACAGAAATACGATGGCGTTGAGCGCCTGATTCTGCGTGCTGGCGCTAACCTGCCCGTGCACTGCCAGATGCGTCAAAAACTGCCCCGCCTCTGCAGCACCCATGTCCCGCGGGTGACGCTTCTCGTGAAATAGGATGTATCGCCGAACCCATTGAACGTAACACTCCTCGGTTCGCCGAGCGTAGTGCCTCACCCGCATCACCTGACGTACCTGATCCAAAAGTCGAGGCGGGGAAGGCGTCGGCATCTCCCCGAGATCGCGATGTAACAACTCCCGGTAGAGAAAGCTCAAACCGCTCCGCGCCATCTCCAGCGCCGGCAGCGGATCGCGCGCTGTCGCTGCCACGTGCTCGAGATAACGGCCCACTTCCGCCAATTCCATCTCTTGAGGATGACGCTTCCCATGAAACAAGATATACCCGCGGCACCAAGAGACCCACATCGCCGCCGACGCCGATTGGCCCTGCGCCCGCGCCCTCTCCTCCAGCAAATCCAGCAGTTTGGGCGGATTCATGACCAAACTCCATATAGACGGATGGTTAGTTGACATATGCTCCGTTGAAGTTGCTTGGTTGTCAAGAAAAAAATTCGGATTGCTCTTGACGGACCTGAGGTGGAGTCTCTAATCTTCCCTAGCGCAGCGCGCGGCCAATATGCCAACAGGGCCGAATATTCCAACCGGGCCGTAATCGCACGCGCCAATATGCCAACCGGGCCGAAATCGCGCGCGCACCGGTTGGGCTACTCACCATGTTCGACGGCGGAGGCCGAGGGGCGTACAGTGGCTGCGAACATCTACGTGTACTGCCCGTCCGGCGTTGACGGCCTCGCCCGCTGCGACCTCGAAGAGGAACTGGAGGCGTTCTTCGGTGACGCAGCCGAGGACTCCGGGGCAGGCTGCGGCGAGATGGGGTTCAATCTCGACTTCGATCTGGCGGAGGACGAAGACCCGCACGCCTGGGCAGACCGCCTCAAACCGTTCCTGGTGAGTGTTGGTGTGCGGCCCGGCACCGTGTTCGACGTGTTCCCCGACGGTTGGGAGCCGGGCATGGAGTGGCGGCGTGTGGAGGTGTTCGGTACGGATAGGCGACGCACTGACCGCCCTGGGCCGGAAGACGCCGTCTATGTTGAGTCTGAACTTGAGTCCGAGTGAAATTTTCTCTTCCTCTCCTTGGTGATTTTTTGCGAGTGCGCACCGCGGACGCAACGGGCCGTCCTTCGTTGAGTTCGGCCTGTTCGGTTCGGCGGTGGCTTCTTCGCAGAGTGTCGTAAGCCTCCTCGAGATCGCGGCGAATTCTGTCGCGTCGTTGGAACTGGCGGCTTCGCTGATGGGGCCGGGAGTTCCCGCAGGAACTCGCGACGACCGTCTATCCGTGTCCCGTCCTCTTGGTAGAGGGGGAGCACCCTAATCCAAGTGCGCCTCAAGCGCCTCGGCGAAGCCTGGCCCGGAGCGACCCTTCGAACCGGCGGTCCGTTTGGCGGACCCGGCGTTGTTCCGATCGTCCGGACCAGTCCCCGACGCGGGCAAAGCCCGTCGTCTCTTGCAATTCTCCCGAGTATCGTTGAAGTCGTCGGCTGCGACATACCGGTGTCGCTCCCCGAGCGACACCGGTATGTCGCAGCCGCAAGGTTACGCCGCCTCCGCCGCGGCTGGCGCCAGCTTTTTCTCCTGCCCGTTGACCTTCGGCCTCCAGGGGCCGAGCTTCGCGCCCGGCGGCAGCTCGCCCTGCTCCAGGTAACGCCACAGCGCCACGAGCAGCTTGCGGGCCAGGGCCACCACGCCCACCTTCCGCGACCGCTTGCCCGAGCCGAAGCGGCGCTGATACCACTGGCTCAACTCGCTCCCGGGTTGCCAGCGCAGCCAGCACCAGGCCAGTTCCACCAGCATCCGCCGCAGACGACGATTGCCTGCCTTGCTGATCCCCTGCTCGCGGGAACTGCTGCCGGACTGATACGGCGTCGGCGTCAAGCCCGACAGCGAGCCGAGTTGCTTGCGGTTCGCGATCCGCCGCCAACCGAACAGTTCGAAGACGAGCAGCCAGGCGCCGCTCAGTCCGATTCCCGTCAGTTCCAGGAGTCGGCGGACCTTGTCCACCTGCGGCGTCTCGTCCCGGCGGATCCGCTTGCGACGCGCGTTCTCCAGATCCTTGATCTGCCGATCGACGAACTGCCAGCGTGCATGCTCGCGCAGCAGCCGACCTTGCAGCTCGGCGCCCAGCGGCGCGCCGTCCCAGGACTGCATCGCCTCCATCTTCTGGGGGAACTCGGCATCGACCTTTCCCAGAGCGATTCCTTGGTTGGCGAGCAACCCCTTGAGGCGGTTGACGTGCCTCGTCCGCTCCTCCTGGATCTCCTGCAACTCGCGATGCAGACAGCGGCGATCTTCCTCGTCGGCGCTGGGAATGCGGCACACGGCCCAGACCTTGCTCTCGCCGTTGTGGTAACGCAGCAGCATCGTCGCCAGCTTGCCCGCATCGAGCCGATCGCTCTTGGCGCGACGCGCCCGCCGATTGACCTCGATCGAAGCCGAATCGACGATGATGTTGTCGACCCCTTGCTTCAGCAGGTAGCGGTGCAGCCAAAAGCCGTCTCGGCCCGCCTCGTAGCAGCTCGCCACGGCCGCTTCCGCGGGCAAGCCGAAACGCTCCTTGGCGCGGACGATCTCGCGCTGGAGCGCCTCGAGGTCGCGGGCCCGAATCGTCCGCAAGCGCGGCTGCTGGCCGTGACCGATCGTGAAGGCGAGCTTCCATTCGCTCCACCCCAGTTCAAAAGCGAGGTGCAAGCGGATCGTCGGATGGGTAGACTGAACTTCGCGAGTCGCGGTCATGATGGATCTCCGAAAAGGATGATGTCACACACTCCAGAGGAGCTTATCGGGCCCGACTCGCTCTTTCATGGATTCGAACCGCCTTATGGCCCAAAAGGTTGATAGCCGTTCCTTCGACGCAAACCGAATTCTGACTTTTTCCACGTCACAATCGGATCAACCGCTCCGAACTTCCTGCAGGCGTACCGGTCT
>JBBQPM010000079.1:0-29136 GCA_038217425.1 Gemmatales bacterium
CATGGCACGATACAATCGTGCCCCACGACGGGAAGCTTACCGGTGCATGACGAAGCCGCCGTCGACGTTGAGGCGGGAGAAGCATGGCACGATACAATCGTGCCCCACGACGGGAAGCTTACCGGTGCATGACGAAGCCGCCGTCGACGTTGAGGCGGGAGAAGCATGGCACGATACAATCGTGCCCCACGACGGGAAGCTTACCAGTGCATGACGAAGCCGCCGTCGACGTTGAGCGTTTGGCCGCAGATGTTCTCCGCTCTCGGCGAGGCCAAAAACACCGCCAGCGCCGCCATGTCTTCCGGCGTCTGCCAACGGCCCAGCGGCACCACCTTGCGGATCTTTTCGTCCGTCCAGGCCTCGTATGACAACTGCTGATCCGCGGGTTGCTGCCGCTGCCAGGCTTCCCAGACAGCGCGGTTTAAGACCGTCTGTACCATGCCCGGGCAGAGCGTGTTGACGCGGACGTTGTGAGGCGCCAGATCCTTCGCGGCGCACTGGGCGAAGTTGATGAGCGCCGCCTTGGCCGCGCTGTAGGGCGGGTCGGACTGCGATCCCATCTGCCCCGCGACCGACGAGATGAGCAGCACCGTCGCCGAGCCTGCCTCCAGCAGCGCCGGCACGAACGCATGCAGCGTGTTGACCGCGGCCAGCACGTTGATCTCCAGCACGCGCGGCCAATCGTCGGGCTCGAGATTCCAGAAGGGGAAACCGAACTTCCCCGAACCGATGCCGACCGCGAAGACCAGATGCTGCACGCCGCCCAGCTGCGCCTGAACCGTCGCCGCCGCCGACTTCATCTCGGCATAATTCACGGCGTCGAGGGTAAGGCCTAGGGCGTTGACGCCGAACTCGCGCGCCAGCGCCTGGGCGGTGTCGGCGGTATCGACGGCGCGATCGAGCAGCGCGAGCTGGCAGCCCTCCCGAGCGAATTCGCGGGCGATGGCCAGGCCGATGCCGCGCGCCCCGCCGACCACGACGACGCGGCGCTGTGTGAGCTGAAGGTCCATGTCACTTGTTCCCGAAGAAGTCCTTGAGGTTGATCTTGTAGGGCGCCGAGGGCTTCGACGTCTTGCCCGCCGCATCGACGTACGTCGCGAAAATGTAGAAGTCCTGATAGGCACGCAGCCCGCGAATGAGCTTGCCCGGCTCCTTCCACGCCTTGCCCAGCTGCAAAGCGCCCCGGCCATCTTCGTACGGCGAAACCCAGACGTCGTACTGCTTCGCGCCTTCCACCTTCGGGAAATGTACGAAGCACTGCGTGCCGTCCGCTTCTTGCGCCGGCAACGTGATCCGCTCGATCTTGAGCGGCGCTCCGACCCCCTCCGCCATCATCGCTAATATCGGATTGCCCAGGCCCTTCACGTCCTTGGGAATCGGCATCCGCAAGGTCGAGAGCCGCACCGCCTCGGGCGTCGCGTCGTCTTTGCTCGCATATTCCGCGTAGAGATCGCCGAGCAGGACGTCGCTGCGGTCGGCGGGTTGCGGATCGTTGACGTACATCACGTGCGTCCGGCGTTCGATGACGATCTTCTCCAGCGTCAGCGGCAGATCGATGACGCCGTCGCCGGTGCTGTACGGGCCCCACCAGGTGGTGCCCACTTCGCGATAAAGATCGTACGGGCTGTTCGCGGGCATCTCCATGCGCAGGTAGCGCCAGCCGTCAAAATTGAAACTCGTCCAGCTATGCAGATCGTCGCAGTTCCAGGCCCCGCGTGTGCCCACGTTGATCCACTGCTCCCCCTTGGCGTCGCGCACGAAGTAGACCGCCCGGCCCCAGTCGCCGGACCCCTTCACCCACATGCCCAGATGGCTCGACTTGCCGGGAATCACGATCGGCTTGGCGGGCGAGAGGACCGAGTAATAGGGCACGAAGACGCGATCCTTCTCCGGCTGATCGAAGTGTACCGCCAGCGCCTGGCCCCCTTGCGTCTTCGGCGCCTCAACGGTCTTGATCGTCATCTTGCTCGGGTAGCGGTAAATGTAAGGGAGGTGACTCTCCTCGTATTCCTGCTCCTTCTGCACGGCGATCTTCCAGGCGCCGTCGCCCAGGTTGGCGAGTTTCTGGGCGAGCTTGGAGGGTTGCGAATCGCCGTGATTGGGTTCGCCGAGCGACACCTGTGCGTCGGCGCCAAGCCCCTCGACGTAGCAAGGGGATTGGTCGAGCGTAAACGTGATCTTGTCTCCCTTCGCGACGAGTGACATCGGGTTGTCATTCTGATCGAACACCGTGACGTTGGCGCCCGTGGGGAGATTGAGCGTGACGGGGCGGGTGCCGCGCAGCGTCCACATCACGTGCACGAGCTTGCCGGTTTTGTAGTGCTTGAACTGCAGGCAGTACGTATTGAGGCTTCCGGTCGGAATCCACTTGGCGTAGTTGGCGCGGTTGAGATGGCGGGTAAGCGTGGCCAGGGCGACGTACGCTTGCTTGGGCGTTTCCAGCGACATGCGATTGAGGACGCCGAAGCCGTAGTGTTGTTCGCCCCAGTAGCTGGCGGTGTCGAAAGCGGGGAAACCGCCGTTCTGAATGTCGACGCCGTAGACGAAGAGGAGCAGACTGTTGCGGATGGTGATGTCGGCATGCTCCTGGTCGGTGAGGGCGCCCGGACCGCTGGGGACGCACGGGCCTTCGTACATCGGCAGATAGGGCTTCGTGATGCCGGCCTCGGTCATTTCCTTCCGTGTCATGTACATTCGGTGAATCGAGACTTGATGGAATTGCTGCTCGGGGAGTCGTTCGAAGCAAGGGATATCGACCGCGACGCCGTCGATGAGTTTCGCCACGGCCTCGCGATCGCGCTGCAGAAAGTGGATCGCAAAGGCGGGGTCGCCGTGCGGCAGCAGGCATTTCACGTCGGGAAAGTGTTCGCGGACGATCTTGGCGCCCTCGATGAAGCCGTTACGGAACATTTCGTAACGCTCTTTCTCGTAGTCGGAGAACGGCGTTTCGGGTTCGCCGATGAACTTCGGGAAGATGCCATGCGTGAGCGGCCCGATGGAGGGCTCGGGAAAGAACGAGAGGAAGATGGGTCGACTGTTGGGCCCGGCGGCGGACTGGCGTTCCTTGAGGGTCTTGATGAAGTTGGCGCGGGCCTTCTCGAGGCCGAGCGTTTTGAGTTCGCCGGCGAATTTCGCGGTGACGTAATGATCGCCGGAGCCGGCGAACTTGAAGGTCTGGACTTGGTACTTCTCCATGACCTCGCGGGCCTTGTCGCCGTGGCGTTTGGTGTAGTCCTCGAAGGAACCGGGCGTTGCCTCGATGCCCGCCTTGACCATCGCGAGGAGCTGCTTTTCCGCGGAGGGCGTATTGTGGCCCCCGCCCCAGTTCCAGAAGCCGAAGAGCGGGCCGCGACCGAAGTCCCAGTTGCCGCGTTCGCGGGTGTCGGGATGGAGGTAGGCGATGTCGCGCCGCTCCGTCACTATCGTCCTCGTTTTCGTGTCCTCGACGGTCAGTTTCGCGTGCCAAAGTCCATAGCTACTGGGCACATCGCCGCCGATTGTGAATTGCAGCGGCTTTTCGTTCACGCCGTACAGCCGCTTGAGGATGCGCGTCGATTTGACCCCATCGGGGCTCGTGAGATACAAGCATACTTCCGCCTCGGCGATCGGACCTCGCCGACTACGCAGAGTGACGTCGTAGTGCGGCACCTCGGGCGCCGTCCAAATGTGTGCGTATCGCGTCGGCGTAATCTTGACTTCGATCGCTTCCTGTTCCGCCGTCATGGCGAAGACGTGGACGCTGCTCGGCAACCCCGCAGCGTGTTGGCTATAGTAGAGCGGATCGGGCGAGGCGCGGTAGATCTGAACTTCTTTGGTCAGTTCGACGTCGACGTAGGCGAGGTCGTCGAACTCCGCGAGATCGCTGGAGTTGATCGGGATCGTCACGTGATAGAGCTGGCCCGCCTTGCCGTCGGTGGTTTTGACGGGGATGGTGCCGGCGGAGTTCGCCGAGAAGGCCGGGACTCGCTCAGCGAAGTTTTTGGGGAAGCCCGCCTGAGCGCGATAGAACTGAGCGGTCACCACCGGCACGCTATCCGTATCGCTGTCGGCCGCGGCGAGCAGATGCAGAGCGCGATAGCGGGCCATCGGCAGCCGCACGACGATGCGGGCCGGGTCTTTGATGAGCGCCCCGCCCCAGCGCGACGTCAACGCGTCGGCGCCTCGGCCGCTGTAACGGCCCACCACGTTCCCTTGCCGAAACCAACTCGTGCCCACGTCGACGTGATCGTTGCCGTCCGCGTCGGGTTCCGGGAGGACGAACGGGACGGCATGCTTGTAACTCAGCGACTTACGGTCCAGCTTCTGGCCGTCGATCTTCGAGGCGTTGACGACGCTTTCGAGCGGCACGGGGTAATAGATCCAGTTCTCATCGACCGGCGCCGACTTCTGCGCCGAGACCCGGCCCAGTTCGATGTTGGCGCCCAGCGTGATGCGTGCGAACCCGAGCGGGTTCAGCTCCGCCGCGGAGACCGCCGTCAGCGGAATGCCGTCCAGGGTGACTTCGTAACCATTACTGCGTAACACTATTTCCAGGGCGAACCAGCGCTCGGCGAGCGGCTTGGAGGCGACCACGTCGGCCTCGACGTTAACGCGCAGCGATTCGGGCCAGGCCAGGCTCCGCTCCACCGCGAACTGCGGGCGATACGTCCCCGTCGTCTTGTCCTTGGTCTTCGCGTCTGGGTTGTGGACGCTCCAGGCGAGGGCATTCGTGCCGGTCGAAAGCGAGACGTCTTTGCCTTTTTCCTTCAGATCGCTTGGATTGGTCAGCCCCAGGGCGATGGTCACGCCGGTCTTGACGTTCGGATTGGCGAAGCGAACGTCGACGCGGAGGCGTGTATCGGCAACCAACTTCCCATTGGTGATTAGTAGAAGCGATTTGCCCGCGGCGGCGATGGCCGGGCGGCCGTCCTTGGCGGCGACAAACTTGTTCGTTTTCAGCGCGGGGACGGTCCAGTTTGGATCGAGCACCCCGTCGGGAGTACTTTGTGCGAAGGCCGGCGCCGCCGCCAGGGAGAGGAAAAAGAGGTAAAGCAGGTCGCGCATGGAGGAGATTCTCGGAGGGTTAAGATAGTTCCCAGAATACGGCGCCAAGGTGCGCATAGCAAGCGGCACAAACGGAACAACCGCGTCTCATCCCCCTAAGGGCGACGAAACGCGGTTGTTACGGTTATCATGAACCCGGCGGTTGAGGGTCTCCGAACCCGCTGGGATAAACGGAAGCGAATAGTAGATTCCAAGGGTTCGGACTCCCTCACCCATTGGGCTTCGGCAAAGTCTCGCTTACATCGTGCGGCTGCTTCCGCTTCCGCTTCGGTCGGACATCGCCAGCACGCCCCACAGCACTAGCGTGCCGCCGACGACGGCCATGATCCAACCCGGCCAAGCCGTCTCGACGGCGTAGGCGCCATCGGGAGTGGTCATCAGATTCGGGCCGAAAATCATGCTGCCGATCCAACCGCCCACAAAGGCGCCGACGATGCCCAGGACCATGGTGAGGCCGATGCCCATATTTTGCCTGCCGGGCACCAGAAGACGCGCGATCGCTCCGACGATGAGGCCAGCGACCATCCAGCTAATAAGGGTTCCGATGACCATGACGATCTCCTAATGAAATAAAGTAAGGCTTGGCGGTGACGACTCTTTGACCGATTTATTCCATTGCACATCGCATGCCAGCGAGCCGATTTTTCGTTTGCCTCGGGCGCCGAACTCGGCGATGATGGGGCGATCCAAACCTGAGTTTGTGGGAGTTCTTTTCATGCGTTCCGCGATGCTATTTTTGGGATTCACGATGGCCGGTCTGATTTTCGCCGCCGACTTTCCGCCGCCGGAACAACTTCCCTCGCGCCCGGGATTGCCCGACCCGCTCGTCTTGCTGAACGGCACGAAAGTCACGAGTAAGGAAGATTGGCAGAGCAAGCGTCGGCCCGAACTCAAGGAACTCTTCCAGCACTACATGTACGGCGTCCTGCCGCCCAAGCCGGACAATGTCGCGTTCAAGATCGAGCGCGTGGATCCGAAGGCGCTGGGGGGCAAGGCGACGCTCAAGGAAGTCACGATCTCATTCGGCCCACCGAGCACGCCCAAGCTGCATCTGCTCGTCGTCGTGCCGAACCAGCGCAAGGGCCCGGCGCCGGTGTTTCTGGGCCTGAACTTTTCCGGCAACCACACGCTGCTCGCGGATCCGAAGATTCGCCTGAGCACCGTATGGATGCCCGAGCGTTACAAGGGGGTAAAGGCGAACCGGGCGACCGAGGAGAGCCGGGGCACGGCCGTCGACGTCTGGAATATCGAGGACGCCATCGATCGCGGCTACGCCGTCGCCACCCTCTATTGCGGCGACATCGATCCCGACCGCGCCGACGTGCGCGAGGGGATTCAGCCGCACCTCGCCAAGCCGGGCGCCAAGGCGTCGGACAGCGATTGGGGGACGATCGCCGCGTGGGCCTGGGGGCTGTCGCGCTGCATCGATTACCTCGCCACCGATGCCGACATCGACGCCAGCAAGATCATCGTCGTGGGCCATTCCCGGCTCGGTAAAGTCGCCCTGCTCGCCGGGGCCATGGACGAACGCATCGCCATCGCCATTCCGCATCAAGCCGGGTGCGGCGGCACGGCGCCGAGCCGCGGCGTCGTCGGCGAGCAACTCAAGGACATCAACACCCGCTTCCCGCACTGGTTCAACGGCAATTTCAAGAAATTCAACCAGGCGCAGGACAAGCTCCCGTTCGATCAGCATTGCCTGGCGGCCCTGATGGCGCCTCGGCCTCTCCTCTTTTCCAACGCCGTCGACGACACCTGGGCGAATCCCGGCGGACAGTTCGAAATGCTCCAGGCCGCCGACCCCGTCTACCGCCTGCTCGGCGTGGAGGGTTTGAGCGCCAAAACGCGCCCCGCGGTCGGCACGCTCGTGGACAGCCGGCTCGGTTACTTCATCCGGGCCGGCAAGCATTCCATGAACAAGGAGGACTGGAAGATCTTCCTGGACTTCGCCGACAAACATTTGAAGAGCAAGTGAAACTTTCGGGCCCGATCCTGCGTATCATAGCGTGAAGGAGTACTGGCCATGAACGACACGACGACGAAGCCGCGCAGGCGTTGGAAACTCTGGGTGACGGCCAGCATGGTCGCCGTGCTGGTTCTCACCGGCGCGGGTATGAGCGTCTGGCATTACCAGCAAAAGCGGGGCGAGTTGCGCGACGACCTGCAGCGCATCCCCGCCGACGCCTTCGCCTTCGCCACCATCCGCATAGCCGACTACTGGCACAGCCCCGGCGGCAACCATCTGCGCGACTCCCTCAACCGTCATCATCCCCAGGCGCTGGGCCAAATGGAGCGCGAACTCGGCCTGGGGCCCGGCAATATCGAACGCATCACCCTCGTCGTCCCCAAGCTCGAGACCCTCGAAAAAGTCTGGTACGGCTTCGTCGTCACCAACTGCCGGCTCGACGCCGACAAGATCGGTCAAGCGTACAACGAAAAGGCCGTAGAAGGATCCATCGAAGGGAACACGTACTACTTCCGCAACGGCCTGGCGTACCACTTCATGAGTTACTACCAGGTGATGGTGGGGACCGAAGAGGGCCTGCGCCTCGCCCTAACGACGCCGGCCGCGCAAGAGGGCCCGCTCAAAGGAGCGATCGACCTGGCGACGGCGGCTCAGCACCACATCATCGCCGGCGTCAATCCCCCGCAGGCGGCGCTCAAGGAGTATCGCGACAAGATTCCGCAACTCTTCCGGGCCGCCTTTCCGGCGTTCGTTTCCGATTCCTTTGTCGAAGGCGTCGCCTCAAAGTTCACGCCTGCGCTGGAACTCCGCTCGGCCACGCTGCTCATCCACGAGGTCGACGGCCTCAACCTCCAGGCCCAGGTCCACTACGGCGACGAAGAGCGCGCCAGGCGCGCCAAGGAGGCGCTCGAGGGGAGCAAAGCGCTCGCCAAGCTCTCGATCCCGAGCGTGCGCAAGATGATTCCCCCCAATTTCCCCAAGGAGATCGGCAAACTCCTCACCGCCGTCGGCACGACGCTCGACAAGATGAAGCTGGAATCGCACGGCCCCGTGGTGCACGTGCCGTTTCACGTGCAGGACCAGTCGAGCCGCATCGGCGCGATGCTCGCCATGATGGTGCCGATGGTTTTGGGAAGCGACGCGGCAGCTCCGTAGAGCATTTGCGTTGCCCGCGGCGGGACCGCCGATCAATGCCGCTGGACAAGCCGATTTGCGTCGTGATAGGATAAGAACGTCGGTCACGTCATTCTTCGGGAGCGTCCCCATGCAGCGATTTTTACTGATCGGGTTTCTTCTGGCGCCGGGCGCCGCGGCACAGGCGGCGGTGCTCGGGGACGAGGCGACCGTGGAACGGACGTGGGCGTCGAACAAGTCGGCGTTCACCGCGATGCTGCAACCGGACGCCAGGATCAACGCCGGCGCGCTCAACGCTGCTGCCGACTATTACGTCTATCGCTCGACGTGGCCGGGGCTGCGCAAGAACGAAGACCCCGAAAAAGGCATGCCCAGCGTGCTCAAATCGTTCGAAACAATGGCCAAGTCGGTGCAGGATTCCAAGAACGACGCGATGCGCAACGCCTTCGTGCCGATCCTGGTAACGAAGTTCGAGTCCCTTACCAATCTCGATTTCAAGAACGACGAAGCCGACCGCCGCTCGATCTTGCACGGCATCCAGATGTTCCCCGCGCTGGGCAAGATGCGGCACGACAGGGCGGCCGATTATTTCTTCAAACTGCTCGCCGGCAATGAGACGCACGAGGCGGTAAAACTCTACGCGATCAAGGGATTGCGTGAGCACTACCCGCTGACGACGGTACACGAAGGGAACAAGAACCAACTCAACAGGGAAGATCCCAAGCGGATCGAGACGCTCATCGCGTACATTTTCCGGGTCAGGCCCAATGACATGGACGAGGGGGCGTTTGTCTTTTTCCGCCGCGAGGCGATCGCGACTTTGGCGGCGACGCGGGTGCCGGCGGTGGCCGCGATCAAGACTTCGGGCAAGGCGCAGGGCGTGGTGGCGGCGTCGCTGATGCGGATTCTATCGGAGGAGCCCAAGATGACGCCAATGCCGACCTTCGCCGAGAAGATGGAGGCGTCGCTCGGCCTGCTCACCATGGAGTTCAACCCGGAGTTCGTGCCCGATCTCGCCCAGTATTATGCGGGCCGCTTCCTGCTCGAATTCGAAAAGGAATACCGCCAGGCCAAGAAGCCGGCGACGGTGGCGTGGAAAGTCCAGGGCAGACGATTCGATGCGGCCGTCAAGGCGGCGAAGAAGAACTACTCGACGGAACTCAGCACGCTCCTGGCGGGCAAAGAAGTGGGCGACTTCCTGAAACAAGTGCAGGAAGCCAAGGCCGCCCCGGCGCTTCCGGCCAAGCTGGCGACCTCAACCAAACCCGCTCCGAAACTCTTTCGCGACGTGGAACCCAAGATTTACCCTCAAGCCCCGGGGTGAGGTACTCCGAACCCCGGGGATCTAGCGCCAGCAAACTTCTAACCCAGGGGTTCGGCGTACCTCACCCCGGGGCTTGTGAATTCCGTCACGCCCCGCGCAGGTAGCGGACCGCCTGCTTGGGCGTCACCTTGAGCGCCGCGGCCTTTAGCAGCGGGCCGCCGATGCCCAGCGGCACGTTGAGCTTCTTGACCGGCACGTCCAGCGCCACCGCGAGTTGCTGAAAGAAGTCCGTAGGCCAACCTTCCGAATGGTGTTGAAACATTTCCTGCGCCGTCACGCAACTCGGCTCCGCGTAGATCCGGAGCGTCAAATAGCTGTGATGCGTGAAGCGCCCTTCCGATAGCGGCAGACGGAGCAGGTAGAGCTTGCGCGGACGAAGTTTCGCGTCCCAGAGAACGCTGACCAGACGAATCTCGTTGGGTCCCCCCGCGTCGAGTTCGGCGGCGCCGATCTCGTTGTTCCAGAGGGCCTGAACTTGCTCGGTCGACACAAACGTGAGCTGACCGGCGGAATTGATCGTCAGGTAACGAACTTGCATCTTCAGCCCTCCATGGTGGGGATTCAGGAAGCATCCATGCTTGCTTGAGGTGAAAACCGAATCCCTTTACTCCATGCTAATCGAGCGCCGCCTAATCTCCTAGAGCAAAATCGCCTCGGCCGGGGCGTCAATCGATTTTGGCACTCGTCCCGCATCGGCGCGCCGGATTCCGTGGCTGCGCCCCCTGGGCGGTTTGGGATCCCGAGCGGTATCGTTGCGTTACCCGAGTAACATCTGCTCGAGCCGCTGCAGTACATCCTTCACGCGCAGCGGCCGGGTTCCCATCACCAACGATTCGTCGCGTTTGAGCCAGTCGCGCACCTTGCGCTCCGCGGCCACCACGGTGCTGTGGTTGCGTTGGCCGAAGTGCAGGCCGATCTCGCTGTAGGTCGCGGACGTGTGTTTGCGGGCCAGGTACATCGCCAGCATGCGCGGGTGGCTCACCTGCCAGCCGCGTTTCTTCGATTGCAGGACGCCTCGGTCCAGCGCGAGGACCGTGCAGACGGTTTGGTCGACGTCGGCGAGTTGCACCAGGCGAACGCTGTGACGGAGCAGGTCGCCGAGCGCTTCGCGAGCCAGCTCGAGATCGACGGGGCGATCGGTGACGCGGGCCAGGTGAGCGACGCTGTAGAGGGCGCCTTCGAGTTCGCGGACGTTACCGCGGAGATGCTCGGTCAGAAATTCAAGCACGTCGCGGGACACTTCCAGACCCCGGTCGACCGCCTTGGCGCGCAAGATCTCGAGCCGGGTCGCCTCGTCGGGGAGGTTGAGACTGCACACTGCGCCGCCCAAGAGCCGATCCGCGAGTTCCGGTAAAAATTGATCAGCCAGGCGCGGGTGGCAATCGCACGTCACCATCACCCAGCGCTGATCGCGCTGCAAGGCGTCGAGCGTGTGCAGGAATTCCTCCTGCGTCGCCGTCTTCTTCGACAGAAAGTTGAGGTCGTCGATGAGCAGCCCGTCGCAATCGCGGAACGATTTGCGGAAGGTCGACAGCTTTCCCTGATGCATGGCCGAGAGGAAGCGGTTGGTGAACTCCTCGGCGGTCAAGTGCAGGATGCGGGCCTCGGGGAACTGGCGTTTGAGTTCGACGAAGGCGCCTTCGAGCAAATGCGATTTGCCGGTGCCGACGGGGCCATGCACGACGAGCGGGCATTGGCTTTGGTCGGGCTCTTCGCCGAAGTGCCGGGCGGCAGCGAAGGCCATGCGGTTGCTCGGTCCGACCACGAACTGATTCAGTTTGCGCCAGCGTTTGACCTTCGCGCGCTTCGGCGCGTGCTCGGGCGCAGCGACGGGTTGCGGCAGCTCCGGCGCGACTTGCGCCTGTTCCTGCCGCTGCGCCTGGAACAGCTTCGGGTCGATGACGAAGACGACCGGCAGCTTGCGTCCCAGGACTTCTAGCGCCGACTCGGCGACATCCTCGGCAAAGGTTTTCTGCAGCCAGTCCTGGTAGAACCGATTGGGGACGCCGACTTCGAGCTTGTCGTCGGCGACGACCAATCGCGTTTTGTTCTTGAACCAGAGATCATAGCGTGGCTCCCCAATCCGCTGGCACAGCACCCGTCCCAGTGCCGCCGCGACGTCCTGTAGCATCCTCAAAAGCGTACTCCCCCTGCGCATTCCTCGCAGTGTCTAGGGAATCTCCCTGGAGCCGATCCACACTTTGGGCGAGCAGGCCTTTAGTGCGAGCAGTGATCGGTTCTTCGGAACGATCCCGAAATCCGTAGTGTTCAGAAGGCAATCAGTTCGCGCCAAGGAGATCCATCTACCGTGTCGGTAGCCGGCACGAGCGAACGAGTTTTTTCCGTCGGAGAAGAGAATTCTAGGCGAGGCGGGGGGCGGGTACAATCGAATTCCGCCCGCGCGGGACAGGCTCAAAAAATCTCCGCGTCCCAACCCATTGGATGAGCGTCAGTTACCCGCGGAAAAGTATTATCCGGCAGTAAACTTTTCGCGCGGGCCTTGGTGGAAAACCTGTCAATCTTTCGGCGGCGAATGAGGCCAGTGAACGCGCCGGAAAAACGTCGATTTGATGAAGGTTATTTGAAGAAAGCCAGGTAAATATCGTGCGTCTCGCGCGGGAAAAAGCCCCCCTCCCGGTACAGCTGTAAGGCCGGATCGTTCCGCACGTCGACGCTCACGTACAGCTGAGGCGCCTCGCGCGCTCGCGCGCTCTGCAGAGCCGCCGACAGGAGCGCTCGGCCCACGCCCCGGCCCCGCCAGGACGGGATCACGCCCAGGTACGACAGCTCCCAGCCGTCGGGCTTTTCGTTCACCAGTGCCAGGCCGACGTCTTTCCCGCCGCAGGTTGCCAGATGCCAGCAGTGCGGACGAAAAACTCCTTCCACGCGATGGCAGGCGAGCAGTTCCGCACCGGTCCGCTGGCCGTTCATCTCGGGGATGTCGAGCGTCTCGGCGAAAGTCGCCTCCATGGTGCGGGCGAAGCGCTTGTCATTGCCCAGTCGCCAGGTTTCCAGGGCGACGCCGGCCGGCAGCGGCGCCGCGTGAATTCCGCGCAGGCTGTGCTGCCAGAGCGAAATCTTCGAGACGTAGTCGAACCCGAACGGCAGCAAGATCTCGGCACGGGCGGAGTCTTCCGGCGGCAGAAGCAGATGGGCGAAGCGTGCGTTCTGCCCGCGCAGCCAATCGAGTCCGTCGCGAATCAGCGTCTCGGCAGCGCCGGCGGCGTTGACGACGGGGGCCCAGACCTGGCCATTGAAACCGGGCAGGAGCTGGCAGGGAAAAACGCCCACGAGGGCGCCCGCGGGGTCGCGCACGGTGCGCAGCCCCTCGGCGGGGAATTTCTCCTCGTCGATCCAGCCGAGGACTTCGTCCACGCGCATCTGGCGCGGACGATCGGGCAGGCGCTGGAAAAAAAGCTCCAGCGCGGCACGCCGTTCGTCGGCATGGGCCGCTTCGCAAATCCAGGGGGTTGGCAGGGACATAATCGTATCGTAGACATTTTCCGCGCGAGGCGCCGTCCCTTGACCTGCCGGGAAGTCCGAAATAAGTTGGGAGAGAGGATTTGGGATTTGCAAAGGCGGTCTTTGAAGGATGAGCAAGTTCGATCCAGATCGTCCCGCGCCTCCGGGCGGAGGGAGCGAACCGAAACTCTCCCGGGCCAGCGTCCAGCGCTTCAGCCTCTATCTACGCCACCTCCAACACACCCTCCGCGAAGGTACCAACACCCTCTCCAGCGGCCAACTCGGCGAAGCCCTTGGCATTACCGACGCCCAGGTCCGGAAGGACCTCGCTTACCTCGGCAATCTCGGACAACCCGGCATCGGCTACCCGATCCCTGAAGTCATCCAGGCCCTCAAACACAAGCTGGGAATCGACCGCAGCTGGACCGCGGTCATCGTGGGCGCCGGCAACCTCGCGCGGGCGCTCCTGCGCTACCGCGGCTTCGAAGAGCAGGGCTTCCGCTTCGTCGCCCTTTTCGACGCCGACGTCGACAAGATCGGCACGAAAGTCGAGGATCTGGAAGTGCAGCCGCTGGCGAACTTGCCAGAGGTGGTCAAGGTACACAAGCCGGAACTGGGCGTGCTGACCGTACCGGCGGGCGCCGCTCAGGGCGTCGCGGACGTCCTGGTCGGCGCCGGGATTCGCGGCATCCTCAACTTCGCGCCGACGGTCCTGCGTCTGCCGCCCGGCATCCGCCTGGTCGCGGTCGATCTGGCGGTCCAACTCGAGCAGCTCGCATTCCTGGTCCACCTGGCGCCCGAAGCGACGCCGTGAGCGTTTTTGGGACAGATGTCTACGGTTGGCCGAGCGTGGTGCGCATTTTCTCGACGTGAATCTTCGGAATAAATCGTTCACGCTGGTCGGTGGTGTCCCACATGAGCATGTCGACGGTCGAGGTAATGGGGCTGTTGTGCCGCACGCCGAGACAGTGGCCCGCTTCGTGGGCGAGAGATTCGCCTTCTTCGACGCCGGCGTCGTCCTCGAAGATGCAGTCGAGTCCGGCGATGGTGGCGAGGGCGTCCGCGTCGTCGGTGCCGTCGGCTTCCGCCGCCGCCTGCTCCAGTTCCTTGACGAAAAAGACGTTGAACCGCGCCCCGGTGTTGCGGTTGGCGACGATCGTGTCCCATTCGCGATCGCCGTTGGGGAGCGTGCCGGCTTCGTTGACTTCGTTGCCGAAGGCCCCGGTGATCGGCAGTTCGCGAGCCTGGTGATGCGAGAATTCGACGTTGACCTGCGGCAAATAAATCGAGTTCATCACGCGTAACATTTCGCGTTCCGCGCCGAGCCGACGGGTGGTGCCGATCGTCGGATGCTTGACGAAATGAAACGCCGACTTGACGGTGATCTTCGTGAGCACGGAAACGGCGAGCGCCACGACGATGCTGCCGTCGACGTCGAGGACTTCGAGACGCGTCTTGCCCGCCATCTTGCCCAGGACGCGAATCACTTCATCGTCGCTGGTGATGCGATCCAGCGGTTGCGAGCGCGTGAAGCTCACCGGCTCGGCGATCGAGCGGTTTCGGCTCACGATCTGAAGCCCGGCGGCGTTGACAATGCGGATCTCGCGCAGTGGATTCTGCATCGGCACCATCAACCAACGCGGCACGGCGGTCGCGTCGAAGCCGTTTTCTTTTTGATGGGGAAAGACCTGCTCGAAGGCCGGCTGAGCCGTGCGCAGCAGCGTTACCGCGGTGACCACGACGCCGCGAAATTTCTCGTCCTCGTTGCCGTCGATCTGGCCGGCAAGCGAGGCATCGTCTTCGCCGACGCCCACGCCCGTGACCTGGCTGAGCTTGGCGCCTTTTCGTACCAGGAAATCCCGGACGCCCTTGACGCGACGATCCGACAATCCCTGATTGTAAGCCGCCGACCCCGACCGACTCGCCAGCCCGCGGATGCGCACGCTCATGAGCGGCGAACCCAAAAGCGGCATGACGTTCGCCTCGAGCCAGCGTTCGTGTTCGGGCTTGAGTTTCTCCCCTTCGATGTCGTAATTAAAAAGGAGCCCCTTGCGCCGGACTCGGCCCGGCCCGCCTCTGGGGAGGTCTTGAACTTTGCCCGGTCCGGTCAGCTTGCTCATGACAGCCTCGCGTGCAGAAGGGTGGGAATCCGCGCTCCGCTAGTTTATGCCGAAACGCCCCGGCCAGCGGACAGAGAATCGCACGATTTTCAAAACAATTCGGCCCCGCGAAGCGTCCCTATGCTTGGCGCAGAAACCATCGAATTCGAGGCGCGTTATGCCATTTGTCGTTCGCGCGATCATCTCCCTACTCGCGGGAGTCGGCGCCGGGCTCATCGGCTTCTGGACCATGTGGCAAGCGGTCTGGACCCTCGTCGGCGAACACCCCGGTTTGGGGCACGGCGCCTGGTTGGTGGGGGGGATCTTCGCGCCGGGCATACGTGACGCTTGCGGTGCTTGCCTCGCTGCACCGCTCGAATTCGGCTCAGTCCAATAGCCGAGGCGTTAGCTGGATGTTTAACGCTTTTCCCTAATCCATGTTGCGAACAACGGTGGCGGCTCCAAAAAAAAGGATCCCAACTTCTATTGATTCGAAGACTTAAAGTTCCTACAACCGTGCAAGTCAAACTTCCCTGAACAAATACGGCGGTAAAACGGTCTGCATAATGCAAGGGCTTGTGATATGAGCGCCGAAACAAATCCAGGCGGACTTGGAACAGTAGTTGCAGTGATTGTCACCGTTCATGAAGCGGAACGCGCCAGCGGGCCAACGGGTATTGTTGAATGGGGCAGTTCGCTGACTGATAGACAAGCGGCAGATCGCCGTCGGCTAGAATTGGATATCGTCGTTCGTGGCTCAGACAAGGTTGCGAACCGCAAGAAAGCTCAAGACATTGAAAGTATGGTTGGAATTCCGGTCGTTTTCGATTTGCCGCACCCACGGGCCGGGAAATACGCGATTCCCCACTTCCACCAACAGTCGCGAAAGCCAGAAGGGCATTCGTTTTACGAGGTTGACAATCGAAAAGCTAGGAAGATGACCCCATGAAATACCTCACACCAGATCTGCTCTTTAAGTTGCAGTCCTCTGACGAGGTGGTAGTCGATGAGGCCACGTCGTCTTGGGAGCAGGCATGCGAGAGCTATAACGCTTACGTCGCGACAATCCATCCTGGCTTGCCAGATCCGATAAAGGAGATCTTGGATAAATTCTGCCTGCATGACGCAAAAGTGCTTTGGATGTCGCCCGGTATGGGGCGATTTGTTCTCGCGGCTCGACTAGATGGAACGCATGACCAAGGAGTTGTGTTGATATACAAACTCACCGCCCCTCCGAGGAAGTTATTGCATTCCAAGCTTGCCCGCAACGGGAAGCCGCACGAATGGGTGCTCTACGATGAAATAGCCGAAGAGGACGGTCACTTTTCCCATTCAATCCTTTTTACTGGCGGCCGAGAGATAAGGCTTGAGTTTGAGTCATTAGATGTAATTCAAATCCAGAAGCAACTTGTTCCCTCGATCAACCATACCGACGAAGAAGACACGAGCTACGAAACCGACCTTTGTGAAATGGCGTAGGCCCAAAGTTCAATCTGAAAATTGATTCTCGTTGCGAAACGGTTTGCCTTCGGATATGGTGAGGCATCACCTCTCCATCCACAGCTGGAGGCCCTCGCGATGAAGACCAAGACGCTCACGATTCGTCCCGAGGTCGCCGAGGCGATCGCCCATCATCGGCCAGTCGTGGCTCTGGAATCGACGCTCATATCGCACGGGCTCCCCTGGCCCTTCAATTTCGAGACGGCCCTGGAAGCGGAAGAAGTCGTTCGCCGCGAGGGAGCTACGCCGGCGACGATTGCGATCATCGAAGGGCGCCCCTGCATCGGTCTGGAAGATGAAGAATTGAAGACGCTGGCGCGAAAAACCGGTGTGATGAAGGCGAGCCGGCGCGATCTGGGCTACGCCGTCTCCCAGGGTCTCACCGCCGCCACCACGGTCGCGGCCACCATGATGCTCGCCCATCAAGCGGGGATCCGCCTGTTCGCGACCGGCGGCATCGGCGGCGCTCACCGCGCCACCCAGGCCAACTGGGACATTTCCGCCGACCTCTCCGAATTGGCTCGCACTCCCGTCGCCGTCGTCTGCGCCGGGGCCAAGAGCATCCTCGACATCCCGCATACCCTCGAGATCCTCGAAACTCAGGGCGTCCCCGTCGTCGGGTACGGCACCAGCGAGTTCCCCGCATTTTACGTGCAGTCCAGCGGCGAACCGGTCAGCGCCCGCGTCGACACGCCCGAAGACGCCGCCCGCATGCTCGAAGCTCACTGGAACTTCGAAGGCGCCGGCGTCGTCCTCGCTCAGCCCGTCGATCGCCATTACGCCCTTCAGCCCGACGATTTCATGGCCGCCCTCACCGCGGCCGAACAACAAGCCATGGGCAACGGCGTCCGCGGCAAAGAGCTTACGCCCTTTTTGCTGGGAAGACTCGCGGATCTCACCGAGGGGCAAACGCTCAAGGCCAACCACGCCCTGGTGCTCGCCAACGCCCGGCTCGCCGCCCGCATCGCGACCGCTTACTGCCAGATGAAACGCGTGCACGCCCCGCTCCGCATCCCCGCGACGATCAAGATATCTTGAGCAGGATCTTCCCCGATCGGCCCGGCTTCTGCGCCGCCGTCATCGCTTCGCGGTATTGTTCCAGCCCGTAGGTCGCCTGCACGGGCGACGTCACGAGTCCCTTGCGCATCATGTCCGTGATCTCCGAGAAGAGCCGAATCATGCGGAGCGCGCCTTGCTCCTTGGCCCATTCGGTGAGCCAAAAGCCCTGGATTTTCTTGTGTCCGACCATGAGCGTGCGCGGGTTGAGCGGGATCGGGTCGTCGGTGAGGGTGCCGTATAGCAGGAGCGTGCCGCCGGCGCCGAGCGCGAGGGCGGCTTGCTCTCCCATGGCGCCGCCGACCGGGTCGACCGCGTAGCGCACGCCGCCCTCGGTGAGCGCGAGGATTTTATCGGTGAGCCCGGTCTCTCGTTCTTTGCTCGCCATAACGAGCACCTCGTCGGCGCCGAGTTTTTTTAGCTCCGCGACCTGTTCTTGACGGCGCACGAGATTGATCGTCTTGAAGCCGAGGTGTTTGCCCAGGCGGATGATCATCGTTCCCAGGGCGGAGCCGGCCGCGGTCTGCAGCATCCAGGCGCCGGCGGGGACGTTGAGAACGTGGCGCACCATGACCAGTGCGGTCGCGGGATTGACGAAGAAGGACGCCGACTGTTCATTGGGGATATCGTCGGGGATGGGGATCGCCTGTTTCCAGGGGATGACGACGTACTCCTGCCAGTTGCCGCTGGTACGATTGAGGACGGCGACGCGTTTGCCGGGCTTGCGGCCCATGAACGACGCGAGCATCCCGCCGCGCGATTCTTCGATGACGCCGGTCCCTTCGAACCCGGGGGTGGCCGGCAGCGGCGGTTTTCGGCCGTACCTGCCTTCGATGGACATCAGATCCGACGGATTGATCGGCGACATCGCCATCTTGACGAGCACCTCGCCCGAGGCGGGGGTCGGTTTGGGGGCGTCACGCAGTTGGAGCGTTTCGGCAGGCGGGCCGTATTTCTCGAAGATCAGGGCTTTCATGGGGTACTCGTAGGAAAGGGTTCAAAGCGGTAGGCCAGACACCGGGGGCCAGACAAAGTGTCTGGCTTCAGAAGGAGTTCAAAGCAGTAGGCCAGACACTTTTGTCTGGCCGAAATCTGCGCGGCGTTCGTGCCGGTATCCCGAGAATTCCTCGCCTGCGGGGCCAGACAAAGTGTCTGGCCTACTTCAGAAGGAGTTCAAAGCGGTAGGCCAGACACTTTTGTCTGGCCGAAATCTGCGCGGCGTTCGTGCCGGTATCCCGAGAATTCCTCGCCCACGTCAGCGCCTGCGGGGCCAGACAAAGTGTCTGGCCTACCGCGGAAAATCTATGCGTCACGGCCTTGCAAGCCGTGGAGGAGGTCGTAGAGGCTTTCGAGCGATTGCACGATGACCTTGGTGTCGCTGAGGACCGGCATGAAGTTGGTATCGCCGTTCCAGCGCGGCACGATGTGCCAGTGCAGATGTCCGGGAACGCCGGCGCCAGAGACGCGGCCCAGGTTCAAGCCGATGTTGAAACCTTCCGGCTGCATCGTCCGTTCCAGGAGCGTGACCATGTCGGCGAGGGTTGTCTGGATCTCCATCGCTTCATCGGCGGTCAAGTCCTGGAGCCGAGCTTTGTGGGCCAAGGGTGCGACGAGCAGATGGCCGTTGTTATAGGGGAAGCGGTTAAGGAAGACGGCTGAGGCTCGGCGGCGCTGGAGCAACAGATTTTCGCGGTCGGCTTGCTGCCCGAGCCCGCGGCACATGAAGCAATCGTCGATCCCCGCGTCGGGTTTCTGACTGGCGACGGCGATGTAGGAATGTCGCCAGGGGGCCCACAAACGATCCATGGTCGCTCCTTGCACTTCAAAACTGCCACTTGACTTTGACCCGTCTGCCTTTTAAGAATACGCTTTTGCATCTTATGGATTGCGAACCAAGAGAGTCCCCCGATGGCTGTTCCCAAAAGACGTACATCGAAGGCCCGCAAGGGCAAACGACGTAGTCATCATCATCTCGATGCCAAGCCCGTCAGCTTCTGCAAACGCTGTGGCGAGCCGAATCTCCCCCATGCCGTCTGCTCCAACTGCGGCTGGTCCAATGTACAAGACCGCGAAGTTGTCGCTACGGAAGCCGAAGAGGAGTAACCGCGCATGTTGATCGCGCTCGACGCCATGGGTGGCGACCACGCACCCGCCGTCAACGTCCAGGGGGCGGTCAAGGCCGTCGGGCAAAACGAGGATCTGCGCGTTTTGCTCGTGGGCGATCAAGCTCAGGTCGAACCGCTCCTTGCCGGCGTCCCCAATCGCGATCGTATCGACTTCTTCCACTGCACCCAGGTCGTGGGCATGGAAGAATCGCCGATGGTGGCGCTACGTAAAAAGCCCGACAACTCGATCAGCCGATGCTGGCAACTCCTCGCTGAGAAGAAGGTCGAGGCCATCGTCTCCGCAGGCAATACCGGGGCCATGGTTGCCGGCGGTTTTCGGCTCAAGCTCTTCCTCAAGCACGTCCGCAGGCCCGGCATCGCCGCCGTCATGCCGACGCTCCAGGGCCCGTGCGTCATCCTCGACGTCGGCGCCAACGCCAATCCCAAGCCCGAGGATCTCTTCCACTACGGGCTCATGGGCTCCATCTTCGCCAAGCACATCCTCAAACGTGATCAGCCCAAGATCGGGCTCATCAACATCGGCGAGGAAGACGGCAAAGGCAACGATCTCGCCAAGGAAACGCAGGAACTCTTCAAGAACAGCTCGCTCAAGGATCGCTTCATCGGCAACATCGAAGGCCGTGACATCCACAAGGGCGCCTGCGACGTCGTGGTGTGCGACGGTTTCACCGGCAACGTCATCCTCAAAGTCTGCGAAGGGCTCTTCGAATTCGTCATGAAGATGACCGGCAAAGAGCTGATGACGACGCTGCAAACCGAAAAACACCTCGGCCAGCTCGCCCTGCAAAATCTCGTCAAGCGGTACGATTATCACGAGATGGGGGGCGCGCCGCTCTTGGGCATCGACGGCATCTGCATCATCTGTCACGGCAGCTCCAGCGACCGGGCCATCAACAGCGCCCTGAACGTCGCCGCGGACTACGCCCGCACCAAGCTCAATTCGCTCATCATCGCCGAGATCGAATCGAATCCGAATTTGCCTTCCGTGCAGTGATTCGCGAAAGCCCAGGGATGGCTATCCCTGGGAAAGCCCGCAGCCAATCCGATTCTACTGGGGAAGCAATATTTAGAAGTCACGATGCGCGGCGCGTTCCCAGGGATAGCCATCCCTGGGCTTTCGAGTTCGATTGCCAAAACTTTCTCCTTGCTGCGCCGCGAATCTTTGTTATCCTTACAGATGACCTGCCGATTGCCTACCTGACCAACGACGCCCTGGCGTCACCTGCCTCGACTCGAACACTTTCCTGGGGGTTCACTCTATGCAAGGCTTCCGTACCACGCTGCCGGCGCTCTTCGCCGCGGCTCTTCTCTCCGCTTCCGTCCACGCTCAGGGCGATTCCATCGCCCTGCCGACCCCTCAGGACGTGCAGTCCCTCAAGGCGGCGCCGGCCTCCTCCACCATCAAGGGACTCGACGATTCCATCCAGCTGCTCATCACCGCGCAGCTCAAAGCCGGTTCGCAAGATCTCTCCGGCGACGTGCAGTACGTCGTCGCCAATCCCGCCGTCGCCAAGGTGACGGCCCTGGGCCGAATCATTCCGCTCGCCAACGGCACGACCGACATCACCGCCAAGTACGGCACGCACACGACCAAAGTCACGGTGAAAACCGAAAGCTGCGACACCGACCTGGCCATCAACTTCTCCAACCACATCGTGCCGATCTTCACCAAGCTCGGCTGCAACGGCGGCGGCTGCCATGGCAAGTCGGGCGGCCAAAACGGCTTCGCCCTCTCGCTCCTGGGTTTCGTCCCCGAGTTCGACTACCAGACCCTCGTCAAGGAAAACCGCGGCCGTCGCCTCTTCTCCGCCGCCCCCGATAGCAGCATCCTCCTCCTCAAGGCGACCGGCATCTCCGCACACGCCGGCGGCAAACGCATGGAACTCGATTCCGACGAATACAAACTCGTCCGCCGTTGGGTCGCCTCCGGCGCCCCCTTCGGCAGCGAATCCGATCCCACCGTCACCAAGATCTCCATCGAACCCGAACAACGGGTCATGACTCGCAACAATCGCCAACAGCTCCGCGTCCTCGCCCACTACACCGACGGCTCGATCTTTGACGTCACCCAGCGGGCCCAGTACGAGAGCAACGACCAGGAAATCGCCGTCGTCGACAACGCCGCCCTCGTTCGCACGCTCAACATGCCCGGCCAGGCCGGCATCATGGCTCGCTACCAGGGCCATGTCGCTGTCTTCCGCGGCACCGTGCCGCTGGGGACCAAGATCCCCGAGTACAAGTTCGCGAACCAAACCGTCGTCGACCGCTTCACCCAGCAGAAGTGGCAAGAGCTTGGCGTCGTCCCCTCGGACCTTTGCAGCGACGAACAGTTCATTCGCCGAGTGACCCTTGACGTCACCGGTTCGCTGCCGACGCCCGCCAAGGTGAAGGCGTTCCTCGCGGACACGAAGGCCAACAAGCGCGACGTTTTGATCGACGCTCTGCTCGAAAGCCAGGAGTACAGCTACCTGTTCGCGAACAAGTGGGCCGACATTCTCCGCGTGAAGCGTCGCAATCAGCCCGATCGCGCCACCGGCACCTTCGCTTTCCACGCCTGGATTCGCGATTCGATTGCCAATGACAAGCCGTACGATCAGTTCGTTCGCGAGATCATCGCGGCGAGCGGCGACGAATCGCAATCGCCGCCGACCGTGTGGTATCGCGAACTCGCCAATCCCGAGAACTTCGTCGACGATCTGTCGCAAGTCTTCTTGGGCCAGCGCATCGCCTGCGCTCAGTGCCACCACCATCCGTATGAGAAGTGGAGCCAGGACGATTACTGGGGCCTGGCCGCGTTCTTCGGCCGGGTCGGTCGTAAGAACATCACGATTCCTGGCGGCGTCGGCAACCAGAACAACCGTCAGGTGATCTTCACCAAGGCGACGGGCACGGTCATCAACAAGCGGACCAACGTCGCCGCCAAGATTACGCCGCTTGACGGCGAACCGATGGACATCTCCGCCGACGACGATCCGCGTCAGAAACTCGCCGACTGGATGGCCGATCCGAAGAATCCGTTCTTCGCCCGCGCCGTCGCCAATCGGTACTGGGCTCACTTTTTCGGCCGCGGCATCGTCGATCCGCTGGACGACATGCGCGTCACGAATCCGCCCAGCAATCCCGAGTTGCTCGACGCCCTCGCCAAGGAACTTGTGGACAGCAAGTTCAGCCTCAAGCACCTGGTGAAAGTGATCGTCAAGAGCCGAACCTACCAGCTCAGCTCGGCGCCGAACGAATTCAACAAGCACGACAAGCAATCGTACGCCCGCTTCTACCCGCGGCGCATGAGTGCCGAAGTGCTGTACGATTCGATCAACCTGGTGACGGCCGTCCCCGCGGCCTTCGGCGGCTTGCCGACCGACTCGAACGCGCCGAACAAGGCGATCATGCTCCCGGACGAAGCGTTCCCGTCGTACTTCCTCGACGTTTTCGGCCGACCGCAGCGCATCAGCGCCTGCGAATGCGAACGCGTCAACGAAGCGAACCTGGCTCAGGCGCTGCACCTGCTCAATAGCCAGGAAATCCAGGACAAGCTGACCCGCGGCGGCGCCCGCGCCGACCTCCTCGCCAAGGACCCCCGTCCCGACGCCGAGAAGGTCGAAGAGATGTTCCTGTGGGTCTTCGCCCGCAGGCCCTCGGCGGAGCACATGAACTTCGCGCTGGAGCACATCGCCAAGAACGCGACGAATAAGAAGGCGGCCTACGAGAACATTCTCTGGGCGCTTCTGAATACGAAAGAGTTCATCTTTAACCAGTAAGAGACCGATTGCCCGGTCGCCGGAACGTCCCCAGCTCGCCCCTGGGGACGTTTCTATTTCATGGCTCGGGCACAGCGCCGTCGGATCCAGGCAGGTCGGTGTGGGGATGGACCTGGCGGTATTCTTCTTGCAACATCTGTTTGACGCGATAGCTCCCCTTGTAAACGGTCGCGACGCTGATGCCCAAATCTTTGGCCACATCCTTGGCCGGTCGCTGCTCGATCAAAGTTTGATAGAACGCTTGCCAGGTCGATTCTTGGAGCCGGGCGCGAACGCGCGCGAGCACCTCGGCGGCGCTGGTATCGGCGCGTCCTTCGATAGCGATGCTGAGTTCCTCGGCCGCTTCGGGGTTGGCGCAGTTGGCGAGGCGTTCCAGAAAGGCGGAGCCCCCCACGCCGGCGTGCTCGGGTTTGACGCGTTGCCGACGCCAGTAGTCGGTCAGGGTGTTGTTGACCACGGTCTTGAGCCAGCTCCGCAACCGCCCTTTCGCCGGGTTGTAGCTGTGGATCTCGCGCAGCAGTTTGAGCCAGATTTCCTGCGTCAGATCCTCCGCCCATCCGGAGGGTAGGTCGCGGCGCAGGCACCACGTCAGGATCACTTCATGATAACGGGCGTGAAACGTCTTCCAACCCTCGTCGTTTTGGTCGCCCTCTTGCAATGGCAGAAACAACGACAGGTGCGTCGAGGGAATGATCATGGACGTCGGCTCGCAAGGACGGGAAGATCGGAACGTCGGAGCTTCCTCCATTGTCGCAGACGTGCGGGAAGCGTGTCAATCCTGCGGTAAGAGCCTCAAGAACGGGGGCGAAAACTTTTGCTGTCTCAATCGAACGTACTTCCTGGCATGAGGAATCGCGGCGATTCCCAACGACCTTACCAGGAGAGAACATGAACGCGTCATCTTTCACCGCTTCGATCGGCTCCGCGTCCCAAGTCCCTGCTACCCGCTCCATGGGGACGTCGCTCCGGAAACACTGGGTCGTGGTCGCGACCTTGGGGTGCGCCGTCCTGTCGTGCCTCTTCGTGGCGATTGGCTACCCGCAAGCGAGTCGTTTCTTTCTCATGATGAGCGTCGTGACTTCGGCGTTTTCCGGGGTTGCAGCGCCAAAAGACGAAAAGGGGACGTAAAATCGCCTGGCTGCGATTATAATAAGCGTCATCGCCGGAGCTGCCCAACATGCCCTCCCCATTTCCTGGAATGAATCCGTACCTCGAGCGCGACGTCGTGTGGAGCGACTTTCACACCGAGTATTGCAAGGCCATCAAGAAAGCGCTCGTGCCCCTGCTTCAGCCTGAGTTCTACGTCAAGTTCAACGAACATCTCTACGTGCACGATCTCCCGGAAGAACGCCGTCGGCTCGTCGGCCTCGCGGACGTAGCCGTGTCGCGGAAGCACGCGGTTGCGGAGCCCAATGGCGGCATCGGGCTACTGGAAGCTCCCGTCCGGGTACGTCTGAAAGAAGAAGCCCTGGAGGAAGATCGCGTTCCTTTCCTGGAGATTTTCGACAAGCAGGACGATTCTCTGGTGACGGTGATCGAATTGCTGAGCCCCGCGAACAAGAAGCCGGGGCGGGATCGCGAACAGTTTCTCGGCAAGCGTTCGCAACTCCTGCGAAGCCCGGTGCATTACGTGGAAATCGACTTG
Source organism: Gemmatales bacterium (assembly GCA_038217425.1). Taxonomy (GTDB): domain Bacteria; phylum Planctomycetota; class Planctomycetia; order Gemmatales; family Gemmataceae; genus JAIEPT01. Next base: position 25,114 of record JBBQPM010000079.1, read on the forward strand.
CTGAGGGGTGGGCCGCGGCTGCCGATGGAGGGGATGCCGAGCTGCGATTATTACGTGCTGGTGAGCCGGGCGGAATCGCGGCCGGAGATGGGATTTTGGCCGGTGAGTCTGCGTTCGGCGTTGCCCCTCATCCCGATACCGCTGCCGGAGCCGAAATGGGAGGTGCGTATCGAGTTGCAAGTGCTGCTGCACCAGGCGTACGACGAGGCGGGCTACGCGGGGTACATTTATACCGGCGAGCCGTCGCCGGCGCTGCGGAAGGAAGACGCCGACTGGGCGAAACGCTTGCTGCCGAAATAGCGGCGCCGAGATCCATCCCCCCGATTTCGCCGCACTTGATAGAATGAAGGGGTTCCGTTTCGCGAGAACCATGGACGGGTTGGCCCGGAACCCTTTGTATTCATTCCTGGAGACCGCCGCTTGAGCGAACTCACCCTTGATTCCATGGTCGCGACCGATCCGCGCGATGCTCATTCCTCTATCACGCCCGGCCATCTCAAGTTCGGCCCCAACAGCGGCTTTTATCGCGAGCTGTCGCAGCGCGTCGACCGTTATTTCCAAAGCACCGGCCTGCCGCGGCGCGGTTCGTCGAGGATGTACGTGAAGTCCGCGATCATCGCCGTCTGGCTGACGTCGACCTACGCGCTGCTGCTTCTCTTCGCGCAGACGTGGTGGTTGGCGCTCCCCCTGGCCGTCTCGCTCGGCCTGGCGATGGCGGCGGTCGGGTTTAACATTCAGCATGACGGCGGTCATCACGCCTATTCCGACCGCCCCTGGGTCAATCGGCTCATGACCATGTCGCTCGACATCCTGGGCGGAAGCTCGTACGTATGGGCTCGCAAGCACAACTCGATCCATCACACGTATTCGAACATCGTCGGTCACGACGACGACATCAGCATCGGCATCCTGGGGCGGTTGGCGCCGGAACAGCCTCGCCTGGCGGTGCATCGCTTTCAGCATTACTACCTCTGGTTGCTGTACGGCCTGCTGCCGCTCAAGTGGCAGCTGTACGACGATTTTCGCGACGTGCTGTTGGGCAAGGTCGGCGGGCATCGGCTGGCGCGTCCGCGCGGTTGGAATCTGGCCGTCTTCCTCGGGGGCAAGGCGGCGTTCTTCACGCTGTCGCTGGTCGTGCCGCTCCTGCTCTATCCCGTGTCGACGGTGCTGTGGATCTACCTGGTCTCGTCGATCGTGCAGGGAGTGACGTTGAGTTTGATTTTCCAGATGGCGCACTGCGTGGAAGACGCGGCGTTTCCGATGCCGCACGCCGACACTGGACGGATCGAGAAGGATTGGGCGGTGCATCAGGTGGAGACGACGGTCGATTTCGGACGGAAGGATCGCGTCTTATCGTGGTTTGCGGGGGGGCTGAACTTTCAAATCGAGCACCATCTTTTCCCGCAGATTTGCCACGTCCACTATCCGGCGTTGTCGCAAGTGGTGGAGGAGACGTGCCGGGAGTTCGGCGTGCGTTATTCGGCGAACGAAACTTTTTGGGCGGGGGCAGCATCGCATTTTCGCTGGCTAAGACGCATGGGGGCCGCGCCCGGAAAATAATTGTTTCACTTATCGAAAAACTGGGCTTGCTATTTTTTCGGCGAACGAGTAACCTAACCCATGTATTTGGGTCTGTGCAAAAGTCATGGCCGTGGTTTCCTTTCGGTTATCCCTGCAACTGCCTTTCTCTCGTCCCAATCAACAATTTCACTGAAGTATTGCGATGGCGTCGAATCCACTGTGGGTAGGCGTTGTTGCAAGGTTTTCCCGAAGGAGGCCTTAAGTGGCTGCAAAGTTGTATGTCGGTAACCTCACCTATGGCGTGACGGACTCCGATTTGGAAAAGATGTTCGCGGCGTTCGGCACGGTCCAATCGGCCCAAATCATCATGGATCGCGACACCGGTCGTTCGAAAGGCTTCGGCTTTGTCGAAATGAGCAACAGCAACGAGGCGACCACCGCGATCAATGCCCTCAACGGCAAAGAAGTCGAAGGTCGTAACCTCACCGTCAACGAAGCCCGGCCCAAGGAAGATCGTGGCGGCGGCGGCGGTCGTAGCGGTGGCGGCGGCGGCGGCGGTCGTTCCGGTGGCGGCGGTTACGGCGGTGGCGGCGGCGGCGGTGGCGGCGGACGTCGCTACTAACCCCTCCTCGAATCGCGAATTTAAACGACCACTTCCAGCTTCGCGGCTGGAAGTGGTTTTTTTTTTGCTCGCACCTTTTTAGACCGCACGCGGATACTGCAAGAGCCGCGACCGCAAGGAGCGGCTCTACATGCTCAGGAAGCTCAAGCCGCTCCCTTGCGGTCGCGGCTCCTGAACTCATTGTGAGCCGCGGGAAAGAAAAATTCGCAGCGCACATCCCGCCCAGCCTTCCTGGGGTAGTTCTTCTTTGAACAATGCGGTATTGATGTAACCCGCGATGTCGGTCGTGCAACATGCAGACCGCCTCGCTTCTCCGGTTTCTCCGTTTCCGGTAATGCTCGTCTATCGGACGGACCGATAGATCCCGTAACTTGTGCAATTTTTCCAACGCGAAAGCAGGCGCCAAATGTCCTTCGTGCAAAATCTCACCCCGGCCCAGGCGACGGATCTCTTCCTCCTCGTCAACCTCGAGGCGCACTGGGAAAACCTGCGCGCCTACCGTCCGACCCTCGGCAAAACCTACACCATTGCCGAACTTCATCAGAAGCAAAAGGCGTATGAGGCGTTCTCCGCCCGCCTGATCGCATATAACAAAGTCTACAAGCCCACGCACGTTTCCGAGCAGCTGCTCAACAGCGCCCGGCGCCTGGGCCCCTGGTGCGGCAAAATGCACGATCTGCTTGTTCGCGTGCAGACCGACAACAAGGCGCACTTCCCGGTCCACCTGATCGAGAAGGCGTACCTGTGGACCGACCGCATTGCCGAAACGTTGCAGAAAGATCGCATCGTTCGGCCCGCGGTATCGGAAGATTTTCGCGAAGCGATTCGGCAGCTGCAAGACCTGACGCAGTGGTGCCAAAACCTGCTCCCCCTGAAGCTCGCAGGTTGAGGCCTTATTTCCAACCGGCAAAAGGATGAAGTGCGATGACGATTTACGGCGTGTCCCAGTCCAGCGGCGTCGAACGAAGGCTCAAAGTGGAACGGGGCGGCCAAGGCCTGGTTCTCACCATCCTCGACCATCCCGAAAACAAGGAACGCATCCGCATCCTGGTCCAGGCCGACGACCTGCTGGCCACCATCACCGATTCGCCGCCGGGCGGCATGACCATTCAGGGCGAAGGCATCGTGCCCCACGAAGGAGTTCGATTCGAGCTGAACGTCGACGTGCGGCGCAATGAAATTTGGATGAAAGTGAGCGGCGCTGCCGAGGAATCGGACATCGCGGTCGGCCTCGATGATTTTCAAGACGCCCTCGAAGGCGTCATCACGCGGGGATAAGCTCGATTTTTGGCGAGCGGGGGGACGTTAGTCCCCCGGTACGTCTCCCCTTTGCAAAACATCTCATCGTCCGGTACTTCAATCGCTCCGTCGGCAACACGACGCGGGAAGTGACAGACGTACCGGGGGACTGACGTCCCCCGCTCGCCTGATCCCTTCTGCTACGGCCGCGGGATCGGCGGCAGTTCGCCCAGGAAGATCCGCTCTTCCTCATCGTTGATGATGATGCGCGGCGTCACCATGATCATCAAGCTCTGCGCCTCTCGGCCATATCCCGTGTTCTTGAACAAACGATTCAGATACGGAATCTTGCTGAGGATCGGCGGGCCGAACTCGTTGCGCCCTTCCGAGAGCGTCTTGAGTCCGCCCAACAGCACCGTGCCGCCGTCGGGGACGTTGACCGTCGTGTTCACGCCGATCTGCTGGAAGGTCGGCTGCTGGATGAACATCTGGAAGATCACCGCCTGCTGACCGACGGCGCCCGGGCCGCCGGCGATCGGCGGGTCGAAAATCTGCGGCACCGGGATCTGAATCGGGATCAACGGTACCGTCGCGTTCGTCAGGTTCGTCATTTGCGGCGTCATGTTCAGACGCACGAATCG
>JBBQPM010000080.1:0-29080 GCA_038217425.1 Gemmatales bacterium
AAACGAAGTCGGCCATCATGGTCCGCAAGGATCCGTCGTTCTCCTACGGCGCCGTCGCCGTCCTGTTCGACGCCACCGGCAGCACCCGCAACGTCTTCAAGACCTCGACCCGCTTCCACAAGGCCGTCAAGGCGCTCGATCAGTTCCTCGAGTCGCTACCTGAAAATACGTATCTCAGTCTGACCGTAGTCGTCACGCCTGACGGCAAGGAAAACCCCGAATTCCGCACGCTACGCACGTCATCGGAATGGAAACTCTTCCAACGGCAACCCCTCATTGCCCAGGTCGACGCGCTCTACCACCAATTCAAATACGGCTGGTCGCCTATCGCGGAAGGTCTCGTCCACGTCATGGAGAAAGGTTTCCCCGATGCGAGCACGAACTACCATGGGCCGCGCCTGTTGGTCGCCCTCACTGACGGAGATGACAACTTTTCGCTCGCACACAAGCCGGTCACCAAGCCCAGCGTCGAGCACAATCAACGGCTCCGCGATTACCTCATCCGCAACTTTCGCGACTCCGGCGTGCAGGTCCATATCGTCTGCTTCAACCAGCGCAACGATTCCGAGGCGATCAACTCCGAGGACCAGTTTCTCATCGTCACGAATCCGAAGCAGCGCTACTTTGACCCGGCCGGCACCTTCGTCATTGAACCCGACCCGGAACGCCTGGCGGAGAAGCTGATCGACGCGGTTCGGCCGAGATACAACCTCATCAAGCAGCGGGAGTTGGAGCGACTGGTCGCGGAGAAATGGGGAGGCGCTGACGCCGGCACGCATCGTCTGAGTCTCAAGGGGGAGAAATCCAAGGACATCCGCGTCGATCTCAAGCCCGGCGACCGCATGGTGGTCACGCTGCGGCGCACCGGCGACAAACGCCTCGAGTATAAACGGACGCCGATGGGGGATTTCTTCCCCAGATTCAAACTCGACGAGAAGAACGTCGGCTCGACGCGGGTGTCGCTGTTCCAGAATCAGCAGAAGAGCTACAAGGGAAACCAACTTCGCCAGCTGATTTCCATCGAGGATTTGGCGGAACGGACCTGGCTGGCGCAGCCGGCGCCCTGGTTGGCGTGGATCGAGACGACGCCCAAGACCGGGAAGTCGGCGGCTCTCGTAGAAACGTTCCGCGACTACGCGCACGCCGCCCCGATGCACCAGGTGCGCGTGCACGGCTGGCCCGACGCCGACCCCTCGCAGGTGCGCATCTGGTGGGCAGACTCCTCCGCAGGCATCGATGCGTTCGGCAAGGAGATCGATCTGCCGTCCAAAGGTTCGGCCCGGCAAACGCTGGAAATTCACAAGACGAAGGTCGAGATCGAGAGCGCGGGCTACGAAACCCACGCGGTCAAGCGTCGTGCGGACGAGCCGCCGATCGCCGGGGAATCGTGCTACGTGGTTCGGCTGAAGTTCCCGCCGGGCCAGCCGGTGCGTCTGATGCTGAACCATCCCCACGAAGGGGGCGAACATCATCTCTTCTACGAGGCGGGCAAAGCGACGGCGTACTTCTGGGGCGTCAGCGAGACCGAACGCCTTCCCTTTCAGCTCGTCCTCCTGGACGCGTTCAAGAAGTCGCGTGAACCGGTGGTTTTCCAGCCGTCCGCCATCGGGAATTCATCCGGGCCGCCGGAAATTGCGGTGCCGGAATAATTGCCTTGCGGGGGAGCAAAAAAAAGGATCGATTTTGTCCATTTAACGCCAGGCCGTAATTTTTTGAGCTACATTTGGAGGGAACTCGCAATCCCCCGGTCCAGTCGACAGGACAAAGGTCATGTCGTTAGCTCTCAAAACTCTCAAAGACGGCATTGCCGCGGCCCAGGCCGGCGACCGACAAAAGGCGGCGGAGTGCCTGCGCGAAGCGGTTCGAATCGACCCGAAGAACGAGACGGCCTGGATGTGGCTTGCCAGCGTCGTGGAGTCGCCGCAGGAGGCGCTCGACGCGCTCCATCAAGTCCTTGCCCTCAACCCGCAGAGTCACTCGGCTCTTAACCAAATCAAGGGCGTTCGCCTCGAAGCGGGCATCGCCGCCGCCAAGGCGCACGATTCCTCGACCGCGCGCAAGCTCTTCAAACTTGTCCTCAAGGATGATCCCAACGATCAAACCGCGCTACTCTGGCTCGCCGGGTCGTACGACGAGCCGGAACTGAGTTTGCCGCTGCTCGAAAAACTGCTGCGCATCAACCCGCAACACCTCGCCGCCCGTACCGGCATCGAGCAATGTCGGCGCCGACTGCAGCCCGCGTTCGCCTGTCCCATCTGCCTGCACACCGACCGCGTCAAGGTCGACGTTTGCCCCAGCTGCGGCTGCCGACTCGACGTGCTGCAGCTCGACGCGATCCTGGAAAATCTCAGCATCGATCGGGAAAAGGTGCAGACGGGCATACGTCGGCTGCAGGCCAAGCTCGACGGCACCGTCGACGCCAACACGTACTATTTTTTGGGCCTGGCACTACTCAACCTGCAGAACCTGGACGAGGCGATTCTGAGCTTCGAGGGCGCCTTCAAGCTCAAGGCCGGCGACCGCGCCCTCAAAGTTCTGCTCCATCAGCTGCAACTCAGGCAGCAATCCCTCGAATTTGCCGAGGAGGCGACCGCGCCCTCCGAGAATCTCCCCCCGGCCATTCTCGTGATCGACGATAGCCCCAACATGCGCAAGCTCATGGCCTTCGTCCTGGCCAACGCGGGATATCGCGTCCTGCAGGCGGAAAGTCTGCGCGAGGCGGACGAAATCCTGCGAGAGGACGGGCCCTTCCAGATGATCGTCCTCGACGGCGATCTCGACGATCTGGAATGGCGCAAGCGCCCGGCCGTCGCCAAGATCCCGCTGGCGATCAGTTCACGCAACGCGGGCCTGGTGCAGCGCATGCGTGCCCGTATGTCCGGCGCCAGCGGATTTCTCGCCAAACCCTTTCAACCCGAATGGCTCCTGCGTCTGGTCCGAGCTTCCTGCAGAGCCCCGGCGCCCACCCCCAAAACCTTATGAGCAATCCCAAGCTGCCCCCGGAAACTCCCGACGACGCGCTCCCGGCGTGGCTGCAACTGGAGGGCGTCGACCTCTCCGCGTTCAAAGCCGAGCATCGACTCGAAGCGACCCCCGGCGACGTGCATCCTCCCTCCGACCTCGAGATTACCGTTTTCGGCTCCCCCAAGAAGCTCAAGGAACAAGCCCTGGCCGAGCAGTCCGAGGAGGTTCTGGAGGAGGGGGAACTAATCCCGGACGACCTGGACGGAATGCCTTCCACGTCCGAAGGACTGCCGCTGGTGATCGAGGAATACGTCCCTTCGCCTCAACTGCCGTTGCCGGAACCGATCTTTTCGAATTTCAATCCTAACGATTCACAGCACGGGCTCGAAAAGCTGCTCAAGCTGCCCGAGCACGAAGTCGCCATGACGCTCGAGGAGATCGAACTCCCGGATGTGGAGGACGTGGAGCAGACCCCTGCGTATCGCCGACCGACTGCCGCCGACCACGCTCCCTATTTGACGTTTGCGGTTGGCGAATGGACAATGTCGCTCCCCTTCGACCGCGTGCACGAGGTCGTGCGCGTTCCGGCCGCCGGTAAGTTTGTAGATATGCGGGCACTGCTGAAACTAGCGCCGGCCGCGAACGTCTCCGAGCGCCGCATGTTGATGATCGCGTCGCCCAAGTATCCCGACCGCCTCGCCGGGCTCGTCGTCGATCGCGTGCTCGGCTTGACCCACGTGTCGGCAATCACGCTGGCCGTTCCTGAAGCGCTCGCGCTGTATCGCCCGCTCGTCGCCGGCGCCGCGGATTCGAAAGGAACTCGGCTGGTGCTGCTGGATTCGACATACATTGTACAGCGGAGCTGAGACTCACGTCATTCGGCGCCCTTTTTCGCCTTCGCTTTGAGTTCGTCGACCTTCGCGATCGTCTTGTCGGGATCGCGGAGCGCGTCGGGCCGGCACGAATCGCAGCAGAGGAACACCGGCTGTCCCTTGACTTCGATTTTGATCGGCACACCCATGCTGCCGAGAACGCCGCCTTCGGGGCAGGAGCCCTGGGCTTCTACGAGTTTGCGATCCTCGGCAGTGAGTTTATCGCGGGCCTTTTTGACTTCCGCCGTCTCGGAGCTGCGCTGGCAGCCGGTGAGCGCCACGCACGTCGCCAGGGCGTAAAGTAACGTTCGCATATCGAAATCTCCGAGGCGAGCGGGGGACGTCAGTCCCCCGGTACTGAATTTCACAGACGGTCGTCAGCTTCAATCGGCGGAAGGACCTGACGTACCGGGGGACTGACGTCCCCCGCTCGCCTTTCCATTATACCGCCCGATATCATTTCTTGACATGCACGAGCAGGGCGCCGCAGAAGACGTCGCAGTGCGGTTGCAGGGTCCGCCGCAATTTCTCGAGCCCGGCGAGGGCGGCGGTTTCCGGGTCTTCGCCGCGAATTGGTTTGCCGACGGCTCGCGATGTGAGCCACTGCTTGACGCCCGCCTCGTTGAAGCGAAAATAGACCAGCGGCGGTAAATCCTGGAGATTCGGTAGAATTCCGTCGACCAGGGCGCGAAACTCCGCCTCCTCCAGCGGCTGACCTTTCCGTGTGCACAGCACGAACAACTCGGGCCCAGGATTGCCTTCGAGCGGAACCTTGACATGGCCCGCCTCGGGATCGGGATAGACCGCCAACCGCGCCAGGGGCGCGGGCTCCCAGGCGTGCACGCGGGTCCATTGGCCCTCGCCGAAATGAAAGAGGGCCGCATGCTGATCGGCCGGTACCGGTCCCGTAAAGCGCAAGCCGTCGCCGGTCCGCAGCGGCGCCACATCTTCGACCGGGAACTTTTGGTCCGCGTTTTTGACCCGACGGAAGACTTCGATGACCAACTCGCCGGGCGAACGTGGAACCGCAGCGGGAAGATTCGGCCGGGGCGTCGGCGTGTGCGTCATCCACCAGCCGATGCCCACGCCGACGATGAGAATCGCCGACACCGCCAGAACGCGGACGACCCAGCTGCGCCGATGCAGAAACGCCTCGAGATCCTCGGCCAGCGCGAGAGCGCTCGGATAGCGATCCTTCGGTTCCGGCGCCATGGCCCGGGCGCAGATGCGTCGCAGCCCCTCGGGGACGTTGGCCTTGTCCAGGGCATCGCGATTCCATTTCCCCTCGCGCGCCTGCTGCAGCACGCTGCGAAACTCGCCGCGATGGTATGGCGCCCGGCCCGTCAGCAGAAAGTAAAGCACGCCTCCCAGTCCGAAGACGTCGCTCCGCGGGCCCAATGCCGCTTCGTCTCCCTTCGCTTGTTCCGGCGGAATATACGCCAGCGTCCCGGAGAACGAACCGGTGTTGGGTACGTCGTCCCCGAAGCCCTGACGTGACCGCGCCAGGCCGAAGTCGATAATCTTCGGCTCGCCCCGTTCCGTCACCAGAAGATTCTTCGGCTTGAGATCCAGATGCAAGATCCCCTTTTGATGCACCACGTCCAGCGCTCGCGCGATTTGCGCCAGCAATTCCGCCGCCCGGCGCGGCGTCGGCTTGCTGCGGTCCGCGTATTGCTCGAGGTTCACCCCCGGCACCTGTTCCATCACCAGGAACGGCCGACCATCGTGAAAGTCCAGATCGTAAACCCGCGCGATGTGCGGGTGATCGAACTGTGCCAGGATCTGCCCCTCGGCGAGCAGCCGATCGCGTTCGAAGTCGCCGGGAATCGGCAGTTTGCTGAGCTTGACGACCGCTTCTTTGCCGAGCGTCGGATGCGTGGCCCGATAGACGATCCCCTGGCCCCCCTCGGCGAGCACGCTCAGCACCGGATATTTGCCGATAAGTTTGGGCGTGGGAGCGGAGGCAGGCGGAGGGCTCTGGCTCGTGCGCGCCTGGGCGGAGCTGTCGACCGTCTCGGGCTGCATGAGCGCCTGATCGACGGCCAGCAACCGGGCGAGCGGTTGGTGCAAATGAGGAAAACGGGTAAGAAACTCCTCCGCGACGGGATTCAGGCCCTGTTCCTGTTGCAGAATGAACTCGCTGTAGACCAGATCGAGGGCGAGTTCCTGCGAAAGATTCGCGAGCGGCGGCAGCTCTAGATATGCCTCGATCGGCACGCGGGAACCGTTCCGCCAGCGCTGGCGTTGATCGTCTTGAATCCAGAGGACGAGATCTTCGCCGCGGCGGGCGGCGAGTTGTGCGAGGATCGAAAGCCGGCTCGTTTCGTCCCATGGCGGCGGGAACGGGACATGCGAGAGGGTTTCGGACGCCGAGGGTTTCATGAGGGTTCCGCCAGTCCCAGTTGCAGAGCCACGCGGTCCAGGGCTCGTCGATATTGCTTACGACACTTATCGGGAGTCTCGCTGCGATCCAGGGCAATATCCTGCCATGACTTGCCCGCCAGGCGGTCCTCGGCCAGCTGCGTCTCCTCGGGCGTGAGGAGTCCGCGCGCCTTGGCGAGCAGCTCCCGATAGTCGGCGGCGGGCTCCGTCTCACGCGCCGGCGCCTGCTCCAGGGGGGCTGGGTCGTGCGCCATTTGCCGAGCGGTTTTCTCTTTCTTGCGATCGCGCGCCAGGTTCAGCACCTTGTTCCGCGCCATGGTCACCAGCAAGTTGAACAGATTCCTCGGCTCGCTCAATTCGAACTGCCCCAGCGCCGCCCGCAGGAAGAAATTCGCCAGCACCGACTGGCAAATGTCTGACGAATCGACGAGTCGGCGCAAGAACGGATCCGTGAGCCGAAGCCGAACGACGCGCCGCAGCTCCGGCGCGAAGTGCTCGACGATGAGCGCAGCCGCCTGTTCGTCGCCCGCGCGGACGCGCTGCATCCATTCCTGAAACTGCGGGACGTCGAACATACGGCCATCCGATCTTATTAACCCGAGTTCATTGTAGATCGGACAACGTCTGCCGGGAAACCCAAAAGAAAGGGCGAAATTGCAGTGGCCCCGGCCGCCCCCCATCGGATACACTACCCAGATCCATCCCCGCGGAGTTTCTCATTATGCAGCGACGTCAATTTCTCGCCGCCTCGAGCGCCGCGCTCGCCACTCTCCCCGCCTGGAGCAACGAACCCGCCTCGCCGCGCGGTCGGGCCGAGCACTGCATTTTCCTTTGGCTCGGCGGCGGCATGTCGCAGGTCGACACCTTCGACCCCAAGCGTCTGGGCGACCCGAAGACGCGTACGCCCGGCTCCGCATATGAAGCGATCCCCACCGCCGTCCCCGGCGTGCGCGTCACCCGGTATTTGCCGCGTGTGGCTCGACTCATGGACCGCGTCACCGCCGTCCGCACCGTGCATCACGAAGTCATCGACGAACACGCCGCCGCCACCAACCGCGTTCACACCGGCCGCCCCACCACGGGCACCATCGTCTATCCCTCGATCGGTTCCGTCGTCGCCAATCAAATGGGACCGGCCGACCCGGACGTCCCCGCGTACATGGTCATCGGCTACCCGAACGTGAGCCGTGGTCCTGGGTTCCTCGGCCCGCGCTACGGTTACGTTTACCTCACCGACACGAACGCCGGACCCGCGGGTTTCACGCGGCATGAGGATGTCAACGACGAACGCCAGGCGGCGCGCGAACGCCTCTTGAGTCCGCTGCGCCAACAACCCGCGAATCCCGCCTTGGCGTCGTACGACCAGACCATCGCCGCCAGCTTGCGGTTGGCGGGCCCCAAGTTCATGGACATCTTCCGCCTCGATCAGGAGCCCGCGCCGATCCGCCATCTCTACGGCGGGGAGTTCGGCCAGCGCTGTCTGTTAGCACGCCGACTCGTCGAAGCGGGCGTCCGTTTCATCGAAGTCTCGCACAACCTCAACTTCCTCAACGGCACCGGCTGGGACACGCACAACGAGGGCCAACTGCAGCAACATCGGCTCATCGCCGAACTCGACACCGCGCTCGGCGCCTTGATCGCCGACCTCGAAAATCGCGGCCTGCTCGAGAAGACGCTGATCGTCGTCGGCAGCGAGTTCGGGCGACCTTCGACTTTCGACGGCGGCGGCGGGCGGGCGCATCAGGGCAAGGCCTACTCGATGGTCCTTGCCGGCGGCGGCCTGCGCCACCGGGGCGCGTACGGCGTCACCGACGAACTCTGCACCAAGATCGACGAGCATCCCGTCTCCGTCCCCGATTTCCACGCCACCGTCTACGCCGCCCTCGGCATCGACCCGGCTCGCAACCTCTTCGGCGGCCCGCGCCCCGTCCCCATCACGGATGGCGGAACGCCCATTCGGGCGCTCTTTGCATGATCCACGTCGAAAACCTGACCAAGGCGTTCCGCGACCTTCGCCGTGGAACCGTCTTGGCCGTCGATCACGTCTCCTTCGACGCCCGCCCCGGCGAAATCGTCGGCCTCCTCGGCCCCAACGGCGCCGGCAAAACCACCATCATGCGCATCCTCTGCACCGTCCTCAAACCGACCGGCGGACTTGCTGAACTCAACGGCTTCAACGTCGCCACTCAGCCGAGCCAGGTCCGCGAATCGATCGGCTTCCTCTCCGCCAACACCGCCATCTACGACCGCATGACCGCCTGGGAAATGGTCGAGTACTTCGGCCGACTCTACAGCTTGCCCGAAGATCGCCTCGCCGAGCGGATGGAGACGGTCTTCGCCTCGCTGCAGATGAACGACTTCCGCGATATCCTCGGCGCCAAGATGAGCACCGGCATGCGGCAAAAGGTCTCGATCGCCCGGGCCATCATCCACGACCCGCCGGTCATGATCTTCGACGAACCGACGCTCGGGCTCGACGTCCTGGTATCGCGCGCGGTGCTCGAGAACGTCCAGCGTCTACGCGGCGAGGGGAAGTGCATCCTGTACTCGACGCACATCATGCGCGAGGTGGAGAAATTGTGCGACCGCGTCGCCATCATCGCCAAGGGGCGCATCCAGGCATCGGGGACGTTATCGGAGTTGCGCGAGAAGCACGGCGAGGATGATTTGGAGGAGCTGTTCTTCCGTCTGGTGGCGCTATAGGAAAGCGGCAACATGAAACCTTCGGAAATCTTGATTTGCGTAACGGGCGTTGCGCTCGGAGCACTGGTCGGTGCCGCGATCGGCTTCGAATTGATTTGGTGGGCGACGCCTTCTGCCGAAAATTGGGTCCGTCTACTTTTGAATGGACTTTTATTCGTCACCCTTGGCGTCACATGTGGGGCACTCTTCGGGGTCTGGGCAATTACGAAGCGACCTTGGCTTTTTGTCTGCACCATTGTCCCCCTTGCGTTGTTCTTCGGCGGGAAAATGGCTTGGTATCAGACGCTGCGTTCGATTGATCGACCGCGACTGTTCGTCATCAAAGTCAGCGGCACCGAGGGCGCAGCGTTCGTGGGCGTTGTATCGGTAAATGGACGGACTCACAAGTTAAATGGAGTGCTTCCGAGCGAGTACGAGTTTGAAGTTCGGCAATTGCATGCTGCGTTCGTACTGGTGCAGAGAAACGAGAAGACCGAGATTGGCTTCGATGTACTCGTCAACGGCAAAAGCATCGGTACTCCGCACCGGTCAGATACCGGAGTATATCAATCTTTTGAGAGCTTTGGATACTCAGAGGAGGTGGGAGGTACTTCGACTGGGTGGCACCGCATGGAAGAAGACGAAGTCAACGTGCTAATCGAAAGGAGCCAGCTACCAATTCCGATCTGGTGCCGGAAAAACTAAAACGGCCCCTTGAACTCGATCACTTCTGGCGCGTCGAGATGCTCCGGCTCCCACGTCGCCTTCGGGCCATGCACGAGTTGGTATCCCGCGGCGGCAATCTTCGCGGGGTTCGGGTAAAACAAGTTCTCTAAATTTTTCGTCGTAGGGCAGGGGACGTGCGGGAAACCCAATCGGCGGAACGAGAACGCCCGCTCGCCCTGTAACTTCTCGCAGACGCACGCCAGGATCTCGCTGCTGGCGCCGCACGCGGTCCAGCCCATGTCGACGACCAGCAGTCGCCCCGTCTTGCGGACCGAGTTCGCGATCGTCTCGACGTCGAGCGGGCTCAGCGACACGGGATCGATCACCTCCGCGGAGATGCCGACGGTCGCCAAACTATCGCGGGCGCGGACCGCTTCGACGGCGCCGTGCAGGATGCCGACGATGGTGAGATCGCTGCCGGCGCCGAGAATGCGGGCCTTGCCGAACGGCACCTCGTACGACTCGGTCGGCACGTGTCCCTTCTGCGGATGGACCATACGGTGCTCGACGAAGATGACGGGATTGTCGTCGCGGATGCTGTGGATGAGCAGGCCCTTGGCGTCGTAAGGCGTCGAAGGCGCCACGACGCGCAGGCCGGGGATGTGCATGAACCACGAGTGGAGGGCTTGCGAGTGCTGCGCCCCCTGGCCCCAGCTTCGGCCGATGACGGTGCGGATGACAAGCGGGACGCGGACGCAGCCGCCGAACATGTAGCGCATCTTGGCGGCCATGTTGACAATCTGGTTGGCGGCGAGAATCATGAAGTCCATGCGGATGTGGACCTGGATGGGCCGCATGCCTGCAAGGGCGGCGCCGATCGCGATGCCGGTGACGCCGTCCTCCGCGAGGGGCGTGTCGGTGCAGCGAGCGGCGCCGAACTTTTGGGCGAGGCCCTTGGTCGTGCCCCAGATTCCCTTGTGATCGTCGACCCCCTGACCGAGCACGAAGACGCGTTCGTCGCGCGCCATCTCTTGTTCCGTGCCTTCGAGCAGGGCCTGCGCCAGCGTCAACACGCGTTCCATACTTGCACTTCTTGAGCGTCGATCGGAGCGGTTCAAAGGAGAATTATAGCAAGTCTCGGCTTGGCTCCTAATTTCGGCCGCCCATCGCATTGTCCGCGGCCGGCGGGTCCTTGCGTTCCTCCGGCGGTGCGTTCCAGTTTGCCCGCATGCCGGCCAAGAAACCCATCGAAAACGTCCCCGTGAAGAGTAGTGCTCCCACCACGACGCCCAAAATCGTGCGCCGCCACAATGCCCCCTTGGTGACTTCCGGCGGCAAGCCCGCCGCCTTGCGCCGTTCGGGCGTCGACAGGTCGAACTGCCGAACCGCGGTCACCACCTGGGCGACTTGCCGACGCGCCAACGGATTGTCGGGGTCGGTCTCCAGAACGTGCAGATACGACCACATCGCCCCGTGCAGGTTGCCGTCGCGCAAATGGCTGTCGGCCTTGTCGAGCCCGATGCGCAGACGGTCGGCAAGGTCGGCGAGGAGATCCAGGTCGGCCTGACATTTGGGACAGCGCCGCGCCGGCGCACTCAGGATCGTCTGACACTGGGGACACTGCATCGAACGGCTCCTTATTCCGGGTTGGCTCTTGTCTCGCCTCACGTCTTCCGTTTATATTGGCAGGACGTGGAGACGACGTATGGCCTGGCCTTCCATTCTGCTTTGCACCGATCAACCGAACTCCGCCCAGGGCGTGCGCCAAACGCTCGAGTCCGCGGGGTTTTCGCTCGTCGAAACCACCCTCGAAGATCCCGATCCGCTCCAGCGCCTGCCCATCGGCATGGTCGTCATCGAGGCCGAGCATCGCGACGCCAGCGCCTTGTGTCGGCGACTGCGTCAGCGTGGGCTCGATCCCTTCGTGCCGATCCTGCTGACGTCGTCGGCTCAGGAATCCGAGATCCGCCGAACCGGGCTCGACGCCGGCGCCGACTCCGCGCTGGCGCTCCCCGTGCATCCGGGAGAACTCGTCGCCCACATCCTGGCCCTCTTCCGCATCAAGACGCGCCACGACCAGTTGAGCTCCAAGGCGGCAGAAGTCACGCGTGTCAATCAGCGTTTGCAGCAAGCCACCGAGCAAATCGATCTCGAGCTCGACTGGGCGCGACGCATTCAGGAGAGCTTCCTGCCCAAGTCGCTGCCGACGTTGCCGCAGCTGGAGTTCGCGGTCAAGTACAAGCCGTGCGGCCGAGTGGGAGGCGATTTCTACGACGCCTTCCGCCTCGACGAGCACCACCTCGCGTTTTACGTTGCCGACGCCATGGGCCATGGCGTGCCCGCCAGCCTGCTCACCATCTTCATGAAAAAAGGGATCGTCGCCAAGGAGATTACGGGGAAATCCTACCGCCTGGTGCCGCCTCACGAAATCCTCGCCAAACTCAACCGCGACCTCATCGAGCAGGCCCTCGCCGAACAGCCGTTCGTCACCATGGCGTACTTCCTCCTGGACCTGCGCGACGGCAAGACGCAGTTCGCTCGGGCCGGGCATCCGTATCCCTTGCACATCCCGCGCGAGGGGCCGATCGCCTCCTGGCAGATCGAGGGTAGCCTCCTGGGCGTCTTCGACGTCGCCTTTCGCAGTCAGACGTTCGACCTCAAGCCGGGCGACAAGCTGTTGACGTTTACCGACGGCATGGACTCGGCCGCGTTCGAGAAGCACGCGGTGGGGACGACGAGCCTGTTCGCCGCCGCCCGTGAGTTCCGCCACCTGCCGATCCGCGAATTGGTGGACCGACTGGCGGAGGTGCTCTTCAACCAGACCGATCTGCAGGACGATCTCACGATCCTCGGCGTGGAGCGGAAGTGAAATTTACAAACCGCGACCGTTAGGGAGCGTTCGAGCGAAAGTTCCCTAACGGAAGTGGCCAGCGTTGACCTAATCGTAGGTTGCAAATTCAACGGACCTGGTCTTGTCGGGCAACGCCAATGTGACCTTCGTCGCAATGTTATGCGGCAGTTCTTTTTTTAGACCCCAGACATTAAAGTTCTGGCCAACCACTTTGCCGTTCTCGCCGTACGCGGTGTATCGAAGGCCAAGCGTCTTGCCTTTTTCCTTTAGCGTAACCGTAAAACTGATCGACAAGGGCGCAACGCTAAAGTCCTCGACCTTAACGTATTGCAAGAATTTTTCCCTGGCCATGATTTCGATGTCGGGGCCTTTTTGGCTCTTTACCACCGCGATCTTGGTTTTCTTGAGCTGTGCCGCATCCGTGGTGATCGACGCGATCACCAAGAGCAGAGGGACAGCAAGTACGATTCGCATAATACTACCTCCGGTTTGAATGACTGTCTTGCGCAGGAATGGCGGAAGACGTTAGTCTACTTTACTAACCAATACAAAACCTTCCTCAAGCGCTTGCACTGTTGAAGATCACTTCAGCAGATGCTCCTGGATGAACACGATCGTCGCATAGAACTGGTAGTCCGCGTTCTTCTTCTTCGCGAACCCGTGCCCCTCGTCGTTGGCCAGGAGATACCAGACCGGCGTCTTGGTTTTTTTGAGCGTGGCCACCATCTGCTCGGCTTCGGTCCACGGCACGCGCGGGTCGTTCTTGCCCTGGATGATGAACATCGGCTTGGTCATCTTGTGGGCGTTGTTGAGGGGTGCCGTCTTCTCCATGAACGCCGCCATCTTCGGATCGCGTTCGTCGCCGTACTCGGCCCGGCGTAAATCCTGGCGGTACGATTCCGTGTTCTTGAGGAAGGTCACGAAGTTGGAGATGCCGACGATATCGACGGCGCAGCGGATGCGTTCGGGATAGTTGCTGGCGACGGCGAGCGTCATGTAGCCGCCGTAACTGCCGCCGGTGACCATGATGCGCTGGGCGTCGAGATCGGGGCGTTTTTCGATCCAGTCGAAGAGGGCGTTGATGTCCTTGTAAGAATCTTCGCGTTTGAAGCCATTGTCGAGCTGAAGGAAAGTTTTGCCGAAGCCGTCGGAGCCGCGGACGTTCGGGAAGAGGATGGCGATCCCCATTTCGTTCAGGTAATAATTGTTACGGGCGAGATACGTAGGCCGGAACTGGGATTCGGGTCCGCCGTGAATGTTGACGATGACGGGGCGTTTGCCCGTGAACTTCTTGTTCGGCGCGTAGAGGAAACCGGTGATTTCCTTGCCGTCGAAGCTCTTCCACTTGATGAGTTCGGGTTCGGAGAAGCTCGGATCGCCGCCTTCGCTTTTGGTCCATTGCTCGACTTTACCGGTAATCGCGTCGAGGGAGTAGACGTCGACGGGGGCGCGGTTGCTGAGGAGGTGGAAGGCGAGATCCTTGTTGTTGCGATGCCATTTGACGCCGGCGACGGAGCCGGCGGGGAGCTTGGGAGTGGGGAGTTCCTTGTAGTTCAGCAAGTCGAACAAATGGAGCGTGCCGACGCCCGCTTCATTCGCGACGAACGCCAGCGTTTGGCCGTCGTAACTGACGTGGAACTGCTCGATGTCCCACGGAATGTGGCTCGAGAGGAACGTGTACGTCTTCGTTCCGAGATCGTAGTAGGCGAGCCGCTGAAATTCGGAATCCTTGTCGGTGGTGAGGAAGATGCCTTTGCCGAACTTGCTGTAGCGGGCCGACTGATACGAGACCGGAGGGCTCGACTTGGGCGTGAGGAGCGTCTTCTTCGCCGAGGCGACGTCGAGTTCCCAGAGGTACGATTCGTTGATGGAGACGTACTGCTGCAGGAGGATATGCTTGTCGTCGGGGGACCAACCGAGCGCGCCCCAACCGCCGCCGTCGACTTCCAGGAGCAGGCGATTGGTTTTCGGATCTTCGGGGGAGACGAGGTAGAGATCGGCGTCTTTGCCGTTGCGGCGCGTGGAGCTGTAGACCATCTGTTTGCCGGAACGCGAGAAGCCGCCGGTGCTGTTGCGCGACATGCCGTCGGTGAGGAGCGTCGATTTTTTGGCGTCCATGTCGAAGCGATAGTTTTGGTAGCGTTCGTTGCCGCCGGTCGACTTTTGGTAGACGAAGTATTTGCCGGCGATCGGCTCGAATGACGCGGACGACGTGGCATCGGGGAAGTCGGTGAGTTGTTCGAGTTTGCCGCCGGGGGCTCTGAGAATATGCACCTGCGCGGTGTCGGCGGCTCGGGTCGAAACGAGCATTTCCCGCTTGGTCGGATGCCAGCTGGAGAACGCGGCACTCTTGAACTGGGTGTATTTTTCGACGGACTTCGCCAGCGATGCCGGGATTTTGGGGATGCCGAGGGTGACGAGATTGTCGCCGGGGACGAGCGTGTCTTGGGCCGCGAGACCGACGGCGGCGAGCACGAGGGAGCAGAGTGCGAGGCGGGAATGCATGAAACCTCCGGGGAAAAAGCGGGATGTGCCACGCACTATACCATGGCTCGCCGCGGAGGTGAAGGAAGAATCGCGCGTTAAGAATCGGGTTCGCCGAACAGGCTCATCTGGATTTCCCGCATGATCTTCTTGCGTTTCCGCGGCGAGGGCAGCTCGCGGTCGAGTTGATGGGCTTCGAGCTGCGACAGGACCGCCTTGGCGCGCTCGAGCACTTCGCCCGGAACTCCGGCCAGGCGCGCGACGTGGATGCCGTAACTTTTGTCGGCGCTGCCGGCCGCGATCTTGTGCAGGAAGACGATGTCGTCCTGCCATTCGCGCACCAGGACGTTGTAATTGCGCAGGTTAGGCAGGTTCTCCGCGAGCTGCGCGAGTTCGTGGTAATGCGTCGCGAAGAGCGCCCGGCAACCGATCTGCTGATGCAGGTACTCGGTGATCGCCCAGGCCAGCGACACGCCGTCGTAGGTACTAGTGCCACGGCCGATCTCGTCGAGAATCACCAGACTCTTGGGCCCGGCGTTGTTCAGGATGTTAGCGGCTTCCGTCATCTCGACCATGAAGGTGCTCTGCCCACGGCTCAGCTCATCGCTGGCGCCGACGCGGGTGAAGATGCGGTCGCAGATGCCGATCGTCGCTTCCTTGGCGGGGACGAAGCTCCCCATGTGCGCGAGCAGCGTGAGCGTGGCGACCTGGCGGATGAACGTGCTCTTGCCCGACATGTTGGGCCCGGTGATGAGCCAAAGCATGCCGAGTCCTTCCCCCATGAGCACGTCGTTGGGGACGAACACGCCCGGCGGCAATGTCTGATCGAGCACGGGATGCCGGCCGTCCTTGATGATCAGAGTCTGATCGTCCGTGAGCGTGGGCCGAACGTAACCGCGCGAGGCGGCGAGTTCGGCGAGCCCGGCGAGGACGTCGAGCGTCGCCAGCGTCTCGCCCGTCTGCAGCAATCTCGGCGTCTGATCGGCGACGCGTTCGCGCAGCGTCAGGAATAGCTCGTATTCTCGCGCCTGGATCTTGTCCTCCGCGGACAGGACTTTCTCCTCGTACTCTTTGAGTTCCGGCGTGATGTATCGCTCGGCGTTCTTGAGCGTCTGCTTGCGCTGGTAGTTGTCCGGGATCTTGGCCACGTGCGTGTGCGTGATTTCGATGTAGTAGCCGAAGACCTGGTTGAAGCCGACCTTGAGCGAGGGGATGCCGGTGCGCGTAATCTCGTCGGCCTGGAAGCGGGCGATCCATTCCTTGCCGCCGCGGGCTATGTCGCGCAGGTCGTCGAGTTCGGGATCGAAGCCGGCACGAATGATGCCCCCCTCGCGCGGGCTGAGCGGTTGTTCGCCCTCCAGCGCAGAGTCGAGCATGGAACGCAGATCGGGACAGAGTTCCAGGCCCGCTTCGAGTTCTTGCAGCAAACGCGATTTGCGGACGCTGATCTTCGCCTTGATCGCGGGGAGCGCCGCCAGGGATTTACCGATGGCGCCGAGATCGCGAGGCCCGGCCCGACCGGTGCTGACGCGCGACGTCAGACGCTGCAGATCGTAGACGCCGTTCAGCGACTGGCGCAGCTCTTCGCGAAGTTGCGTCTGCTGCAGCAATTCGCCGACGGCATCGAGCCGGCATTCGATGGGCCCGCGCTGGGCGAGCGGCGCCAGCAGCCATTCTTGCAGGAGCCGGGCGCCCATCGTGGTCGTCGTGCGATCGAGGGCGGCCAGGAGCGAGCCGGCGCGTTCGCTCTCGCGCAGGGTCCGCGTCAGTTCCAGGCTTCGTCGGGTGACTTCGTCGAGTTGCAGGATCGTGCCGTGGGCGTAGGGCTGAAGCCGACGGATATGGGCGAGGTCGGTCTTGAGCATCTCGCGGGCATACTGCAGCAGGGCACCTGCGGCGGTGAGGCAGACTTGATGGTCGTCGAAGCCGAACCCGCCGAGCGTGAGGATCTTGAAGTGTTCATGCAACGTGGTTCGGGCCGTCGTCGCGTCGAAGGTCCAGTCGGGCCGGGCGGTGAGCGACGGGGGATTCGCGAGGCGTTTGAGCAGTTCGGCGACGTGCTTGGCCTGGGCGTCGCCGGCAAGGCATTCGGTGGCTCCGAGCCGCGCGAGTTCGTCGCGCAACCGGGACGCGGGGAGGTCGCAGGCGTGGAAGGCGCCGGTGGAGAGTTCGAGCCAGGCCAGGCCGAAACGTTCCGGCCCGGCGGGGACCAGGGCGGCCAGGAAGTTGTTCTGCCGGGGATCGAGCAGATTGTCTTCGGTGACGGTGCCCGGCGTGATGACGCGGGTGACTTCGCGCTTGACGAGCCCCTTGGCCTGCGCGGGGTCTTCGACCTGATCGCAGATGGCGACGCGATGCCCGGCGTGCAGAAGTTTGGGGAGGTAGTTCTCGAGCTGATGGTGCGGAAACCCGGCCATCGGCATCGATTTGTCGCGGCTGGTGAGGGTGAGCCCGAGGCAGCGCGAGGCGATCTCGGCATCGTCCGCGAAAAGTTCGTAGAAGTCGCCCATGCGAAAGAGCAGCACCATGCCCGGGTACTGCTTCTTCGCCGCCCAGAACTGCTGCATCATCGGCGTGGGAGTGGACATAGGCCGTTACTTGCCGGCGCCGAGGACTTGCAGGGCGGATTGCTCGTCTTTCTGGATGTTGAAGTTCGTGTAGCGTTTGAGCATGTCGAAGATCTCGAAGATCTCTTCGCCGACGCAGCAGAAGACGAGTTGGCCCGTCTTGGCGACGATCTTCTTCTGGATGGAGACGAACTTGCCGATGGCGGCGCTGGAGAGGTACTTGACCTGGGCGAAGTTGAGGACGATCTTCGGATTGGGATTATTCTCGACGAGCTGGGTGAGGTCGTCGCCGATGGACTGGATTTTCTCTTCGTCGAGGATCTTTCGATCGGTGAAATTGACGACGGTCACATCGCCGATGCGTTCGATTTCGAGATTAGGTCGTCGCGCTGCGGACATGTGGGGCCTCGTCGCAGGAATCGCGGGAGATTGTGGGGATGTCGTTAGAGGTACATGTTAAATGTTGCGGGGGGAATGTCAACCACTATTTCGCGCTTGCCAGAGAGGGCGGGGGTGTCGTACCATCGTGTTTCCCGACACCCGACCCGATTGCTCCATTTAGCGCTCGCATGGGATCACGCGAGAACTAAACCCATTAGGGAGTTTCGTTATGTTCGGACGATTCGCGACATTGACGTGTATATTTTTGTCCGCCGGGACGCTCCTGGCCCAGGCGCCCAAGAAGCAGCCCAACATCGTCTTCATCATGAGCGACGATCACGCCTCCGCGGCGATCTCCGCGTACGGCGGTTTCCTCGGCAAATCCGCCAAGACGCCCAACATCGATCGGCTCGCCAAGGGGGGCATGCTCTTCAAGAACGCCTGCGTCACCAACTCCATCTGCACCCCAAGCCGCGCCGCGATCCTCACCGGACAGTACAGCCACAAGAACGGCGTCTACACCCTCAATGACGTCATGGACCCCAATCGCGTGCATATCGCCCATCTGTTGCGCCGGCTCGGGTACCAGACCGCGCTTGTCGGCAAATGGCATCTGGGGACCGACCCTCAGGGTTTCGACTACTGGAACATCCTCCCCGGCCAGGGCGACTACATCAACCCGAAGCTCCGCGCCCAGGGGGCCAAGCCCAAGGAATTCAAAGCCCATCCCGGCGAATACTCCGAAGACGTCATCACCCGGGACGCCCTCAACTGGGTCAAGAAACGCGACCCCGCCAAGCCGTTCGTCCTCTTCTGCCATTACAAGGCGCCGCACCGCCCCTGGGATCCGGCGCCGCGCTTCCAGGATCTCTACAAGGACGAGGTAATCCCCGAACCCGCGACCCTGCTCGACGATTACCAGGGGCGTTCGCAAACCGTGCAGAATTTGCACATGACCGTCGGCAAGCACTTCAATCGCCGCGACCTTCAGGAAGACGCCCCCAAGGATCTCGACTCCAACGCCCTACGCAAGTGGGCGTACCAGAAATACCTGAAGCGCTACCTCGCCTGCGTTGCCGCGGTCGACGACAACGTCGGCAAGATTCTCGATTTCCTCGATCAAGAAAAGCTCACGGACGACACCATCGTCATCTACACGTCCGACCAAGGCTTCTTTCTCGGCGAGCACGGCTGGTTCGACAAACGGCTCATGTACGAGGAATGCGTGACAACGCCGCTGATCGTGCGCTATCCCGGACGCATCCCCGCCGGCCGGGTGAATACTGACATGATCCTCAACATTGACCACGCGCCGACGTTCCTGGATTACGCCGGCGGCAAGGCCGAGGACATGGACGGCAAGAGTTATCGGCCGATCCTCGAGGGCAAGACGCCGGAGGGTTGGCGGACGTCGATGTACTACCGCTATTACATGCATCTGGACGGCAGCCACAACGTCGGCGCGCATTACGGCGTGCGGACGTCGCGGTATTCGTTGATCCACTTCTACGGGCAGGGCCTGGGATTCAAGGGAGCGTCGGCGAAGGAGACGCCGCCGGAGTGGGAGTTGTTCGATCGGCTCAAAGACCCGGCGATGATGAAGAACGTCTACGCGGACCCGGGATATGCGACAGTGGTGGCGGAGTTGAAGGCGGAGTTGGCGAAGTTGCGACGCGAATTGAAGGACGACAAGTAATAAAGATCAACCACAGAGACACAGAGAAATACAAGGGGGGAAGAAAAACGGGCGATCTTCTTTACCACTCCTGCATTTCTCTGTGCTCTCTGTGTCTCTGTGGTTAGTTTTTGAGTTTTACTCCTTCGGAATAACGATGCCACGGGTCTCCGCCTGAATGCGGATCGTCTCCTGCACCGCCTGGTCGAACGCCTGGGCGGCGGGGGTGGGAGTCTTCTTCTGCTCGGCGCGGATGTACTCGTCGCGGGCTTTGGTTAGCTCGAGCACCTGCTTCTGCAGGCCCTGGCGTTTCTCAACCAGATTCTTGACGAACTCCGTCCGCTTCTCCGGGGTCAGATTCTTGAGCTGTTCGGGCATTTCTTCTGCCTTGAGGGAGTTGATGTCGAACTTGGCATCCGTAATGGCCCGATCGACGACGCACCAGTCGGCTTTGTACAGGCCGTTCGAAAAGTTCAACGCGCGTCCCGGCGCCGAGCCGGCCTTCTTGGAGTTTTCAGTCTGGGCGAGCTGGGCTTTTTGCTTGTCGTCGCCGACTTTGCCCGCGATGGCGATGAAGGTTTCGCCGAGCTTATCGCCCAGTTCGGCGATCTTCTGGTCGTGCGGCGTGACAATCTGGGCGATGGCGTTCTGGCTCTGATCGATGGCCGTGTATCGACCGCCGGCAAGTTCCGCCAGCTGCATCCACGACTTCGCGTCCGGCTGATTTGTGTGGCCGCAGAAGATCGTGTTGATGAAGACGCTCTTCTCCTTGGCCAGATCGCCCGCGGCTTTCATCGTGACGACGTTGTCCTGGTTGGCGGGTTCGTTGCCGCAGACGAAGATGATCCGCAGGGCGTCCTTGCCGTCGGCCCATTTTTGCTCGTTGAGGGCGTCGCGGCTGACGCGTGTGGCGAGTTCGGTGCCGCCGTGGGTTTTGAGGGCGAACAGTTTCTGGTAGAGCGAGTCGAGATCGGTCGAGAGGTCGAGTTCCTTACGGATGAAGCCGTTGGCGCGATCGTAGGAATCGCTGCCGAAGCTGTAGAGGCCGACGCGGAGGTTGGGCGTCGGCTTGATCTTGGCGGTTTCGTTGATGATGTCCCAGAGCTTGGCCTTGGCCGAGGCGATGAGGCCGTCCATGCTGTTGGAGACGTCGAGGCAAATGACGATGTCGATGTCCTTGGCCTTGGCGGGCTCCTGGGCGAAGCCGGCGCCGGCGAGCGCGAAGGCTGCGAACAGAGTGACGAATGGTTTCATGAGAGACTCCTTGAGTGAATGAGTTGCCGACACTGGATAGACGAACTCGGCCCGCGGATGGATTGCGGGTTCGCCGCAAATTTCAGATGCTTGACAGGGGTCTGGACATTCCCTACGATGGTGTCCGCCGGTCGAGCATAAGAATTTTTCCATCGGGGCGGGTTCGGGCGTGTTTGAAGACCTCACTACTCTGGACGGCGAAGCACTTCAACGTCTAACCGACGCTGTCGTCGACGCGATGACGGGCGCCAATGTCGACACGACTCAGGTAAACGCGGAAAACCTCCTCAATCGGTTGGTTCATCGCAAGTTCAGTCAGCAGTTGATCATGTTCGCCGATGTCAAGCAGCCGTTTCCGGGCGTCGTCTTCGAATTGGTCATGTCGCTGAAAAAGAAGGAAAGACTGCGGGATCTTGTCGAGGCAGTTGTCGACTTCGCGCCCGAAAACCAATTATGTAAGGCGTTCTGCGAGAAACACACTCCGTCCTTGCTGATTCGATACACCAACAAAGTGGCGGCAAGTAAAGCGAATTCGCTCTTGACCCACGTCGCTGCCACAGGCGCGGCCTCTGCGAACGGGATGCGGCAAAAGCTTAGCGCCTTGCCGTTCGCGCGGACGCGAACGAGTATCGATTTGCTCAAGAAGTTCAAAGGCGTTCATAAGCAGCTGCATCACATCGATTTTCAACTATTGCGCGTCCTCACGAAGGCGGACGAAGCGTTCCGCAAGAATCCCAGCGGCGGCGCGGAATCTGAGGATCTCAACAACCACAACGTGGAGTTGGCCGGTAATATTCGCCTTCTGGAGGCGATGGGAGCCGACTTGCCCGAAGGCGACAAAAAGCTCCTGGGTCGCAATGTGAAAAACTTAAAGGCCGCAGTCGACCGATTCGGGCAATCGCTGAAATTGGCCGAGATCAATCCGGATGAGGCCATCGCATCCGAGTCGCCGATCAATTCGCTCATTGGTCCCGTTTTAGCAACGCTTCCGGCTTATTTCCACGCCAGGATCAGGTCGCAAGCTGAGCAGCTTCCGATCGGGGAAATCATCAACGGCCTAGCGAGCGTGAACATTCCGTTTCCCGACCAAGAAGCGAAAGACGGTCTCGGAGCCCTTGCTCAACTGCGGTCGCGCTTGCTCGACTTGGTGAGCGAACACGATCTTTGGCAACGCGTCGACGCAGACCTGCGTCTATACGCCAAGCAACCGACCAAGGAAGCCGAATGGCTTCAAGACGTCAAAGAGCTCACGACCGATTCCCTGGCTGACATTGACGGACTTTGCGGCCTACGCGCCACCGCTCCCTGGGCGAAAGACATGGTCGACTCTGTTAAGGAATTTCAAACGAAGCTCGACGCCGGCAACTTCAAGGTAACCAGAAACGCGTTCGTCAACATGCTCGGGCAGGTGCGCAACCGTTTTCGCGAGGCCGATTTTGAGCTAGACGGCATTTGCCATGACCTGATTACCATGGATGGCCCGCTCAACCAACTGACGAATATCTAACGAGGATCGGGAAATGCGACCCCTGGAAACGCCTTCGCTAAATACGCCTTTGCAAAGCTTGCCGCTAAACGTTCCCGAACGCTTTGAATCCGTGCGAGAGATGACCTCGGCGCACCGCGCACTGATGCGCAACCGCAAATCCGGCGGCGCCGACTTCAAGATCCAACTGGCGCGATTCCTGAAAGTCGGCGCAGACCTCGGTGCCTTGCTCGATCTCCCGGGAGATCGCGAGACGGCCCAGGGCATGCTCGACTACTGGACGGCCACCATCTCGCTTGCTCAGACTGCTTCACCGCCGGACGTCGCCGCGGACTCGACTTCGCAGTCTGCCGTCGCGGAACCCGCCGTTTTGAAGCCGTTCGATCTTAAGAAAACGCAAGAACAGGTCAACGCCATCGAATCGAAGGTGGCGGCATTTACCGAACCGCACAAGGCACTGGCGCGACGTATCCTGATACACGTGGTCAATCTGAACGACGACGGCAAAACGGTGGCGCTGGTGCCGGCCAGCCAGGAGACGCTACGCAGCTTCGGTCCGCCCGCTGAGGTTGATCAGGTTTTGGCTGCGCTCGTGGAGGTCGAGGCGCTGCGCGCCGAGGAAGACGAGGGGAGACGCTATTATACGCTGGCGTGCGAATCTTTGCTGCGGACGTGGGATCGGCTGCGTATTTGGTGGAGGAGCAGAATCGCTTTTCGCAAGGCCGCGGAATTCTGGCAACAGCGCCACCGGGACACGACCGCACTCTTCGATGAGGGTGCCTTGCTGGACGAAGCGCTGACGTACCGCGACCTGGGCGCGTTGGAGCGAGAATTCGCCGACGCCAGCAATCGTCGTTTCACGAAGCGGGCCAAGGACAAGAATCGGAACTTGAGATATGCCGTCGCGGTTCTCGGCGTGCTGATCACCATTGGCGCGGCACTTTTGCTACTACTGATTATTAAGTATGGAGAAGCGAAGCACGCCACGGCCGCTGAGAAGCAGGCCAAGTCGACGCTGGAGAAGCGAAACCAAGAACTGATAACCGCAATCAAGCAAAAGGAAAAAGCTTTTGAGGAAAAAGACAACGCTCACAAGCTGGCGGTGGATGCTGCTGCCAAAAATAAAGAGAACGCGGATGCTTACTGGAAGTTACGGGAGAAACTCACTGCCTGGTCCATAACCCTCGATGAAAACTTTAAGCGGTTGCCCAAGCGGGTGCAGCAGGTCGATTTCATCGAAGAAAATCATCGTAGGATCCAGGATTGGTTGGCTGAGTACACGACTACATCGGCCGGCGCGACCGATCTTCCGACCGGTACGCTCCATATCGGCGCCAGAATCAAGGTTAACAACCGCCCGCAAATCGGCACGCTTTGCTGTTTCGTTCAGGACGCCCACGGCAAAACCTACTTTGCGGCCCCGCGCTTTCTTTTGGACGGAGAATTAGGCGACACAGTTATGCAAGTCGACGGTAAGGATGGCAAAGAAACTGTCGTAGGAACGATCCACGACTTCAATCAGCCGCGCGGCAATGATCTCGTCAGCGTTGCTTTTGCCCGTCTGGATCCGAATACAAAACCTGTCAATCGGGCCTTCATGTCTCAAGTCAAAGTAGTGAAGCTTGCGGGAACAGTCACTCCCGGCATGAAAGTCATGATGGCAGGTGCTTTTTCAGGAGAAGCGGTTGGCAATGTAATTCGCGTAAATGACAAAACGGGCGAGATCATTACCACGAAAATGTCTGAGCCGGGCGACGCTGGCGCTCCGGTGGTGAATGAAAACGGAGAGCTTATCGGCATGCTTGTCATCCGCAGGGGGGAAGAAAATACCCTTATCCCTGTTGGCCCCACACTGAAACGCCTTGGACTGAAACTTCTCCCCCCCTGATCGAGGAATTCTCATGGCTCTTGACCAGAAATTGACCGGACCGGAAACTCGGAAGCTCTGCGAAGCGGTCGGGCAAGCCTTCTCGCCGTCCGAACTCGAGCAGTTGACGTTATTCGCGACCAATACGCCGCTCGAAAATATTGTTGTGCAACAACAGCCTTTCAATCAGCAAGTCTTCCAACTCATTGGCTGGCTCGATAGGAGGGGGAGGCTGCGCAAGTTCTTCGAAGCCGCCCTAGTCGAAAACCCGGGCAATAGACAGCTGGCGCGCGCTTCGGGCGAAGTCCTACATGCCCAGGCGCGGGCCGAGGATCTCGAAGCCCTCGTCAATAGGAACCCCGACGCCTTTAGCAATCCGGAAGATTGGCGCGACGAAATGCAGCGCTGCGAACAGGCCATCTGTCGCATCGAGAGTCCGCAGGGAAGAGCGATCGGCACCGGTTTTTTGGTGGCGCCCGACCTCGCGCTGACGTGTCATCACGTCTGGACCGACATTAAGGACGCGGGGCCGGTCGAGCAAATGCGCTTCGCCTTCGGCTACCGAATTTTGCTGAAAGAAAAGAAAGAGGCCGTCGCCGTCAATTATACTCTCGAAGGAACCGAGCCGGTGGCGTTCAGCCCCACCGCGGAACTCGACTTCGCGCTGCTGCGCGTGCAAGGCCGGCCCGGCGAGGCCAAGCTGGGCTCCTACGAGCAGGCGCGGGCGCGGTCCTGGTTGCAGCCCAAAAGTTACGCGTTCAAAGGAGACGAGACCGGGCTCATTCTCCAGCATCCCGACGGCATGCCCATGAAGTTGGCGTTCGGCGCCATTGGCAAGGCGCTCGAAAATCGCGTGGCTTACAGAATCGACACGCTCGGCGGATCCTCCGGCGCCCCGGTCTTTCTCAACGACTGGAAACCCGTGGCGCTGCACCGGCAAGGGAAAGAGACCGAAAACCGCGGCGTCCCCTTCAGCCTGATCTTGCCGATCATCGCCGGGAAGCTTGCCTGAATTTCGAATCCAGGCCTCATCCCCTACGTGAAGTTCGCGCGAAGAGTAGCGAAAATCGCCAAATCGGCGGATTTTCCTTGACGTGAGGCGGCATGCCTTTTATTTAGGATTTCTTGCTGGAGATGTTTCACGTACACAGATCTCAAGGAATCCAAGTCATGGCCGATTCGCCCGCGCCTCGCGCGAACCAAATGCTCGAACACTACCGCAACCTGCTGCGCCGGCCCAAACCCGCGGCGGAATCCGAGTCGGTTCTGGAATCGATGGGGGGCTTCGAAGCGAATCTTTCCGACAATTCTGTCAAGGACCACGTTGAAACCGCCCGCGATTCGCTGCAAAAGATCGCCGATAAGTATCTCGACCCGGCTCGGAGGAAAGAGTACGCCGAGATTATCGACCGCATCGTGGAACAGGGGGGCGAGGGCCTGCGCATGCTGGGAGACAACAATCCCAAACTGGCGGAGGATTCCGATGCCCTCGCAGGTCTCGAAGCGATCGTACGGACCGACGGCTCTCGCCCCTCCTTCCTGATCCAAGACGGAGAAGTGGACCGCGAAAGCAGTCCGGTGGGCGACTGGGGAATCGATCTGAACGAAAACGCGGAGGCGCTGAATAATGCGCTCGCCTGCGTCGGTCGCATCGATATTCCCGGCACGTCCGTTGGCTTCACTGGCACCGGATTCCTCGTCGGCGAGAATCTCATCCTCACCAATCGCCATGTGCTCCAAGTTTCTGCACGGCAACTCAGCGACGGCGGCTGGAAGTTCTTTCAGGGAGCGGCCATCGATTTCGGGCACGAACTCAAAGGTCGACAGTCCGTGAATCGTCGGCGTCTCAAACGCGTCGTCTTCGCCGGGTCCAAGGACGTTCTCGACCCGATCGATCACAAGAAACTCGACCTGGCGCTGATCGAACTGGAGAAGCCCGATTCCGCAGATGGGCGACTGACAGGATTTGAATTGGACTTTTCGCATGGCGCCGCGATTCAGCCTGGCGGCAAGATCTTCACCATCGGCTACCCGGGTAGCCCGTCTCCCACTCTTTATCCGCCCACGCTCCTGGAGACGCTGTTTCAATCGACCTTCGGTCACAAACGCCTTGCTCCAGGAACGGTCATTCGCTCACTTGCCTCGCCTGAAAAATGGACGCTCGCGCATGATGCCACGACGCTCGGCGGCAATTCCGGCTCAATCCTGCTGCTGATCGGCAACGAAAAATCCGCGGCCGGACTGCATTACGGCGGACGAACCGGCGAACCCCGCGAAAATTGGGGCCACATCCTGCCCAGCGTGCTGCACGAGACCGACGGCAAGTCGAGAAAAACACTGGCGGAGATTTTGAAAAGCGAGGGCGTCAAACTGCTCGGCGAGAACGGGCAGTCCGTCGCCAAGACGCCGGTTCGCATCCCCGTGGCGCCGCGGATCCCATTGAAGCCTGAGGTCGTGAGGCTGCCGAGTCAGGTCGCCGCGCACCGTGCCGAGTTCAATCCCCAGGACGCCATGAGCCTGCAGCAGCAAGTTCCGTTTATCAGCGATTCGGCGCAAGATCGGGGCGGCGCGGAATCGGCCTTCGAAGCTGCCGTCCAGGCGCCTCTGACGCCCGAACAGAGAGCGCGTGGGGCCGATCTGTTCCTGCGTGGCGAATTGACGTCGGAGGATTGGGCGCGTGCCCAGGCGGACCGCGGCAGTTTCGAACAAGTCATCGGGCGTTCGAATTTCCTGCCGGCGGTGTTCCTGGAGGTCGGCGCCGCGACGAGTCGGGCAACCTGCATGTTGCGTACCTCTGGCATCGACTTCGCCGGTCGGCCGGGGGCGTGGAGCGGGACGGGATTTTTGCTGAGCCCGAATGTGCTCGTGACCAACAATCACGTTCTCAATTCCACCGACGTCGCCGCCGCCGCCGCCGCGGTCTTCAACTATCAGCTCGGCGTCGACGGTCGTCCTCTGGCAACGCGCAGCTTCAGGCTCAGGCCGGATCGCCTCTTCCTCACCAGCCCCGCGCGGGGCGGACTGGATTACACCTTCGTTTGGGTCGAAGGCGAGCCGGGGCGTGAGTTCGGCAGCGTGCGCGCGAGTCGTCAGGCGTTCGCCATCGCCGAGGGGGAGTTCGCCAACGTCATCAGTCACCCCGACGCCCGTATGAAGGAAGTCAGCCTGCAAGAAAATCTGGTGAAATGGCAGGACGCCGCGGTCGTGCATTACACGTCCGACACGCAAGGGGGCAGCTCCGGAGCCGCGGTCTGCAACAACCACTGGCAGCTCGTGGCCCTGCACCACGCCAGCAAACCCTCGGACATCCCCGATTTTCCGACGCTGAACGAGGGGATCAAACTGAGCGCCATCGCCGCCGACCTGGACCGGCTCGCCGGCGTCGGCGCGACGGCGGGAGTCGCAGCGGAGCTCCTGGCCTTGTTCAGCGGCACGGACGAACGGCTCGGTTTCTTCGGAGCACTCGGCCGACCTGCGTCTGTCGGAGCCGGGACTGTCGAAACATTGGTGCAGACGTTCCAGGGGACCGAGCACGATATCGACGTCGGTTTCTGGAATGTCGAATGGCTCACGAGGGAGCACGACGCGAAGAAGCCCGCCGTCGCCAAGCTCATGCAGGAGATGAACCTGGACGTGTGGTGCCTCGAGGAATCCTCGCCGGACGCCGTCGCGGCCGTCGCCCAGGAACTCCAAGACACGTACGGCCTCGAGTACGGCCACGCCGGGGCCGAGCCCGATTCGCAAGACGGCAAGCAAAGCTGCACGCTGCTCTGGAACACGCAGACCGTCGACGTGGTCAAGGAGGAATGGGGCGAGCCGATCGAGACCTGGTTGCGAACCCGCAGTACCGATTTCGACGACCTCGGATTAGGCGATTTCGAAGCGGTGCACGGCAAGATTTTCGACCGCTATCCGGCGCTGTTTCTCGTCACTGCCAAGTCCGAGTCCGGCGACCGTCGCTTTTCGTTCTACGTCGTCCCCGTGCATCTCAAGGCGATGTCCGAAGGGAGCCTGCGGCGCAAGATGGCGTCCAAGATCTTGGCCGTCGCGATCCAGAAGAAGATCGAAGCGGGCGCCGTCGCCGACTGGGTGATCGGCGGCGATTTCAACGCGGAACTGGCGACCGCGGATTTTGATAACCTCATCGGCGACGGCATGGTTCCCGTCAGCGCGGCCGACGAACAGGGGGGCGCGTTCTCGTATGTCAAGGGGCCGAAATCGCTGATCGACCACATCTTCCTCTCGCCCAACCTGGCGCAAAAGTTCGGCGCCGACGACTTTTTCATCGTCGCCGCGGACAAGGTCATCCCCGGCTACGTCGCCCATATCAGCGATCATCGCCCGGTGCTCGTCCGACTGAGCCTGGGACCCGCGAACGGCGGCAGCACGGAATCGGTCGAAACGGACGCGCAGGCGCTGGAGGAACTCAAGGAACGACTCGTCGGCGAAGCGTTCGAAGCACGCCGACCGGCGCCCAGCGCTCTACCTGCGCGTCCAGGCCGAGGCCCCAATCTGAATGCGCGGACCGGCTACCAGGCCGATTTCCTGGGCGCCGGCGCTCGCCGGGTGCCGCTGCCAGAGCTTTCCAGTTCGCTCGCTTCGGTCGCCGCGGTCGTCAATCGCAGTGCCGCCGGCATCGCTCGGTACGTGCTCCCTTATACGCATTTTTCCGTCGTAATGAACGGTCAGCGGCGGATGCCGTTCTATTCCGCGGTCAACATCGACGGCGCCCAACTTCGGCGCGTCCCCCGCGGCGACAGCTGGTTTCTCGACTCACGCATCTCCGCGGCTTCGCAGACGGGCGACGAAGTTTACAAGAACAACGACCTCGACCGCGGCCACATGACTCGACGACTCGATCCCGTCTGGGGTTCGCCGGCGGTCGCCAGCGCTGCCGACGCCGACACCTTTTGTTTCACGAACGCCTGCCCGCAACACAAGGATCTCAA
>JBBQPM010000081.1:0-28765 GCA_038217425.1 Gemmatales bacterium
AGCGCAGGGCTGGCTATCCCGGGGGACTTCCCAGGGATAGCCAGCCCTGCGCTTTCGTGCGAACTACTCCAGCGTCGCGACCGGCCCCGCCTGGAAGTCGCGCACTTCCACTTCCACGCTGACAAATCCTTGCCATTCCGCTAACTTCGGCGTGAATGCCAGGCAGCAATGCCCTTGCTGCGACATTAACTCCTCACGGCGATCGCCCATCCCAAACGCGATCGCCCGTAACGTCTTGCCGTCCTGGCGCACGCGGAACGATAGATGCCGGTCGCCCGCTCCCACGGTTTTCGGCTCACCCTGGATCTGCAATTTGTCGGCCAGCAAGAGTGGCGCCGGGTTGCCGGAGCCGTAGGGTTCAAGCTGCGCGATCGAAGTCATCAGACCGTGCGTCAGCGTCGACAGCGGTATCTGAGCGTCGAGCAGGAGCTTCTGCGCCGCCGGCTTCTCGCCGAAATGTTTGGAGCAGACCTCATGAAACTGATCGCGGAAGCGCGGGATGTTTTCGGGCGGAATACGAAACCCGGCGGCGATCGCATGGCCGCCATGGCTGACCAGATGGGCGGTACATTCTTCGAGTGCGCTATGCAGTTTGAAGCCGGGAACGGACCGTCCCGACCCCTGGCCGACGTTGCCCGAATGCGTGGTGATCATGAGCACCGGCCGGGCGAACTGATCCACGAGCCGGCTGGCGACAATGCCCAAGAGCCCCGGATGCCAGCTGCCGCTGTCGAGCACCAGGGCCGGTGCCGACAGCTGACCCTCGGCCAGTTCTTTCGCCTCCAATAAGATTCGGCGTTCGATGAGTTGCCGTTCGCCGTTCTGCCGTTCGAGATAGTCGGCAAGCACGTCCGCGCGCTGCGCATTCATGGTCGTCAGCAGTTCGACCGCGAGCCGGGCCGTTCCCAACCGTCCCGCGGCGTTGATTCTCGGCGCCAGCGAATAGCCGATGTCCATGGCCGCGAAGTGGCTCTTGGTCTCCAGTTTGGCGCAGCGGAGGAGCGACTTGAGGCCCAGCGACGGCTGTTGCCGCATGCGCGTGAGCCCGAAGCGAACGAAGATGCGATTCTCATCGAAGAGCGGCACGACGTCGGCGACGGTCCCCATGGCGGCGAGCGTGACGCTGTCCATGAGAAACTCGCGGAACTGCGCCGTCACCTTGGCTCCGCCGCACTTGCGTTTGCACAGCGCCCAGGCGAGTTTGAAGGCGACGCCCGCACCGCACAGCTGCCCCCAGGCGTACGCCGGCCCGATGCCGATGCGCGGATGCACAATGACGTCGGCCAGCGGCAGCGTCGATTTCGGTTCGTGATGATCGGTGACGATCAGTTCAACGCCGAGCGTGCGCGCCTCATCCGCCTCCGCAAGACTGGCGATGCCGCAATCGACGGTGACGACAACCTGCACGCCCCCCGCGGCCAACTTCCGCAGCGTCTCGATATTGAGGCCGTAGCCTTCTTCGAGCCGATGCGGCACGTGATATTCCGCCTGGGCGCCGAGCATCAAGAGGCACGTATGTAGAATCGCGGTGCCGGTGACGCCGTCGACGTCGTAATCGCCGTACACGCATATTTTCTTATTATGTTCGATGGCCGAGAAGAGGCGGTCGACCGCTTCGGGGATGCCGGGGAGCGTTTCGGGTTCGTGCAGCCCTGACATGGGGGCGGCCAGGAACTTGCGAGCGACTTCCGGATCAGTAATGTTGCGGTTGAGCAGAAGTTGGCCGACGATCGCGGGGACATTGAGCGAGCGGCAGAATTGGTCGATGCGCCGCGCGTCGTGAGGCTGAAGTTGCCAGGATTTTCGCGCGGGAGAAAGCGTCGCGGTCATTCTTTTAAGATACCAAATGCGGGGGCGGATGCCATATGTCGGCAGGAGGACGCGATCACTTCGTCCAATCTTCTATCGACAATCCCGGCACCTGGCGAAAATCGCCCTGATTGCAAGTCGCTACGACTGCCCCAAGCGATAATGCCGTGGCGGCTATCCGTAAATCGTTCGTCCCGATTCGAATTGGAATCGACTTGAGGACGTGAAACTGCCGCAGGGCATGTGCGTCAAAGGGAAGTATGCGGACTTGCTGAGAGAATTCGAGGGTTTCTAGCAGAGAGCGATAGGCGAGCAGAATCTGTGCGTCGGTTCGGGCACGACGAATTTGGGAGTACCAACCGCTCAACATTTCTTCGACATTCACAATCGTGATCGCTAACTCAGAAGGCGAGTGAGTAGCGGCACGCCTACATACCGTTGCATGTCCGTGAAGCAGCAGCGTGACGGTATCCGTATCCAGTATCCACAAGCTCATGGCGAGTCCATGGAATCTACCATTCGGCGATACTCAGCAATGTCCGCTTGATAGGCATCGAAGTCGGGGTGATCCTTCCAGATGCCCGCAAACTTAAGCCATGGATTGTCGCCCGCCCAACGGATTTCGACGATTTCGCCCTGGCTCAGCTGGTGCTGCGCCAGCTTCGACAGTCGGGAAATCGCCTCATCGCGCGATGCGCCTTCCGCCGTGAGCGAGATCGGCTGCGCAATGCTCGCACGAAACTGCCCGGAATCTATTTGCTGTACGAACGCAGTTAGGCTCATGAAAACCTCCCTGTCATTTACCGTAACGGAACCTCGAAACTTCTGCAACAGATTCATGGAGGCGATAAACTTAATCCGCGCTCGAACTCTGCTCGAATCTGGGCCAACCCCTCGCAGCCGACCGACAAACGCACCAGGCCTTCCGTGATCCCCTGCTCGATCTTCTCCTCCGCTGACACGTAGCGGTGCGACGTCGTCCACGGATGGCTGAGCGTCGTGCTCGTGTGACCCAGCGACGGACTGAACGGGATGCCGGGCGCTCGCCTCATGAAGCCGTTGACCGCCGCTCGGCCCCCTTCCAACTCGAAGCAGAGCATGTGGCCGAATCGTTCGCCGAAGAGATTCTTGGCGACGTCGTGATCGGGATGCTCAGGCAACCCGGGATAATGCACCGCGCGCACGCCGGGTTGGCGCTTCAGCCACTGCGCGAGTGACATGGCATTGTCGCACGCCGCGTTCAGTCGCAAGGTCAGCGTTTCGAGCCCACGCTGCGCCAGCCAGCAATCGAACGGATTGGACGCGAAGCCCCAGATGCTGACCACGGCGTTCATCTTGGGCAACGTTTCCAGGTCGCTGCCGCTGACCGAGCCGAGGGTGACGTCGCTGTGCCCGCCCATGATTTTGGTGAGGCTTTCCATGACGAGGTCGGCGCCCAGCGCCAGCGGTTTGAGAAGCGCCGGCGACGCGAAGGTGTTGTCGACTGCGACCTTGCACTGGTAACGCGCGGAAATCTCCAGGAGCGCGCGCAGCCGCACCACGCGCAGCAGGGGGTTGGAGATCGTCTCCACGAACAACATTTGGGCGCCTTGCCGTAGCGACTTCTCGACGGCGGCGAGATCGTGGCAATCGACGAAGTCGCACGCCACGCCCAGCTTCGCGAGCTGTTGTCCGAAGAGCTGCACAGTTCGGCCGTATAGCCGGTGGGACGCGACGATGCGCCCCCCCTTCTCGACGCACGTGAGCGCCAGCGCCGAGATGGCGGCCATGCCGGAGCCGCAGATCACGCTCCACGCGCCGGCCTGAATCCGGGTGATTTCCTGGGCGAGCAACCGCGCGTTGGGGTGCGCGTCGCGCGCGTAGATGAAGCCGGATTGCCCGTCTGTGAGGACGCCGTCCAGCGCATCCAGATCCGGTAACGCATAGACAGAGGACTGAAATAAAGGCGGAACCATCGGGCTGCTGGCGCCCAGGAGTTCGGCGAGCGGATTCGGTTTATTCATGATTTTGACCTAATGTAGCGAAGCCGCTCGGCACGGTCTTTCCTTGTAACATACAGGAGTTTCTGACGCCGGCCATTTGAAGGCAACCATATGTACGGCGCTCAGCTCCGGCAGAAATCCGCACACGACAATCTGTTGGCAGCGGTTATCTTCCCGTTCGCTCGCCATCACTGGATCCGGCCGTTCGCGATACGGACCTGACGGTCAGCGATACGGGCGACGTCGGCCTGGTCGTGGCTCACGAACAGCGTCGGGATCCGCCATTCCGCGAACGCTCGCTCCAGGTAGCCGAGCACACGATTTTTGAGTTCGTCGTCCAGCGCCGCCAAGGGTTCGTCCAGCAACAACAATTCCGGGCCGCACAAAAGCGCTCGGCCCACTGCGATGCGCTGCTGCTGACCGCCGCTCAACGTGCCCGGCAATCGTTCGAGGTACGGCTCAATTTCCAGGATCTCGATCACCTTGGCGAAGTCGACGCGTCGTGCGTGGCGCCTGCCCATGCCGAAGCGGAGGTTTTGGCGCACGCTCAGATGTGGGAATAGCAAATCGTCTTGAAACACGATGCCGATGCGGCGCTGCTCGGGCGCTGCGAAGATGCCGACTTTGATGTCGACGAGTTGCCGTTCGCCCAGGCGCAGGGTTCCGTCGGTCGGCCGAAGGACGCCGGCGATGAGATTCAAAATCGTGCTTTTGCCGCTGCCGGAGGGGCCCACCAAAGCAGTCACCCCTTCGCCCGCTTCAAAACGGGCGTCGATTTCGAAGCCGGACGCATGGCGATAACGAAGGTCGACATGGAGCGTCGGCATGTCCTCACGTCTCCTTTCGTCGTTCGAGGAACTCGGACAAGGTCAGCGCAATGACGGCAATGCCGACGCATGCAACGACCAGGCGAGCGCTCTGCTCCATACCGCCGGGCGAGTTGGCTTGGCTGTAGATGAAAAGGGGAATGGTCTGCGTTTCGCCGGGGAGATTGCCGGCGATCATCACCGTGGCGCCGAACTCGCCGATGCTTCGGGCGAAGGCCAGGACGCTGCCGGCGAGGATCCCGCGGCGTGCGAGCGGCAGCGAGATGCGCCAAAACGTCTCCAGACGCCCGGCGCCCAGCGTGCGTGCAGCCATTTCCAGACGCAGATCGACCTCCGCGAACGCCACTCGGATCGACCGGACCATGAGTGGAAAGGCCATCACCGCCGACGCAAGCGCCGCCGCCTTCCAGGTGAATACCAGATGAAGTCCGAACCAGGCATCCAAGTACGACCCGATCCAGCCGCGCCGCCCCAGCAAAACCAGCAGTAGGTAACCGGTCACTACCGGCGGCAACACCAGCGGCAAACTGAGAAACGTCTCGACCAGGCTCTTGCCCCAAAAATGTCGGCGTGCGAGTAAGTAACCCAGGCCGACCCCCAGCGGCAAGCTGAAGAGCGTCGCAGACAGGGCGACCTTGAGACTCAGCCAAACCGCGTCCCATTCTTCCGGCGACAATTGCCAATCAGCCATCGGTCACTTGCCGTCCAGGATCGAGAAGCCATGCTTGGCGAAAATCTCCTTGCCCCTGGAAGATTTTAGATACTCAAAGAACGCAGCGGCGACGGGCATTTTCTCCGACCCCTTTAGTAGCATCAGCGGATAACGAATCGGATCGTGCGTCCCGGCTTCGAAGGTGTAAACCGTCTCGACTTCTCTCGAGATCTTGGCGTCGGTAGCGTAGACGATGCCCGCCTCGGCTTCGCCTCGTTCGACATAGGTCAGCGTCAAACGGACGTTCTCGGCCGGCACAATCTTTTTGCCCGATTCGAGTTCGTCCCAGAGGCCCATCTTCTTGAGGGCCTGCCGAGCGTATATGCCGGCGGGAACGTTCGGCCCAGCGACGGCGAACTTCTTGAGGCCGGCGCCCTTGAGATCCGCTGGCGTCGCGATCCTGGCGGGATTCCCCATGGGCACGACGAGGACAAGAGTATTCCCCACGAGCGGCACGGTCTCCTTGGCGAAACCTATGTTATTCACGAAGTCGGCCCATTGCTCGTTGGCCGAGAGGAACAGATGTGCCGGCGCATCGTTGGCGATTTGCTGGGCAAGTTTCGCCGAGTCGTCGGCGTTGATCTTCACCTCGCCTTTTTTCTCGGCCGAGAACGCGGTCGCGAGTTCCTGGACCGCGTTTTTCGTGCTGGCGGCGACGAACGCAATCGTCGGCTCGGTAGGCTCCTGCACGGGCCGATTGCAACCCGCGAGCAGCAAGAGAACGGCAAACATCAGCCCTCGCCCGAGAATGTGAATCATCGTCGCCTCTCGCGCAAAAACGGGCGGGAACATTGGGCCACGAAGATTTTAGGAGACTGTGAAGCTTCCGCCCATGATCAGTCTGAAAGCAAGGGGACTGCCGAAAACGGCCAAATCCTACCGCCACGCAGACGATGAAACCACGATACGGAGGCCTGGTCCGACGTCAGAATCGGCCAACTTGCCGGACGGCGGAACATCAGGGCCGTAAATTCATCTTCGCGAATTTGGTTTTCTTGCAAGATCGCGGGAAAACCAAACGGGATCTTCCCCGACGCGTCGAGTTCCAGGGCGATTTGATCGTTCTTGGTCGGCGTCGGCCCGGCGCCTGCGAAGGTTGAAAGTCGTTGGCGGTAACCAAATTGATGTACGGGATCCCGCCAACGCACCACCACCGCCTCTTTCTCCGAGCATCCGCAGAGTTGCATTCGCAGCACGTCCGGCAAGGTCAACTGCTTGAAAGTCTTTACCCTATCTTGAAGCTCCTGAAGCGAGCGGATTTCGTCCAGGCAGTAGCTCGCGCTTTTGCCGCGAGGCTGGTCGAAGATGACATGGCATTCGGAACCGGCCCAGAACATTACCAAAAGCGTCTGCATCTCGGGCGGCTTGTCATAGGGTTTGCCCGTGGTCGCTTCAAATGCGATCTGTACGAGTTCCTTGGCATGTTTGGGTTGCAACAGCTTATGGGCCAGGAAGGCTTCTTCATAGTAAGGACGAAGGTACGCGAGCAAACCGGGATCTCGCGACTCTTCGGTGCAGGCCTTTCGGCACATGCTGAGCAAACTTCGCAGGCTCTCGATCTGCGAGAATCGGTCGAATTTCAGCGCGTCGCCGTGCCTGATGAACATGCGGAAGCCGAACATGAGGCGTTCCAACTCGTCTCGATCGAGTACGCGGCGTTCCTTCTGTAGTTCTTTTGCAAGACTAAAGAAATTGTCCGTCTCGTCGGCAAGATCAGCTCTTTTTTCCTTGAAGCAAGCGATCAGAGTCAGCGCCAATCGCTTGACAATCTTCGTCTTCAGGGGGATGGTCGACGACGATTTCCCCGGCGGCGCGGCGACCATGCCCTTGAAAAAACCCAAGGGAGCGACCGGAAGGTCCTGGGATCCATTCTCCATCTTGACGGCGTTCCGGCAGAGTTCGGCCGCCAACTCCAAATCCGAAGACTCCGCGGATAGGCTCAGCGCTATGGCTCGCCGGTAGAGTAGATCCGGCTCGATCTGCCGACGCTTATCTTCCGAGAGATTGATGCATTCCTCCAGCGCTCGCCGATAATCGTCCCCGGCCTCGGCGAAATCGGGAACGGCTCCGAACATGCTGCAATCGGCTTGACGCTCGAGACTGTTGACAAGCCGGTCGAAAAGGAGAAAGCGGATGTCCCCGTAGTTTGTGCTGCGGTCGGCGTCCTTTTCCAGTTTGCGAATAATGGCAGCGATGTTCGGCGTCAAATCTCGGTAGGATTTGAGCGCCTCTCGATCTTTACCCAGAAAGCGTTTGACCATCGACAGTCCATGCTGCACGTGCGAATCGTCAATCGCTTTTTGGTAGCTCTCCTGCTCTTTCCCCAGTATTGACTTGGCTTTCTCGAAGCTTTCTTGCGCCTCGGAAAATCGCCATTGTTCCATGAAAGCCCACCCATTTTGCTTCCAGGTGGCGGCGGAGATCGGGTGCGTCTCCTTGGAATCCAAAAACTCATTGGTCAAAAGGCCGGTCGCTTCTTTCATTCGCTCGTCGGACAATCCCCACCGTCCCAATTTGCGAAATGCGTCGGCTTCTCGACAAAGCGTAAAGACCCGAAACGGTCCGGGGCTGTCGATGGGGAATTCCTGACGAGCTTCGTAAAAATTACTCGCCGCTTCTTGATATTCGTTGGCGACGTTGAGCAAAAAGACTCCGTAATCGACCTGGCAAAGAATTCGCAGCATCCGGATGTCCGCGGAACCTTTCTGAGCGGCAGGGGCTTTTTTCCCGGAAGCCGACTCTTCCGCCGTCAGAGGCTTGACCGTACTGAGCTTTTCTTTGTCTCGATAACATTTAAGGGCATTGGCATAGTAATTTCTGGCTTCAGAATTGTGGCCCAGCTTATGCTGGAGAACAGCCAAGAAGTGCAAATCTGCCGGGTCGCAGTTTTTGTCGCTGCAAAGCTCCTTGAGGTCCGCGACTATTTCCATTAGAACGTGTTCGCGGGAGGAACGGGCGCTGGGGTTGAGGAGTTTTTCTAAATGCGCCACGCGCTTTTTTTTGAGGTCGCTGTCGCAGTTTTCGAACTCGAGGCGGTAATCCATCGCGGCCTGCTTCAGGCGTCCCGCGTTGATCTCGGCGAAACCGCTGCGCGTCGCCGCTACGTTCTTCAAAATCTCTAAACGCAGGCTCGGCATGAACCACGGAACTTCGTCGGCCCACCAATTGCCGAACGTGGTCGGCGTCATCGCTAAAAGCCGACGCGAATCCCCAGGGATTGACGGATCCGCAAAGGTCCGCGCCGGCGCCGGGAAAAAATGGTACTCGCCTTGCTCGGCATCGAGCCAACGGCACAGCGGAGTTTGCTCGATCTGGCTCGCTTCAAAATGATTCATCATCGAACCGAACAATTCGCGCGCCGTAAAAAAATAGCGCTGCTCGCTGATGTAAGGCGGGAGCGAATTCAGTGCGTTCAGAAATGCCATCGTGAACGGCGAATGGCCGGTAGTTCCGTTCGACGATTTGACTCCGTCCGCCGATTCTTGAAAGCCTCGACTGGCCGTGATTGCTTGAGAACCCTTCACCTTAAATATTTCTGTCGCGTACCGTTCAAACGCAGATGCCGAATGCGTCGATTTTCCATCTACCGAAAATACAGCGCCTGAGTAGCAGCAATCCAGGATGAGCAATTTGTGCCGCGCCTTACATCGCTCTTTCACGAAACGAACCAGTTCCGTCATCTCGATACAACTCGTCGGTACAGGCGAGTTTGTCTTCTTGCCGTCATCCCCTTCGCTTTTCATGTCCACATCGTTTGGCAGCAAATACCCCTCTTCGCCGTCGCGATGGCCGTGCCCGGAAAAATAAAAAAGAAAGCTGTCGTCGGGGCCAATCTTGTTCCGCAGGTCCGTGAAGATCTTGCGCCGGATGTCCTGGCAAACGGCCTTTTCCCCGATGAAGTCGAAAATCTCCTCTTTGCCGAAGCCGTAATGAGATTGCAGCAATTTAGAGACTTCCGCCGCATCGTTCTCTGCGTTCTTCAGTTTCGCGATCTGCCCCAGGTTTTTGCGAGATTCCTCGGCATAATTGGCGCCGATGATGACGGCCCATTTTTTGCCGTACTGAATAGCCGTCGGAACGATGAGATCGACGCGCTTTACCGGTCGAGTCGCTTCTTGCGAGGCAACAGGAAGCGCGGCGAAGGTACCCAACAGCAACCACGTTAGGCCATTCATTTTCCGTTTCATCGGCGCCGACCTCCCAGGAGTTTCTCGGCCAAGGGCCGAGACTGGATAGCTATGTTAATCTATCTGGAAGATTTTACAAGGAAAATTCCGACAAACCGAACCGCGAAGATCTTACGGCTTTTGATGCCAGCTTTTGAATCGCCACGCGAGCCCGCTCGGAACTGGCGAATCTCGCAAGCATGAACCCGGTCTGGGTTTTCAACGAACCGCCCGCTCACGCCAAGATATCGCGGACGACGTGGCCGTGCACGTCCGTCAGGCGGAAGTAACGTCCCTGGTAGCGATACGTTAAGCGTTCGTGATCAAGGCCGAGCTGGTGTAATATCGTCGCTTGCAGATCGTGGACGTGCACGCGGTTCTCGACAGCGTTCATCGCCAGGTCGTCCGAGGCGCCGTAACTGATGCCGGGCTTGATGCCGCCTCCTGCCATCCACACCGTAAATGCATACGGATGATGATCGCGGCCCCAACGCGCCCGGTCGGCGATGCTTCCCTGCAAGAACGGCGTTCGGCCGAACTCGCCCCCCCAAATCACCAGGGTGTCTTCGAGTAAGCCGCGCTGCTTCAAATCGCGGACGAGGGCGGCAGACGCCTGGTCAGTGTCGCGGCACTGGTTGTACAGTTCGCTCGTGATGCTGTTGTGCTGATCCCAGCCGGCGTGCATGAGCTGCACGAATCGGACGCCTCGCTCGACGAGACGGCGGGCCATCAGGCAGTTGTAAGCAAACGTCCCCGGATTGCGAACTTCGGAGCCGTACATTGCCAGCGTGGCGGGCGATTCGCTGGAGAAATCGGCGAGGTCCGGCACGCTGGTCTGCATGCGATACGCCATCTCGTACTGGGCGATGCGCGTCGCAATCTCGGGATCGCCGAACTCGCGCAGCTTGAGTTGATTGAGTTGAGCCAGATCGTCGAGTTGCCCGCGACGCATGTCTCGGCTCACGCCCTGAGGGTTGGAAAGATAGAGGACCGGGTCGCCGGAGCCGCGGAACTTGACCCCCTGGAACCTCGTAGGCAGGAATCCTGAGCCCCAGTAGAAGTCGTAGAAAATCTGCCCGCACGAGGTTCCGCGGCTGATCGACGTCATGG
Source organism: Gemmatales bacterium (assembly GCA_038217425.1). GTDB lineage: Bacteria > Planctomycetota > Planctomycetia > Gemmatales > Gemmataceae > JAIEPT01. The sequence continues at coordinate 10,607 of JBBQPM010000081.1, forward strand.
CCACGAACGCCGGGAGCTGTTCGGTCTCGCTCCCCAGACCGTATGTAAGCCAGGCGCCCATGCTCGGTCGGCCCGGTTGTTCGCCGCCGGTGAGCAAGAAGCAAATCGCCGGGGCGTGGTTGACCGCTTCGGTGTACATGCTCTTCACGAAGCAAAGTTCGTCAGCGATCGCGGCGGTGTGCGGCAGCAGATTGCTGACCCACGCCCCCGATTGGCCGCGCTGGCGGAACGGCTCGACCGGGGCGAGCATGAGCTTTCCCGTCGGGTTGCCGGTCATGGTGCTGAAGCGTCGATCGCCCAGATACGACTGCGGCACCGGTTGGCCGTGCATGCGCTGGATGGCTGGCTTGTAATCGAAGAGATCGACGTGCGTGGGGGCGCCGTTCTGGAAAAGATAGATGACGCGCTTCGCCTTGGGCGCGAAGTGCGGCAGCCCGGGGAGCGCCGGATTCGCGGACAACCCGTCCTTGGCGAGAAGCCCCGCAAGCGCCGCGGTGCCAAGGCCAAGGGCGCCGCGGCCAAAAAACTCGCGGCGGTTGACGTGGAGATCGCGCTGGAGATACGGGTTCATGGATCACCTCGCGGTTCGAAAGAAAGATTAACCACAGAGACACAGAGAAAATCAGGGAGAGGGGGGAAAACGAGCCCACGATCGTTGCTACCGATTGCGTTCCCCCTTCCCTCTCTGTCTTCTTCTCTGTGCCCTCTGTGCCTCTGTGGTTAATCTTTTTAATCAGTCCTTCGTAAGAGCTTCATCCAGATTGAAGATCGTATTGCACACCACCGTGAACGCTGCGTGCTCGGCCGCATCGAGCTTCGCGTCGCGCTTCGATTCGCCGATGCTGAGCAGCTTCATCGCCGCCGCCGGGTCGCTCGCAAACTGCGACCGCGTTCGCTCGTAACCGCGCAGCAAGATCGACGACTCCGCCGTCGTCGGCGAACGCGACAAGACGCGCCGAAACGCCAAATCGAGCCGTTTTTCCGCGTCATTCTCATCGAGCATCACGCGCTCGGCGAGCGCCCGAGCGGCTTCCACGTACGTGATGTCGTTGAGCGTCGCCAGCGCATGCAGCGGCGTGTTGGTGCGCGACGCCTTCACCGAGCACGTCTGACGCGTCGCCGAGTCGAAGAACATCGTCGGCCCGATGATGCGTCGCCAAAAGACGTACAGGCTGCGGCGATACAGATCCTCGCCCTTGCCCTGCGTGTAGCGTTTGTTGCCGAAAGTCGCCTCCTCCCACACGCCGGGGGGTTGGTACGGATTGACCGGCGGCCCGCCGAGCTTGTCCACGAGAAGCCCGCTCGCCGCCAGTGCCTGATCGCGGATCATCCAGCTTGGCATGCGAAACCGGGGGCCGCGCCCCAACAACCGATTCTGCGGATCGCGCTCCAGGCTCGTCGCCGACGCTTTCGACGATTGCCGATACGTCTCGCTGGTGACGATGAGCCGAACCAGATGTTGCACGTCCCAGCCCGAACGGATGAACTCGGCCGAGAGCCAATCAAGCAACTCCGGATGCGACGGCTTCTCGGACTGATGGCCGAGATCCTCGGTCGATTTGACCAGGCCGATGCCGAAGAATTGCTGCCAGAGCCGATTGACCGTGACGCGCGCGGGGAGCGGATTGTCCGCCGAGACGAGCCACTGCGCCAGCCCGAGCCGATTCATGGCGGCGTCCCTGGGCAGCGGCGCGAACTGCGTGAGCACGTTCGTCGCGACTGCCTCCTTCGGCTTGTTGTAAAGTCCCTTATCGAGCACGAATGTCTTCCGCGGCGTCTTGATCTCCTCCATCACCATGACACGCGGAAACGTGCCGCTGAACGTGTTTCGAGCGATGAGGGCTTTCTCGAGACGGGTCAAGGTTTTGAGATGAGCCTCATCCTTGGGAAGCTCCTTCTTAAGCGTTTGCACTTGCGTCGGCCCGCGGCTGGCGGGGGCGAGCGCGAGGATATTCTTGATCGCCTGCGTCAGCTTTGCCGCCGCTTCGGAGGCGTCGGCCTGCTTCCCCGCGGGCCTTGGAAAAAGCTTACTCTCGACGACTTCGACCGCGTCCGCAGCGATCTTTACTTCGTCGACCAGCTTGGCGAGTTGCTCTTTCTGGATCGGGCTGGCGAGGTTGAGGACCGGTTCCGTCTGCGGACTGCCGCCGCCGCCGTTTACCGGCGTTTGATTGAAGAAGCCGAAGAGCCGATAGTAGTCGGCCTGGGCGAGCGGGTCGTACTTGTGATCGTGGCACCGACAGCAGTTGAGCGTCAGGCCGAGCCACACGGTCCCCATCGTTTCGGTCATGTCCATGACGTATTCGATGCGGTTCTCTTCCGCGATTCGGCCCCCTTCGCCGTTGATCATGTGATTGCGGGCGAAACCGGTCGCCAGCTTTTGCTCGACGTCCGCATTGGGGAGCAGGTCGCCCGCCAACTGTTCGACGCTGAAGCGATCGAACGGCACGTTGGCGTTGAACGCGCGCACGACCCAATCGCGCCAGGGCCACATCGTCCGTTCGCCGTCCCCCTGGTAGCCGTTGGAGTCGGCATAGCGCGCCGCCTCGAGCCAATCCCACGCCATCCGTTCGCCGAAGCCGGGCGATTCGAGAAAACGCTGGACCATCTTCTCGTACGCCTTGGGCGACGTGTCGGCGCGGAACGCATTGATCTCCGCCAGCGTCGGCGGTAGTCCCGTGAGATCGAGCTTCACGCGCCGCAGGATCGCCTCGCGCGTGGCCGGCGGCGACGGACTCAATCCCTCTTTCTCCAGACGTGCGAAAACGAAGGCGTCGATCGGATTCTTCACCCGAGCGTTGAACTTTCCCTTTGCCGGGACGGGCGGCATGGTCACTTTCGTGAACGCCCAGTGGGTTCCCCAGACCGCGCCCTCGTCGATCCAGCGTTTGATCGTCGCAATCTGCTGCGACGATGCTTTGCGATTCGACTGGGGCGGCGGCATCAACTCGTGCGGATCGCCGGCGATCATGCGCAGATACGCCTCGCTTTCGCCGCTCTTGCCCGGCACGATGACGGTCTTCTTTGCGGACGCTTCATCATCGAGCCGTAGCTTCGCCTTGCGATTGTTCGCATCGGGCCCGTGGCAATGGAAGCAGTTATCGGAAAGGATCGGCAGCACATCACGGCCGAAGTCGACCTTGTCGTCCGCGTAGAGACCCAGCGGCGCGAGCAGTGCTAAATGGAGCGCAATGAGAAAGCGAAGCATCGGCAACGAGTCCCTGGAGTTGGCGTGGGGCAGGCAGCGTGATTATACTCGCTTCGGCAACATGATTGCAACCAGATCAATTCACCCTTGCATGCCGCCTGAGCGGTACGAGACGGCCCTTCAGGCCTATCCCAATCGCGTCCGCGCGCAAGAATTGAGTTCTTTACTTCAACTTCCACGCGAACCCGACTTCTTCAAAGCGGCGCTGCGATTCGGGTGCCGTGAGCGCGGCCAGCAGACGCCGTGCGAGTTCCGGCGACTTCGTCTCTTTGAGAATGGCTACCGGTTGATCCGGGTGCGAACATTCACGCGGGATCGACTTCATCACCGTCGTGATCGATTGATAGCGAATTGTATCGGCGTAGGGCCTTACGTTGCTCTCGTAGCAAACGATTACGTTCAGACCCCCCGCCTTCAAATCGCTGACCAGCATGTCGCCGGCGATGGCGCGTTTGGCGATATTCTCTTCGATGCGGTCGAAGGTCGTCTTTTTCTTGCTGAATGCCTGGGCGGCCTTGAACGCCTCATCGGTAAGCGTGCCCAGCGCACATTTGTTTTCGTGCCCCACGCCCAGACGCACCCCCTCTTGAGCGAGATCCTCCAGGCTTTCTATGACGAGCGGATCGTCTTTCTTCATGGCCAGCACGAGGGCGTTCGCGGAGACGGTGACGGGGGGGTGAAACTGGTCCTGAACCATCTTCAAAAACCGCGGCTCGCAAGCGATGAAGATGTCGGGATAACTCGACTTCATGCCGGCGACGAGGATGCCGCAGCCGTCGTACTTGGTGAGGATTTCGACCCCTTCGCGCTGCCGAAATTCGTCCAGCGTCTTCTCGATGACGTTGCGAAACATGGTGCCGCCGTGCAGGATAAGCTTCGGCCTCTCCGCATAGACGTCCGCACTCTGAACGACGTCGTACTTGTGCTCCGCGAAAGTCGGCAACCCCTTGTCCTTGCCCGCGACGTAGCGGGCGAACTGATAGGCGTCGGGCGAGTTCTTCGCGAATTTCGTAACGGCGATCTCGATTTTCGCGTGCAAGTCATTCAGTTCGGGCAGGCGCACGATTTTGGTTTTCGGATATTGATGGGCGAACGAGTCCCAGACAATGCCGGCCGACGCCGAGCCGATTTGCACGCTGGCGGCGACCTCGTCGATCTTGCCGTGATTGGTCGGCTTGCAGCGTTCGAGATCACTCCAGAGTCCCTTTTTCTCGAGATGCTCACGGACGACTTTGCCGATCGCAGCCGACTTGTCCGCGAGGCAGATCTTCTCTTTGAAGGCGAGGAAATCCTGCCAGGTCTTCACCTCATGCGGCACGTTCGGCGCGACGATGACCACGGCGCTCATTTGCGCGACGGGGAGCGAATCGCCGACCAGGTCTTTCTTGCGGGCCGCGTGCACGAAGCTGTCGTCCGCTGGGAAGAAGAGGTCGACGTCGCGGGTGATTTCCATTTTCGCGAGAATGGCCTGCGAGGAGTCGTAGCGAATCTCGACGGGCCGACCCGTTTCCCGGTAGTAATCGGCCGCGATCTTCTCCATCGGCACGCGCAGGGCCACGGCGCACGAGACGACGATCGGGGCGTGCGACGTCGGGAAGAAGTAATGATACCCCGCGTAGCCCAGCACGCCGAACACGGCGCCGAATGCGATCCACTTGAGCAGGTACTTCATCGTGTTCCTTATTTATTCTTACCGGGCTCTTTCGGCACGAGCAGAGCCGGCACGTTGCTGGCGCGGTCCAGGAACTCCGCCCAGTTGGTCGTGAGCAGTAGATCGACGCCGGGATTCAATTCCTTAACCTGGCACGAACATTCGCCGCACAGGAATCGCGTGACGTTGTTGAGCTGCTTCGATTCCAGATCGTTGCCGAACAAACTACACAGCACCCGCCCGCGGCCGAACACGGGAAAAACGATCGGCCCCTTCACCTTCGTCAAATCCTCCTCAGTGCTCAGGAGGAGCTGCACGAAACCCGCTTCTTTGGCTTCCGTCTGAGCCAATCGCATGATGGAGAACTCGATTTTCAGCGGCAGGTTCGTCTTGAGCTGCGGCCCATCAGTCCCCTGGTCGGGAATTTTGAGAAGCTTCGTGAGACGTGCGAGATCGCGCTGCAGGAATTCGTACGCTTCCTGGTCGGCCTTGGCGTCGCCGCTTTCTAGCAGGATGAAAACGGACGTTTCGCCGGTCTGCAAGCGTTTCACCAATTCCTGGCGTTTGGGCGAATCGATCAGCGGCGGAGTTACCGAAGCAGAAATCGGCCCCGAATAGACGTGCAGCGATTCGTCCGCGTCCGGCGAGCGAATCACCATCCACGGCAACGTTGCTTGGCCTTCGAGCTTCTTCCAGATCCGCGCTTGCGCTTTCGTGAGCTTGCCGTCGACGGCGACGCGCGTCACCTCAAGATTGGCGGTCGGCTTCTCTTCGAGATTTTTAACGAACGTCTCCGCCTCTGCGGGCAGAGCATCTTTGGAGAAGATCATGATCTCGTAGGGCGTTAGCGCCCACCGTTCCAGAGCATAGCGAAAGACCGGGATGGTGCATGCAGAAGCGGGGGTCGCTCCGATTAGCATGAGCGTCAGCAGTGCGAGGTTGCGAATCATGGCTCGTCTCCCGTCGAATTGGAGCCCGCAGCGCGAGCAAGGCCTTACGTCAACCCTTGCTCGCGCTGCGGGCTTCCATTTACTTTTGCAGCGATTCTTTCGATTCCGTCGGAAATTCCGCGGGGATCGGCAGCGTCACCTTACCCGTCGCCGCCCATTCCGTCCCGCGCCCCAGCGTCGTCAGGAAGCCGACGCAGCGCATCGCGTTTACGTCGTGTCCGAGCGGCGTGTGAAAAACCCGCCCCTTGCCGTACGCGATCGTCCAGATCATCGGCTCGTGCGCCTTCGTCCCTTTCGAGTACGAGGTGGCGAGTACGTTGATGTTCTCGATGGGGCCGCGCATGTTGTCGTAGAGTTCGTCCCGGGCGTGCAGCCATTCCTTGGGCATGCCTTTGGTGACGGGATGACTTTCATCGCGAACGACCACGCTGAACGGCCCGGTGTAGCGATGTCCGGAACCTTGATCTTCGCCGGCATTCACCGTGATCGCATTGCCGGCGTCGTCGACCTTCAGGCGTTTGCCGTAGGCGGCGTTGCGCCAGCCCATACCGATCATTTGATCGTATTCCTTCCAACCCGGGAACGCGTTGTTGGCGGCGTGCACGATGACCAGGCCAATCTTCGCGTCCTTTACAGATTGCTCGAAGACCTCGTTGAACTCGGCATCCCACTTGGCGCCGTTGTAGTTGCTCACCACGACGTCGTACTTCGTCAGGTTCGGCGGGAACGGTACGGTCGCGAACGGATGCGGCTTCTCATCCTTGGACTTGAGATTCGACGACACGTCGACCGTGAACTTCCCCGTCTTCTCGAGGTACTCCTTCATCACCGGCGTCGTCTCGCGCCATTTGTGATTGTTCTGCCCGTCGATGAGCACGACGCGAATCTTGTCCTGGGCGGCCGCGGAGGCCGTCAGGCAACAGACGGCCAGGAAGGAGAGGAATTTCATGAGAGTTCCAAGCGAGGGTGAGGAGCGTTGAGTTCATTATCTACGGCGACTCGGACGGAATCAAGTAAGTTCCGGGCGCAAAAAAATCCCGCACGTTTTTCGTGCGGGATCGGTTTGCTGTCGAAAGCCCAGGGATGGCTATCCCTGGGCTTGCACACTACTTCGCGACTTTGCCGTGAAAACCTGCCTGGTGCAGTGCGTCAATCACGGCCGCGGCACTGCGCCCGGCGCCTTCAAGGGTAATGTTGCGTTGGGCGCCCTTGCCTGTGAAGGTCACCTTCGCATCCGGGAACGCCTTCTTGACCGCGACTTGGCAGGCGCCGCAGCAGACGTGGACGTCGTTCACGGTGATGCTCGCGACCTTGTCCCCCTTGGGGACGGACGGGACGTTAATCGGGAGCGACTTGCCGTCCTGGGTGGCGACGCCGAAGAAGCCCCCGGCGACCAGCGCCTGGGCGCCGGCTTTTGCGGAGCCATCGTCCTTGGCGGTGAAATTCACCGTCTTGGTCTTGGCGTCGGCTTTGACGTTGGAGACGCCGTCGACTTTGGCGAGGATGTCCTTGACGGCATTGACGCAGGAGCCGCAGCAGATGTGCGGGCCCTTGATTTCGACGTCCGCCGCCCGAGCCGGGCCGATCATCCCCACGACCAAGGCTCCCAATGCTAACCAGAAACGCATGTCATTCTCCTTGCGGTTAAAAGTTCAACGTTCGACTTATACCCGGGCCGGCCCGGAAATGGAACCTCTACTTGACCGGAACCTCGGTCGCCTGCAGAACCTCTTGCGTCGCATCGTCTTGCACAAACGCGACGACGTGCAAATTCTGCATCCGCAGCGGCGTCTGCGCTTCCGGGAAACCGACCGGGATCAGGTACTTCTTGATGCTTTCACGCACCTCGGCCAGATCGACGCTGACTGTCTTCTCGCCGTCCCCCTTGGTCATGGCCACGCCCGTCGGTCCGCCCGGGATCGCCCGCACGACGCGGTGATGGTACATCAGGCCGTTGGAGCCCTTATAGCGCGCCCAATCTTCGACGAGAACGATGCGCAAACGAACTTTCTCGCTCGGCTTCTCGACGCCGGACGCCTTGGCCTTGATCTCGACTTTATCGCCCTTTCGGCTTGCCTCGAGATCGATTTTCACGGTCGTCTCTTTTTCGAGGAGCTTGGCGAGGGCGTCGCGGAACTCGTCGAAGTTTTTGCCGGCCGCCTCTTTGGGCCCGCCTGCCTGAGCTTCTTCCTTGCCGTTGAAAAGAATCGTCGGAGTGCCGCCCACTTGCTTGTCGTAGTACTCCGCGCGAGCGTCGGCGTCGGCGTTGGCGAGCGGGTCCGGTCGCGGGATGTGCAAGTGATACTGAAGCAGCACGACTTCCTTCGGCGTGTACGCTTTCTCGAGACCGTCAAACGCCATATCCGCGGCCACGCACGGCGGGCACTGGGCGCCGGTGAACAATTCCACGAGCACCGCCCGCGAACTCTTGCCCTTGCGACCCTCGAACTTCTTCGGCTCGAAGTTCAGCGACGTCTTCTGGTATTCCGCGTAGGCCTTCCCTTCGAGCCCTTCGAGCTTGGCGGTAAATTCCTTGGCTTCCGCGTCTTTGCCCGCGGCCTTGAACGCCGTCGCCAGGATGCCCATAATCCGCATCTGCTGAGCCAGCGATTCCTTGATCTCCGGGACGCTTTCGAGCTTCTTGGCCATATCGACGGCAAGCGTCGCGTGCTCGGCCTTGCCGGCGAGCTTTTCGACGAGTTTCAGCGAATAGTCGAGCTGCCAACGGGGACCGTAGAGTTCCGCCGACTTGAGGACGCTATGGGCCCATTCGCTCACGTCCTTGGTCGAGGTCTTGGTTTTGGGATCGTCGAGCAGATCGAAGAAGATGTTGAAGACGCGCGGATCGTTGGGCGACTTCATGAGGATTTCGCGTTTGATGTCGGTTTCGTCCTTGGCCAGCGTCGCCTCGAGGATGGTCGGGATCATATTGCCGCGGACGGCGGTGGATCCGTAGATCTTCTTGGGACTGGTGCCGGTGGGGAATTTTCCCTCGAAGTCGAGCACGAGCTGGGGCGGGGTGTTGTTGATCGCGAGCTTGAGCAGCCCCTTTTCGAGCTTGCCCTTCACCTGGACGCCGGGGAGTTTCTCGCTGATCGGCACGCCTTTACCGGTGAGGGAGCCGTCTTTGGCTTCGAAAGAAAGAAGCCACAGCGAATCGACCTGATCGCCCTGGAGGATGGTAAATTTCCAGGAACCGGGGAGAGGGTTGTCTTTGTCCTTGTCGGCGGGCGGGTTTTCTTGAGCGAGACTCATCCAGGGGACGAGGCCCAAGAGGAGCAGAGTAAGCCAGGGTCGCATGAGGAGATCCTTGTGTGGGGACGAGTGATTTTCCGGTGCCCTACTTTATAGACGCCCGAGCGGAACGAAACCATCAAAAAATGTCGTCGTTGCGTTCGCGGCGGGGCTCGCTTAAGATCGAGTCGTCTCCGGCGCCCGGCGATCTCACGAGAAATCCATGAACTCGACACTCCGCAAGTTGGTCGTCCTCTTTTTGTTCACGCCGGGTTTCGTTTACGCTGACGCGCCGAAGAAGGCCGCCGACTGGTTGCTGCCGGTCGCCGAGGTCGACGCCGATCCCAAGATCCCGACGCTGCACGATGTCGTCGGCCATCGTTGGGGCCAGGAGATTTCCAGCCACGCCGAGATCGAGCGTTACTGCCAGGCCCTCGCCAAGGCCGCGCCCGATCGCTGCCGACTCGTGAAGTACGGCGAAACCTATCAAGGTAAAGGCCTTTATTATCTCGTGCTCGCGTCGGCGGACCATCTCGCCAATCTCGAAAAACTGCGGATGCAGAACCTCGCCCTCGCCGATGCCCGCGTCACGTCCGTCGGGGAGGCGAGCAAGATCGCGGCCCACGCGCCGGCCGTCGTCTGGCTCGCGTACTGCGTGCATGGCAACGAAACTTCGCCGTCCGACGCCGCCTTGCTCACGGCCTATCATCTCCTCGCCGACCGTCGGCCCCAGACGCGCGATCTGCTCGACAAGCTCATCGTCATCATCGATCCGCTGCAGAATCCCGATGGCCGAGATCGCTTCGTTCACTTCCACCGAGCCAACCGCGGCGGCTTCGATCAAGAACATCCGCTCGCCTCCGACCGCCAAGAACGTTGGCCCGGCGGACGTTCCAACCATTACCTGTTCGACATGAACCGCGACTGGTATCTGCACACGCAGCAAGAGACCAAAGCCCGCGTCGCGGCGTTCCTCAAGTGGAAACCGCAGATCTTTGTCGATGCCCACGAGATGGGCCCCAACTCGACCTACTTCTTCGATCCCTCGACCGAACCGTACAACCCGCACGCCCTGCGCCGGCAAAAAGATTGGCACGTCAAGATCGGCAAACACCACGCCGACGTCTTCGATCGCCACGGCTTCGCGTACACCACGCGCGAGATGTTTGATTCTTTCGGCCCGCAGTACGGCTCCACCTGGCCGATGCTGCACGGCTCCATCGGCATCCTCTGGGAACAGGCGGGCGTCCGCGGCCGGGTCGTCTCCCGTGAAGATCAGACGAAACTCTACTACCACGACGGCGTCCGCCATCATTACATGAGCGGATTGGCCACGCTCGAAGCCGCCGCCAAACATCGCGAGGCCTTGCTACTCGCGTTCCATGCCAACTCGGTCGACAGCATCAAGCTCGGCGAGGTCGGCCCGATCCGCAGCTTCTTCTTGCTCGAAGGCAAACGCCCCGCGCGTGCCGAGGCGCTGGCCCGACTCCTCGTCGCTAACGGCATCGAAGTCCGGCGCGTGACAACGTCTGTCAAAGTCCAGGCCGCCGACACGATCAGCGAGAAAAGCCAGGAGCACCTCGTTCCAGTCGGTTCCTACTACATCCCGCTCAATCAACCCGCCTCGCGGCTGGCGCTGACCTTGCTCGAACGCCATCAAGACATGGGCAAGGACTTCATCAAGCGTCAGGAGGAACGCGTCAAGCGCGGGCTCCCCGACGAAATCTACGACTCGACGTCGTGGTCGCTGCCGTTGGCGTACGACGTCGTCTGTCTCGCCGCGTCGACGTCGAGTGCTGTGACGAGCGAATCGCTGAGCGAACGGCCGACGGCTGGGATTGCCGTTCCACAGGCCAAGCTCGGATATCTGGTGAGCGGCGACGATGATCCCATGCTAAGGGCGCTCTGTGGGTTGCACAAAACCAAGTTACGCATCCACATCCTGGCCCAATCGACGCAGGTAAATGGCGTCGTTTTTCCGCGGGGCTCGCTCTGGCTGCGCGTGGCCGACAATCCGCCTGAACTCGTGCACGAATGGGCCACCCTGGTCAGCCTCCTGGGCCTGAAGCTGCACCCCGTCGATAGCGGTTTCGTCGAAGAAGGCGCCAGCCTGGGCGGCCCGAACGTCCACTGGGCCCGGCCGCCGCGCGTGATGCTGATGGTCGATCGTCCCGCGTCGTACAGTGTGGGGCATACCTGGTATCTCTTCGATCAAGTATGGCGTTACCCGGTGACCCGGATCGCGGGCCAATTGCTGCCGGAGGTCGACTGGTCGAAATTCGACGTCTGCGTGTTTCCTGACGGCAAATACACGAAAGCCGAGGCGCCGAACGAAGACGTGTTGCGTCGGCTCAAGGACTGGATTTACAGTGGAGGCACGCTGATCCTGGTGGGCGGCGCGGCGGAATGGGCGACGGACGCGAAAGTCAAATTGCTGGCGAGCAAGCTCGAACCGCGCCCGGGGTTTGCCCCGCCGGAGAAGAAGGACGACGCGAAGAAGGACTTCAAGCCGCCGCTCGCGGTCCCTGGCGTATTCCTGAAAACGATCGTCGACGACGACCACTTCGTCACCTGGGGCCTCGGCAAGGAGACGGTCCTCTTCTATCAGGGCGAACGCATTTTCGTGCCGCTGAAGGAAGGCGAGGGAAAGAATCTCGTGACGTTCGCAGAGAAGGACGTACTCGTGAGCGGTTACTGTTGGCCGGAGACGCTGAAGCTGCTGCCGGGAAAGCCGGCGGTGATGCACCAAAGATTCGGCCGCGGGCACATCGTGGCCTTCGCGGACGACCCGACGTACCGGGCGTACTCGCCGACGCTGGTGCGGATGTTTTACAATGCGGTGTTCGCGAGCACGCCGAGCAAACGGCCGTTTGGGGAATGAGGGAGAAATGATTATGAACGTGATTCGTGCGATCGTTCACGACGGCCGTATCGACGTGCCAGCGCCGAGCAATTTGCCCGACGGCTCGGAAGTGCTGGTCGAGCTTTCGCCCATTCAAGAAAAGCTCGGCCTCGACGAATCCGAATGGCGCGACGATCCCGAAGCCATTGCCGAGTGGATCGCCTGGCTCGCTACGCTCGAGCCGATCGATTTCGCGGAACCCGGTGGGTTCGACGAGGAGTTCAAGCGATTCAACATCGAGGCGGTCCGCAAGCAGATGTATGGGGAGCACCCATGAAGCGTTTCCTTCTCGACACCAAGTTTGCTCAAGATTTCAACAACAACGTCCAGAGCGTGCGGGAACGTGCCGAGACAGAACGCAAACGCGGGAACAGAATCGGAATTTGTACCCCGGTGTTAGGAGAGCTTTGGTCTGGAATTGAAGGGAGCGACAATCGGCAAGAGAATCTTCGTCGGATGCGCCGCGGCCTTTCGAAATTACTGATTTGGCCGTTCGACAACGCCGCCGCAGCCGAGTTCGGACGGGTATTGATCCAATTGAAGCGAATTGGCCGACCGATGCAACAAATCGACATCCAAATCGCCGCCATTGCTTTCTCGCTCGAAAATTGCACCGTCGTCACGGGCGACTCGGACCTCTCAGCGGTTCCTGGACTGACCGTAGAGAATTGGGCCGAAGCGAAGTCCGGTAAGGTTAACTGATAGCATGCAGAGGCCGACATCGAGATTGCGAGACGAGTCATGCGAATTGCCTTCATGTTGTTTATCTTGGGTGTCGCTCTGCCCCTCCACGCCAGCGACGCGGGCGTTGATTTCTTCGAAAAGAAGATCCGCCCCGCCCTCGTCGATCACTGTTACAAGTGCCATAGCGCCGACGCCAAGAAACTCAAGGGCGGCCTTCGGCTCGACCTCAAGGCGGGCTGGCAGCTCGGCGGCGATTCCGGCAAACCCGCCGTCGTTCCCGGCAAGCCCGAGGAGAGCCCGCTCATTCGGGCGATCCGTCACGACAATGCCGACGAGGCGATGCCGCCCAATCAATCGAAGCTCCCCGCGTACGTGATCGCTGACTTCGTCGCCTGGGTCAAAATGGGAGCGCCCGATCCGCGCGACGGGAATGTCGAGATCAAACGCGTCAAGCAGGACTGGGAGACGATCTACGCGGAACGTCTGAAGTGGTGGAGTCTGCAACCGCTCGCCGTCAAGCCGCCGCCCAAGGTCGCCGGGGCGCGGAACGACGTCGATCGCTTCCTGTTTGCGGCCCTCGCAGCGAAGGGGCTGAAACCCGCGGCCGAGGCGGATCGTCGCACGCTCGCTCGGCGGCTCAGCTTCGCTCTCACGGGGTTGCCGCCCACGATCGAAACCGTCGACCGCTTCCTCGCGGACACGTCGCCGACCGCGTATGAAGCGCTCGTGCAGACGCTGCTCGCCAGTCCGCATTTCGGCGAACGCTGGGCCCGGCACTGGATGGACGTCGTCCACTACGCCGACACCCATGGCTACGAATGGGACACGCCCGCCAAGCACGCCTGGCGTTACCGCGATTACCTCATCCGCGCCTTCAACGACGACGTCCCCTTCGATCGCATGATCCTCGAACAACTGGCCGGCGATCTGATTTCGCCGCGCTTGCACGACGGCGCCAATGAGGCGCTCATCGGTCCAATGGCGTTACGGCTCGGCGAACGTCGGCACGGCGACAGCGCCCAGGTCGAAGGCGTCACCCAGGAGACGATGGCCAACATCATCGACACCGTCAGCAAAGGCTTCCTCGCGACCACGGTCGCCTGCGCCCAGTGCCACGATCACAAGCTCGACGCGGTCGGCCAGCGCGATTACTATGCTCTCGCCGGCGTGTTCATGAGCACGCGCTGGGGCGTTCGTCCGCTCGAAGCGGTCGACGTCAACGAAGCCGTTATTGCCGAGCTTCGGCCTCTCAAGCAGCGCATCCGCGGCGAACTGGCCAAACGTTGGCTCGGCACGCGCGATGAACTCATCGCCAAACTGCAGGCGCTCCCCGTCCAGGACAAGCCCGGCTTTCCCGAGACGTACGCGGCCCTGTACCAACGCATGCGGAAGGCGCCGATCAAGTTCCAGGACTACCTCGAGGAACGCCAGCGCCGCGTGGAAGCGAACAACGCGAATCTCAAACTGCTGGCCGACTTCACCGTGGCCAACGGCGCCAAGGACTGGCACTGGGAAGGCGCCGGCATGAAGCATGGCCTCGTGCGCGAAGGCGAGATCGTCATCGCCGAAACCGGTGACATGGCACTGTCGCAGATTCTGCCCGCGGGGCGGTGGTCGCATGCGTGGTCGCCGCGGTTGGCGGGGGCGTTGCGCAGTCCGCTGCTTGAAGGCGTTCCGGCCCTCTCGCTTGGGTTCGCCGGCGGCAAGCACGTTGGGCAATCGTTCATTCTCGATCACGCGTTTCATTCCGAACGCATGAAGTTTCTGAATCAACCGAATGTCGGTTGGCTCACGCTGAGCGCCAACAAGTTCGATACGCTCGAGGGGAGCATCGACAAGATGCCGCGGCGCGTCTATCTCGAACTGGCAACGAAATCGCTCAACAACTACTTTCCGCCGCGCACGGGTTACGGCGGCGTCACGGAGAGCGACGCGGCCGATCCGCGGTCGTGGTTCGGCCTGACGCGCGTCTACGCACATCCCGTAGGCAAGCCGCCTATCGATATGCTCGCACGTTTCGCGCCGCTCCTGGCCGGGCAAAGCGACCCCGCGACAAAACTCGCGACGGCGCTCCTCGCCGCCGTCGAGCGCTGGGGCCGAGACGCCTGCCGTGCGGAAGACGTGCTGCTTCTGGACGAAGCGTTGCGCGCCGGCTGGCTCGCCAACGATCTGAAATCCGAATCGTTGGCGAAATTGGTCGCCGAGTATCGCACGCTCGAGAAGAAGCTGGAACCGGAACGGACTGTCGGTTCCGTGTCCGAATGGAATGAGGCGCGGAACGAACGCATCGGCATTCGAGGCTCATACACCGACTTCGGCGCCGAGGTTCCGCGCGGCAACATCCGCTTCCTGGGCGGCCCGGTATCGCTCAAGAATCCGCATTCCAGCGGCCGACTCGAACTCGCTCAATCCATCGCGTCGCCGAACAATCCGCTGACCGCTCGCGTCTACGTCAATCGCGTCTGGCTCCACCTCTTCGGCGAAGGCCTGGTCCGCACGCCCGACGACTTCGGCCATCTCGGTCAGGCGCCGACGCATCCGGAACTCCTCGACTATCTCGCCGACCGCTTCCTGCGCGAGGGCTGGTCTACCAAGAAACTCGTAACGTTCCTGGTGACCTCGGCCGCCTGGCGCCAGAGCAGCGCCATGAGCAAAGAGGCCTACGCTGTCGATCCGGAAAATCGCCTGCTGCATCACATGCCGATGCGCCGGCTGGAAGCCGAGGCGATCCGCGACGCGTTGCTTGCCGTCTCCGGCCGGCTCGACCCGCAGCTCTTCGGCCCGCCGATCGATCCGTACCGCACGGCCGAGGACGCAGCGAAACGTCTCTTGCGCGGCCCGCTCGACGGCAATGGCCGGCGCAGCATCTACACGAAGATGACGCTCATGGAGCCGCCGAGATTTTTGGCGTTGTTCAACCAGCCGATCCCGCGTCTCACCGTCGGCAAGCGCGACGTCTCCGACGTCCCCGATCAGGCGCTCGCGCTGCTCAACGACCCGTTCGTCCTGGCCATGGCGAAGCACTGGAGCGAGCGCGAACTGAAAGTCGCCAGGTCGGCGGAGCAGCGCATCGCCGCGATGTTCACCGCGGCGTTCGCCCGGCCGCCAAGCGGCGCCGAGTCGGCCCGGCTCATGAAGTTCCTGGCCCGCTCCGCCGAGCTTCGCGGCGCCTCGCTCCAGGCGCCGATTGTTTGGCAAGACCTGGCGCACGCACTCATCAACATGAGGGAGTTCATTTATGTCCCGTAACCCTCGCTGCCCCGGCTTCGCCTCGGCGTTCAATCGGCGCGACTTCCTCCAGCGTTCGAGCATGGGCTTCGGCTGGCTGGCATACCAGGGGCTCGCGCAGCAATGGGCGTCCGCCGCGACGCATTTCACGCCGCGGGCCAAACGCGTCATCTTTCTCTTCATGGACGGCGGCGTCTCGCACGTCGATTCATTCGACCCCAAGCCCGAACTCGCCAAGCGCCACGGCCAGCAAGCCGTCTGGCGCGCCGATGCACTTTCGCAAGGCACGAGCGGCAATCGCAAATGGCTGCGAAACCTCTGGGACTTCAAGCAGCGCGGCCAATCGGGCCTCTGGGTCAGCGATCTCTTCCCGCACATCGCCCGCGTCGCCGACGAGCTGTGCGTCATCCGCTCGCTGGTCGGCGAAAGCCCGCTGCACGGCGCCCAGGCGCTGCTCTTGCACACCGGCCGAACCGTCGGCGCCGCCCCCAGCCTCGGGTCCTGGCTCTCCTACGGACTCGGCGCCGTCCATGAGCAACTCCCCGGCTACGTGCTGCTCAACAACGACTGGATCCCCAACGGCGGGTTCCAGAACTTCGCCAGCTCGTTCCTCCCCGCGAATCATCAGGCGACCATGGTCCGCGCGCGCGGCACGCCCGTCGACAACATCGACCGCGCCAGTCCCGCTCCGGTGCAGCGGGCCATGCTCGAACTGCTGAGCGAACAGGACGGCGCCATCCGCAACCACGAAATCGCCGCCCACATGCAGACCGCGGTCCCCGAACTTTGCGACATCCAGGGCGAAACCGCCGCCACGCGCCGGCTCTACGGCGTCGATCGCCCGAGCGACTTCGAACGCTTCTACGCCTTGCAATGCCTGCGCGCCCGTCGGCTCATCGAAGCAGGCGTCCGCTTCGTCGAAGTGACGTGCCCGCTCACACACAACAACAACGCCCCCTGGGATCAGCACGGCCAACTCAAGCTTCGCCATGAGGAAAACGCCCGCATCACCGATCAACCAGTCGCCGCCCTCATCACGGATCTGAAGGCCCGCGGCTTGCTGGACGAAACGCTGGTCGTCTGGGCGGGCGAGATGGGCCGCACGCCGCACAGCACGGGGAGCGACGGCCGCGACCACCACGTGAGCGGGTACACGATCTTCCTGGCCGGCGGCGGCATCAAAGGCGGGATGACGTTCGGTGCCACGGACGAAATGGGCATGAGCGCAGTGGAGGATCGCGTCGACATTCACGACATCCACGCAACGATCTTGCATCAGCTCGGCCTGGACCACGAGCGTTTAATCTTCCGCTTCGGCGGCCGCGACATGCGTCTGACGGACGTTCATGGCCGGGTGCTGACGGAGATCGTGAGCTAAATCTGTCGGCTTGTTGCAGGCAAAACCAGAAGGTACAATACGTTCCATGAGCACATCGAACCCTACCTGGAAGTACCTGGACCGCAAACCAGGCTCGAACTATCGTCAATTGTTCGTCAAAGGACGCCGTATCGCTGCGCGAACGCTGTACGGCCAGTACGCGCGCGACGAGGAACCAATGACGATCGAGGAAATCGCCGTCGATTACGATCTACCCATTGAGGTCGTTCGCGAGGCGATCGCTTACTGTGAGTCCGATCCGCCGGAAATCCGGGAAGATTGGGAGCGCGAGGAAGCGAGCATCCGATCGCGGATGAGTGTTCCGGGCAATCGGGACTATGCCCGGCCGAACGATTCGCCGCAGGGCGTCAACGGATTCGCGCAATGAATCTTTACCTCGATGAGGATTCCTCATCGCAATTGCTCGCACGGCTGCTTCGAAAAGCAGGCCACGACGTCCAGACAGCGTTCGATGTAGGCAATTCGGGCATCTCGGACCCGTTGCAATTGGTTCACGCCATCTTGAGCAATCGAACTCTGTTGACTCACAACCACGAAGATTTCAGCGAACTCCACGCCCTTGTGGAAATCGCGCGCGGACATCATCCGGGCATTCTGTTAATTCGAAACGACAACCATGCCAAACGTGACGTCAACGAATCAGGCATCGTTCGGGCCAATGCCAAGTTGCTGGCATCGGGTGTCGAGATTGCCGATAAGCTGCACATTCTCAACCATTGGCGCTAACCCGCTGATAGGGCGCGCCAATCCTTTCTGGCACAGAATACGGCGATGAGTTAAAAGAGGGGGGTAATCCATATTAACCAAGGAAGGTTCCTCCCATGGCTTTTGCATTGATCGCGGCGGAAACGGCTTTTCAGCAGATCGTTTTGGAGCAAGCGTTGAGCTATGCTCAGGAAATGG
>JBBQPM010000082.1:0-28510 GCA_038217425.1 Gemmatales bacterium
AAGCGATTGAAACAGACGGGCGCCCGTTGGAAGGTGGAGAACGCCAACAAAATGGGCGAACTCTGCTGTCTCAACTACAGCAGCCAATGGGCCGCATACTGGAATGCCGCATGAGTGCCGGAAAGGATTGGCGCGCCCTCGCGCGGAAAAACGCTGTAAATCTGTTGACGCGAGTTCGGGAAAAGGGTAGAAATCAGTAACTTCGGCGGCCCAGTGTGGCGCCGCCGGCACCCGCGACCCGGAGATTGGCCAGGCACAACCCGCACCTTGCCAATTCGAGTGAAGGAGAGCGAACTCGGGAATGAACGATCGCAAGAATGAAATCCTGCAGCGCGTCAACGAGCAAATTCGGATCAGCCCCGTTCGCCTTATCGGAGCCAACGGCGAAATGATGGGCGTGGTACCAACCTCGCAAGCCCTGGATTTGGCCCGCGAAGCCAACCTCGATCTCGTCGAGGTGGCGGCCACCGAGCGTCCCCCCGTTTGCAAGATCATGGACTTCGGCAAGTTCAAGTTTCTGCAAAAGCAAAAGGCCAAGGACAAGACTAAGACGCACCAGCAGAAACTCAAGGAAATCCGCCTGCGCCCCAAGACCGACGAACACGACGTCGAGACCAAGATCAACCAGGCGCGGAAATTCCTCGAGCATCGCGACAAGGTGCTCGTCTACGTCCTCTACAAGGGCCGCGAATTGCAGCACATTGAGGAAGGCAGACGGATCCTGGACGCAATTCTCGAAAAGCTCCAGGAAGTCGCCAAGATCGAATCGCCGCCGCGCATGGAAGGCAAACGCATGGCGACCATGCTCGCGCCCAAATAACCGCTGGACGAGCCCGCGCGGCTCGTTCTTTTCCTGGCATCTCATGGCTCTTCCCACTTCTGCCGAACTTCTGGATTGGCTTGAAAAGAACCTCTTCCTCCGTCCGGATCAGGCGACGGAGTTGCGCTCGCAGCTGAGCCGATTTCCGGAACTTCCGCAACTTTGCAAGGAACTCGTCCGCCGGGAATGGCTCACGCCGTTCCAGGCCAATCAGATCATTCTCGACAAGTCGGCCACGCTCATCGTCGGCGCCAATCGCATTCTCACCCGGCTCGGCGAAGGGGCGATGGGCCAGGTCTTTAAGGCCTGGAACGTGCGCCTGAGTCGGGTCGTCGCGATCAAGACGATCCATCGGCAAAACGTCGCCAGTTCCAAGGCGATGGAACGCTTTCATCGCGAAATCCAGACCGCCTCGAAGCTCGATCATCCGAACATCGTGCTGGTGCGCGACGCGGAGGAATGGTCCGGCGCCCCGTTTCTCATGATGGATTACATCGAGGGCGTCGACCTTTCGCGGATGGTGAAGAAGGAAGGCCCGCTCCCCGTACACCTGGCGGCCGACTTCATTTGCCAGGCCGCCCAGGGGCTCCAGCACGCCTACGAGCGCGGCATCGTCCATCGCGATCTCAAGCCGGGGAATTTGCTGGTCGCCCGCTCGGAAAAGGATCAGAAGCCGGTCGTCAAGATCCTCGACTTCGGCCTGGCGCGGTTCGCCGCCGCGGACGAACAGCAGCTCACGCAGCACGGCAACATCCTGGGGACGATCGACTACATCTCCCCCGAGCAGGCCCACGACGCCCATTCTGCCGACATCCGCTCGGATATTTACAGCCTGGGATGCTCGCTGTTTTACATCCTCACCGGCAAGCCCCCCTTCCCGGGGGTGTCGATGGTGGAGAAGATCACGGCGCGGATGGCGGGGTTTGTGCCGCAGCTCCGGAAGTTGCGGCCGGAGGTTCCGGCCGGGCTCGAGGAGATTTTCTTGCGGATGATTGCGAAGAATCCCGCCGATCGTTATCAAAGGCCCGGCGAGGTGGCGCAGGCACTGCTGCCGTTTTGCAAATCGGCGGGTGTTCCGCAGCCGACCCCGGCGACGCCGATCGCGCTGGGGTCGGGCGCGTTTCAGGGGCACGAAGAAGCGACGGTCTTTTCCGCGTCGCCGGATCCCGCTGGAATTACCGAGGACGCCAACCCCTTCGCTTTCACCCTCTCTGACGAGACGCCGATTGCGCCGGCGCCGAGGGATCCGTCTCGGCCCGCGCACCTGGAGAAATGGGATTTCCTCATCCGCTACGTCCCCGCCGCCCAGCGCGAACGCCTGAACGATCCCCGCAACTTCAAGCTCTTTCTTAGCGGCGTCTTCTGCGTCATCGGACTCCTCGTGCTCGCGGTATTTCTAATGTTCCTCAGCCTGGTACGCGAGAACCCACGGAATCCTCGGGGTGAACGCGGCGATTTCCCGGCGTTCGCATCGCTGTCTCTGAACGGCGACGGCAAGCCGGGAAGCTCGCCGCCAGAGTCGTTCGAATGATGAAAGACTGCGAGCGGTTGAACGGGTCTCGTCCGCGCCCGGAGCCGAGTCCCCTTGCAAACCGCCTGTACTCCGGGCGCTGACGCGACCCGGCTCGCCGGATTTCCCCTGTCAGAAGTGGCGCTGCCCGAGTTACGCCTCAGGCGTCTTCGTGCGCAGCTGACGTCGCCGCCAGGCGACCCAGACGGCGGGGAGGCCGAGCAGTCCGGCGAGGAGTGAGGCGGGTTCGGGCACGACGTTACCGCCGCCGCCCCCCCCCTTGGTTTGTCCCTGGTTCTGCTTTTGGCTGCCGCTTTGCGACTGCTTCTGTTGTTGTTGTTGCTGTTGCTGGTTAACGTTGTCGATCTTGATGTTGATGTTGCTCGCTTGTTGCGGCTGGGTGCTGGTATTCGAACCGGAGCCCGAGAAGCCGCCGCCGCTGGATTTACTCTGGCCTTGGCCCTGGCCGAAATTGCTGATCGGCGGCGCCGAGGTCGTCGCGGAACCGCCGCCCGAAGTTGCCGGGATCGGGGGAGCGTTCGAGGGGATGCCGAAATTCGGGCTGAACGTCGCCCCGGCGCTCTTTGCCAGGATCGATGCGCCGACGTCGACTGGCGGCGCGGGGGTCGGCGCCTTGCCTTCGATGCCGAGAATTTCGCCCCCAGGTTGTACGGGCATTTCGCCCGCGTCGAAAAGGCCGACCAGTCGGAACGCCTCTGCGGGGGCCGCATCCTTGGGGAGATTGATCCTTTTCGCCTTGGCCAGATCCTTGACGAACTCGGTCGTGAACTCGCGTGACGAATACAGACGCGCCGGCTCAAATTTCGGCGGGCGATTCGAGGTAAAGCCAAACACGGTGCTTCGGCCATCCTTGGGGAGCGCGTTCTTGCCCGACCACGAGGCGTGGAAGTTGGGTCGGGGATCGATCTTCGAACTCGGCATCAAGAAGGTGTTCGTCGGAGAAAGCGCCGGGTCGAGCGCATCCCACACGACCTGCACGATGTTATCCGCCTCCTTGGGCCGAACTTCGTCGCGGGCGCTGGGAATGCGGACCATGCGCAAGCCTTGACTCACCGGCGTCGCCGGCGCGGGGCTCACGTACGCACGCGCCCCGGGCTTGTGATTTGCCGACAACGGCAGCAAGTTCCCTTTCTCCATCGTCGCGAACCCGGCGCCCTGGAAGTGGCCCCAGGACGTGATCTCCGAAAAGTCGACGACGAGGTTGATCTCCACGGTCTCGATCGGCGCGTCGGCTTCGGGGTTGATCACCTGGTAGACGTAGAGATACGTCGCCCGGTCATCGAGTTCCGGCGAGGACGTCGAAAATTCCAGGCCCGGCCGCAAGTTGGTCCCGGGCTGAAACAACGACGCCAGTCCTTCAACCCCGGTCCCCCACGGGTCCCTGGGGTTCTCGGTATCACGTTTGAAGACCATGTAATAAATGGTGCCGCGAAAGAGATTGTTGGCGGGCTTCTCGGTCGCCTCAATGGACGAGAACGCAATCTTTGAGTCGGCCTTGGTGAAGTTCGCCTTCCACTGGGTATTGAAGCGTGGACTGGAACTGCCGATAAACTCGGTCACTTCCCCAGCCTGGGCGGAGGCGAAAACAGCGAGGGTGCAAAGCAGTAGCCCCCACACACGAGGTGCGCACGAAAACATATTTGCCTCTACGAGGGGAGAGGGACGGCTTCTCGCCGGTCTCGAGCGTGTGGGGAGTCTCGGGGCCGAGCGAACTTCGGATGTTCCTCTTTACATCGTGCCATCTTCGCAAGAAATGTCAACCGCAATTTGGGTAAAACCGTCTGAATCGATCTCCGCGCGATCCTCCTCGATCTTTCACCGCCTCTACGCACTCGATCCCTAACGTTATCCTTCATGAGAACGCTCATTCTTTCCGACATCCATCTGGGCAGTCGGCATTGCAATCACCATCTGATCGCCGAGACCCTGACCCGGGAAAAGTTTGACCGCGTGGTCCTCAACGGCGACACCATCCACAACGTCAACTTCCGCAAATTCATCAAGCCCCACTGGGATTTGCTCGATCGCTTCCGCAAACTAAGCCGGCAGCGCGAGTTGGTTCTCATCCGCGGCAACCACGATCACGAGATCGATTACTTCGCCGCCCCGCGCTCCGATTCCCTCTCCACCGGCAACGTCTTACCCGCCCTGCTCGAGACGCCGATGCTCGAAGATTACCGACTCGAGGTCGGCGGCGAATCGTATCTGGTCCTGCACGGCGACCGTTTCGATCCGACCATGCGTTACCCGATGGTCACCGAGGTCGCCTTTCTCGCGTATCAATTCACGACCAAGCTCAACAAGAAATTCGCCAAGTGGCTGAAGAAGAAGTCCAAACGCTGGGGCGGCATCCTCGAACTCGTTCGCAGTCAGTCGATCCACTTCGCCCAAAAGCAAAACATCCCCGGCGTCATCACGGGTCACACCCATTTCGCCGAGGACGCCCGCATCGACGACATCCATTACCTTAACACCGGCTCCTGGACCGAGAGCCCGTGTGCGTACGTCACGCTCGACAAGTGCGGCTTCGAACTGCACCACGTTTCCGATTAGCTGCGCCCTTTACTTGAGCGCCGCCGGCACGACAATTTGCAACCAACCCTGCTAGTTTCTAGCGCTGTAGTACTAAACCGCCGCGCCGCCTCTGGGCTCTACTGTATTTCTCAACGACTCGAGTTACCGTCCTCCGGCCCCCGCAGCGCTTGCAATACCCAGAGGTTTCCCGCCATCATGCGGACCTGGGACGGGACGGTTGGGTCGCTTGAGTCAACGGCGCCAAGGCGTAAGGCGACGACGTTCAGATCGACTCCCTGTTTCTCGGCTCGGGGGATCAGGCGTTTGTGAAACCACGTTCGGATCTGCTGCCGGACGGTTCGGTAAACGGTGATGCCGCCGATCAAGGGGAAACCGAACACGACGAAGAGAATGATGGCTGTCACCCGGATGTCCTCCGGCAGTAGCCAGAGCGGCGCACAGCACAGAGCCGTGTAAAGCGTCCCCCAGAAGAGGCCCGACATCACGCCGGGGAAGGATGGGGCGAGTTCGCGGATGAGACTGTCGGCTTTGCGGACTGCCTCGGGATCTTGCTGAGCGACGGCTTGGAACTTTTGGCGTGCTTCCTCAATGCGGGCGAGCCGGGGGTTGGTCCGCTGCAGCAATGTTTCCAGAGGCAGCGCCGCCGCCTCCGCCATCGGCAAGATACAGGCATAGGTGGCGAGAGCACACGCGACTGGACCGTAATCGGTCGTGTCGCATTCCGCTTCCAATCCGCACGTCAGGCAGCGGCGCGTGCTCGAGACGAGAGTCTTGGAGCCCGAGGGAATGAAGAAGAGGTGGCTTTGCTTGTAATGGTCCGCGACGTGGAAGCGATTCACGCGACCGCAAGCCGAACAATCGTCCGCCACGATGCCGCGTTCTTCGGTGGAAGGATAGCTTCCCCAGAGAATAAAAAAGGACATTGCTGCTCCCGTTGATGCGCCCGCTAGATGAATCCCTGTCACTCTACCGACGGAGATTGCCCTTCGCGCGACTAATCGGCCAAAAAAAAGGTTAGTCGAAGACAATCTTTAGCTTGAAGGCAAATAAGGGGACAGGCATTTGGGACAGGCATGTTTTTAATAAGTGCCATCATTTCTAGTAAACATGCCTGTCCCAGGGTTGCAGCTATTTTGCACTAGGCCAGATGCTTATTAAAAATTGCTGCGTCCCCTTTCGGCGTCATTGCGGGAGCACACCCATTTCGCCGAGGGCACCCGCACTCGATGACATTCATCACCTCAACACCGGTTCTTGGACCGAGAGCCCGTGCGCGTAGGTCGGGCACGACAAGTGCGGCTTCGAATTGCACCACGTTTCGGATTAAGCTGAATGCACGTATCTATTCATATGGCGATAGATACACGCGCACACACAGGCGTCGAGTTTCGAAGACAGTACTCAGGGGGCTGCAGACGATGAGACCGAAGTAGGCAACCCCGAAGAATTTCACCACGTGCAGGTTCAGATTTGGCGAATAAGGGACAGGAACACGTCAGTTGCTTCGCCGCGTCCATTTGTACCTTGACGAAAAAGTCTGGTTTCTTGACAAGGATTTTTTTTCTTGACATGCGCCTTCAGGGCGTGACAATACCACCGCGGTGAGTCATCGCTTGTTGCTGTATTCCGTACCCCCGTTTCGTGGCCAGGGATTGTTGCCTGGCAAGAACGAACGCATCACCCCTTGACATTCTTTCCAGAGAGTCCCGGACATGGCCAAATTCGCCGACCAGTGGGAAGATTCCAAAGTAGAGTTCGAGAAAGCCACGAACAAGAAGAAGCCCCGCGAGAGCTTGAAGCAGAAAATCGTGGGCACGGGCGTCGGCAAGGCGTTTCGCGAGTTGGATGGCATGACATCGCCCAAGGACATCGTCAAACAAGTGGACGTTGTCAAGGTGGCTTGCGCCACCTACTTGAAGACGTTGGATAAGGCGGCCAATGATCCTAAGGACGTCGATCCCACGGAAAAAGGGCCTTACCTGCAGGCGCTCGAGAAACTCAGAAAGGCGCTGGCCCGCCTCCAAAGCCAGGCGCTCCTAGTGGGCGATTCCCTCGACCCGAAGGACAAGAAAACCGAAACGACTGCCGAGAGCACTCTTAAGCCAATCGTCGAGAAACAGCTCCAGGACTACACGGATTTCGTGAAACTGCGCGAGTCCATGATCGGCGAAGTGAAGAAGTGGTTGATCGAAGGGAAGACAATCGTGCAGAAGGTGGGCGAGTTGGCGAGCGAATCCGAGCAGAACGTGAAGGATATCACGATAGCCAAGAACAAGGGCGAGGCCACTGCCGCCGACCTTCTGTGCAAGGCCAACCAGAGCAAACTTCAGAACGCCGGCAATCTGCAACAGATTTTTGCGCGCAAGTGCGTTGAACGCACGGAAACTCTGTTGAAGGTTCGGGAGGAAGGGGCGTTGGCAAGGACAAAATCCATCGACGAGAAGGTTCTCAACCCCCTCAAGGAGCGTTCGAGCAAGGCTTGGAACACGATCAATCCCCTTCAGACTGAATACCTGGAGGTCTTGCCCAGGCAGGTCGCCGAACTAGTGCTGAAAATCGAACGCCACGTCGAGGAGGCGGAAGACCTTGTCGGCACAGTCAGGCCCCCCGAGGAATACCTGTCCAAATTCGGCCCAAAGGAAGCCGAGCTCCAAAATTCCATCAAAGAGGTCGACATCGCCATCGAGAGGTTCGAGAAGCAGATCAACGAATTTCCGGCGAAGCTCGAGAAGGCGGCGGATACGGCGGCGAAGGCGGGAGATAAATTGCGCGATCCACTGATCATTCAAGTCGTCAACACGTGGGGGAGCACGGTGAAGGCTAACACGGTGACTCTCAACACGAACAAGGAGCGCCTCAAAGTAACCGAGCAGTTGGGCCGGCAGCTGACCTCGATCCCCAAGGATGCATTGAACAACAAACAGGTCGGAAACCTGGTTGACAAGCTGAACGAGCTCTTGAAAACCGCCGCGGACAAGCTGCAAAAGGTCGTAAAATTGATTGAGCAAGCGAACGAGAAATTCAACGGAGGCGGAGACTTACTCCGGTCTCGGGTCAAGGAATTAATGGAGAAAAAATAGACGAATTACTTCTCAAACGAGGGTTACGAATGCACTCATTTCAGCGCCGCTGGGACGACAATTTGAAACCACTGCAACCAGGCGTCGCGCGATTGCTCGCCGGCGCCGACGCGGAACGCCTCGTGGTCCGCGGGGAGTTCTCGTAAGTCCGCGAGTGCCTGGTCGGCTGATTTCTTCACGATCGCCTGCACCTTCGTCTTGTCGTCCATCACGACGTAGCAGGCGAACATGCGCTGGAACGCGAGCACGCTCTCGATTTTCGAACGATAGCGCTCGTGCACGTACTGGTAGCGGACGATCGCGTCGTGGTAATCTCCTTGCTCGTACGCCAACTCGGCGCCGTTCATCAGCCCCCCCAGGAAAAGATTGAGTTCCGGCCCGGTGAGGGGCTGCGTGCGCGACTTGCGGTCGAGATCTTCCACGAGCGTCTGGAACGCCTCCAGAGCCTTGCGGCGATGGTCGCGTTGCTGCGTGTCCTGCAGTTTCGCCATCTCTTCACGGGCTTTTTTCGCCTCGGGCGTCTGGTCGAGCTGTAACGGCTTCTTCAAATAGGCCGCGTGCGTGCCGGATTTGTCCGCGAGTTTCCGATGGCATCGGCCCAGCAGATCGCGCGTCTCGGCGATGTCGGGATGGTGGGGATACAGGTTGACGGCTTTTTGGAGATGGAAACAGGCGAGATCGTAATCCTCTTCTTCCCAGTAGAGTCGCGCGATCTTGAACAGCGACTTCTCCTGCGTCGGACGATCCTGGACGAGGTTGCCGGCACTGAGGTTTTGCTGGAGGATCGAGATCGCCTGGGGAATCTGCTTCGCGTCGATTTCGAGCAGCGCGAGCTGGTAGCGCGACTTGGCGGCGAAGACGGTGTTGCCTTGCTGGATGCTCTGGTAGAACGCCGCCTTCGCCTTGTCCTTGAGCCCCTGCCCGGCGAATGCCTCGGCCAGGGCATGATAGCCCTCCGCGAGTTTGCTCTTGGCGGGCTCGAGCTTGACAAACTTTTCGAGCGGCCCCGTCGCCCCTGTGTAGTTCTTCGCGAGCAAGTAATTGACCCCACTGCGCCAATAGGCGCGCGCCTGATCCGCGGGCGAGCGATTGAGAGCCGCTAGCTCGAAACCGATGGCCGACTGGTTGAACTTGGCCCGCGCGCGGTCGGCGTCGGTCGTCGCCAAATCCTTGGCGAGCGCCTCGTTCGCCTCCGCGATCCGCTCCTCGGCGCTGCCCGCGGGGGCGATCCGGCGCGTCAACTCCGCGCACTGCTCCGTCAATTCCCAACGCTTGGACTCCAGAAAAACCTTGCAGCCCTGTTCGAGCAGATCCTGCGCCTGCGCCAGCGACAAGTACGCATTCTGATAGTCGGCCGGGCTCTGAATGTCGGCGAGCGCCTGCGTCCAGGTCTCCAGCGCCTTGGCCGCGTCGCCGATTCCGAAGAGATATGCATGCCCCAGGCGTAGCCCGGCGGCTAGCTTCTCCTCGCGGCCCTTGGCGTACGCCTGTTGCCACACGCGGATCGCGTCGTTCATCTGCGGGGGATCGAGCTGGCTGTAACACAGGCCCATGCCGTAGTGGATGCGCGGCTGACCGCCCGGCACGTAGCGGGCCGAGCCTTGCAGCTCGCGCCATCCTTCGAGGGCCTTGAGCCAAAGATTCTCACGCTCCGCGCATTCGATCCGCGACAGACGCACCTGGGCCAAGACGTCGCTGGGCAGATCGGTGCGAATCATTTCGAGTTCGCTCAAAGCCGCGGACCACTGCTGTTTGCCGATGAGAATTTGGCCACGCAGGAGGCGAATCCGCGCGAGTTCCGGCGCATCGTTCTCGGCGCCGGCGAGTTGTTTCACGGTCGCGGCAAGGGCGGCGTCCCAGTCCGGCTCCGGTTGCTTCATGCATGCAAGGGCAAGAACGCCGTAATCGCGCGGACTCAGTCCGACGCCCGCTTCGAGCCCGGTGCGAATCAAGTGGAGGGCACGCGGCGCATCGGTTTCCTGCTGCAGCAACACGTGACCCAGCCGAAACTGAAGCTGCGCCAGCTCGGCGCCCTCGAGCGTCTTGAACGCCAACGCCCGCTCCAGATGAAAGTGGGCCAATCGAGAGACTTCGACGTCGCTGGGCGCTTTTTCCAGTCGGCGGTAGTGGACCGAGCCGATCAGGAAATGCGCCTGACCCTCGTGGAGTTCCTGACCGGTCAAGCGGCCCGCGAGCGAGTCGGCGATCGGCGTCAGCGTGTCGGCAGGATGGTGATTCGTCAGGCCGCGAATTAGCGCCTGAACCTCGGCTTCGAAACTCGCGGGGCGCTGCACGCGCGCCGGGGGCTCCGTCCACGCGACCACGCTCAGGGCCGAGACGCCCAGCAGAAAGATCGGCGCCTGCCAGAGTTGACGCCAGGAGCGTCGCGCTCGGCCACGCGTTTTCGGCGCGCGGATCTCGATCGGGGTCGTCGCCATCGCCTGTTCCCTCCTTGGAACGATGCCTTCTGGCAAACCCCCGCGAAAAAATCAAGTCGAAAGCCCAGGAATGGCTATCCCTGGAAATCCCGCGGCAGTTCCGAAGTGACGATGCGGGCGCTTTCCCAGGGATAGCCATCCCTGGGCTTTCAGGGAATATTTTGTAGCGACCCGAGGTGTCGGCCCCCGAGCACGATTTGCCCGCTTTGCACGCCTTGCGTCAAACGCTCGATCAAATGATCGACGCTGCCCGAGACGAAGTTGCAGCCGTGGTTGGGTTCGATGACGCACAGGACGTTGGGATCGCTCATCTTCTCGGCGAGTTCCCACAGCCCAATGATGTTGAGAACGCCCGCTTCGAAGGTACCGCACGCGATCGAGGGGTTGTCGGCGCCGGCGTGACCTTCGCCGGCCTTGAACCAATCGGCGCTCGGGTAGCCGTGAAAGTGCACGAGCGCCGCGCCGTCGCGGACCTGCTCCGGATGGTAGATGGCCGCGCCCAGGGCCAGGGCGAGCATCACGTAGGTGTCGTAGGACGGACGAATGTCGCTGGCGTCCCAGTCGGCGCTGCCGGGGAGTTGCAAGTGCAGGGCGCCGTCGAATCCCAGGCGAACGAGGTCGCGGTCGCGCTGGAGGTTGTTCTTCTCGGCGCCAGAACGCGAGCTGACGATCCAGATGTCAGGGATCTGCCGATGGACCTGCTTGCCGTTGCTGTGGGTGCGCAAATAGTAGCGTCCCTTGGAATTGCGGCGAACTTCCCCCGCGGGGAGTTCGTCGGGGGGATCCAGCGCCTCCCATTCCTCGGCCGAGATCTCGCGCGGGCCGACGTAGATCGGCGCTTCCAACGCGGCCACGAAGCCGAACGACACTCCCGAACGCCCGTCAATAAAATTACTTACTACATCGCGCGTCGAGGCCCGGCGAATGAGTTGGCTCATCGACACCGCTTCCGGCAGTAACCCCAGCGGCGACAGCTTTTTCGCCAGGTCGATGACGCGCTCGGCATGCACGTTGATCGACGGATCGAACGAAGCGGTATGGAATCGGCCGCGCGTGAGCGGGCGAATCGGCGCGTGCAACTTCGGGATCAGCGAATCGAGCACGAAATGATCGAGTTCCGCACGCGGGCAGACCGTGTCGGAGAGGTTCATGTTGAGCAGCGAGACGCGATTCTTGTCTACCCCCACGAGCATCATGGCCAGCGATTCCACCAGGGTGCGCAGGCCCGGCGTCAGCTTGTCGATGTAGGGCGTCTCGGGATCGGCGAGCATCGGGTCGATGGGCCGGATCGAAACGATCTGCGTCCGCACGTGATCGGAGACGTACTTGACGGCATGATCCTCGGCCCACCAGACGAAGCGCAGGATTTCGCGGACGCGATGGCGTTTCTTGAGTCCGCCGAAATAGCGATGCACGCGGTAACCGCCCTCGAGCAGCCAGCGAACGAAGCGTCTCCCCAGGCTCGGCTTGACTTCGACGTCGAAGACGGCGGCGATATCGTGGTGCGTGAGTCGAGCCGGGATTTTGACGATCTTCTGCGTGAGCGGCACCGCGACTTCGTAGTAGTAAGGGGACGTCGCCTGTTCCCACGGCAACACCGTGACGCCGTGCCGGGTGAACGCGGCCTGTAACTCTTCGGTGAACTGGCGCAGCACAGGGGAAACCTTGGGCGGCAGCGGCCGAAAGGTGACCTTGAGCCCGCGCGCCATCTCCTTGGGTTCAATGACGGGAGCCGAGTATTGCCCGGTCGACTGATCGCCGAAACCCGAGATAAGTCGCCCCAGCGTGACGAGCGATGCGGGCAGCGCCCGGCCCTCGTCGGCGAGGGGAGGGGCGTCAAATTCGCAATCTACGCGAGGTAGAGAGATGGGGGGGACTTCCGGGATTGAGTTGCGCATGTCGCTCCGAGGCTAGGGGACTGGAGTGCGAAAGTTCCGGTCCAAAGCGGAGCGATCGTGCGGTAATTCTATGGACTCCCGGGCGGCCGGGAAGTCGTAAGCGCAGATTTCACCGCGACATAGAGGTGTCACGGCGGAATCCGGCGGGCACGTCGGCAAGGCTGGAGTCAAGGTACGTCTGGTGCCAAAGCTGCGTCGCGAAGACGCCCACCAATCCCATCTCGATGGCCGAGCGTTGCCGAAACCCCAGGCTTCCCTCGCGCACGCGCTGGGACCAAGTCTTGACGGCGACGGGGTCGAAGTATCCCGTCCTGCGCAGGGCGTCCTCGCTGAGAAGCTGCTCGACGTACGGGGGAACCTTGTGCTTGAAAAAGCTGTCCAAAGGCGCGCGGAACATCCCCTTCGGCCGCCAGGCGACTTCCCTGGGCAAGTAGCGTTCGCACAGCATCCGCAGAATGTACTTGTCGGTAAAACGTCTGAGCTTGTAACTCGGATGGAGCTTGGCCAAGAATGCGAAGACTTCGTCGTCGAGAAAGGGATAGCGGGTCTCGACGGAAGAGTTCATGGCGATGCGGTCCCCCTTGAGCGAGAGGAGTTGCCCCGGAAGATGGATGCGTCCCGCCCAGTAGAGTCCGCGGTGGAGCGGAGCCATTTTTTTCAGGCGCTCGAGGTTCGGCTGAACGTCGAGATAGGGATTGTGATCAGCCAGGGCTTCGAGCGTCGCCTTGCTGAAAAAGTGCAACCGCGACAGACCCATGAGTGAGTAGATTTCCTGGAACGCGGAGTGATCGCCGATCGATTCGTGGATCGTACGGACGTAGTCGGCCGATCCTGCGGGAGTCCCCATAATCTTGAGTATGGCGCTACGAAGGAAGCGGCTCGGTTCGAAGCCGGGGATGACGTCGAACATCTTCAGCAACTTGTGAATCTTGTACCAACTGTAGCCGGCGAGCCATTCGTCGGAGCCTTCGCCGGTGAGGGCGACCTTGTATCCGTGTTGATGGACCGCCCGCGCCAGCAGCAAGAGGGCGGTGCAGGAGGTATCGATGACAGGCGCCTCCGCGGCGCGAATTAACTCGGGATAAGTATTCATCACTTCGTCGTCGCCCACGGAAACGATGACGGGGTTGGCGCCGATGTGTTTGGAAACGACGGCGGCCTGGACGGTCTCGTCGAGCTTGGGATGCTGGATCTGAACGGTGAAAGTCGGAATGGAGGTCCCGCGGATCTTCGCCGCCATTGCCACGACGATACTCGAATCGATGCCGCCGCTCAGGTACGAGACGACCGGCACGTCCGCACGCAAGCGCCGCTCGACGGCGCCCAGTAGCACGCGTTCGAACTCGTCGACCAGCTTCCCCAGATCGCCGGTGACTTCCTGGCCCCGATCAGGGAAGTCGATCTCGAAGTAGGCCTTGTTGCTGATGGAGGGGTTCGCCTGGCTGAGATCGATGCGCAAGTAATGGCCTGGCAGCAGCGTATTCACGTCCTTGAAGCAGGTCGGCACGCCGGGGACGGCGAAGAAATTGAAGACATGATGGATGCCGCGCAGGTCGGCCTGGGGCTTGAGAAAGCCGCTGGCCAGGATCGCCTTGATCTCGGAACCGAAGAGGAGACATTCGCCGCCTTCGTAGGGGACCTTCGCCCAGTAGAGCGGGCAGATGCCGAAGGGATCGCGCGCGAGGACGAGCGTCTGCCGACGTTTGTCCCAGACGGCGAGGGCGAATTGGCCGTGCAGATGGGGGAACATGCCTTCTTGATGATCTTCCCAGAGATGGGGGATGAGTTCGGTATCGCAGTGGGTGGCGAAGCGGTGACCCTGGGCCTGGAGCTTGGCCTTGGCTTCGGGATAGTCGAAGAATTCGCCGTTGAAGACGGTGACCACGGAGCCGTCTTCATTGGCGATGGGTTGTTTGCCGTCGGCGAGTCCGACGATGCTGAGACGTCGATTGGCGAGTCCCAGGCCGGGAGCCTCGAGATAGCCGTCCTCATCGGGGCCGCGATGGGTGATGGCGTCGGCCATGCGTTTGAGAAGCCCGGTAGGGGGTTGTCGACGTCCGGAGAGATCGACAAAGCCGGCAATTCCGCACATGAATAAATCCGTGCTGAGAGGGAAGGGTTCGCTTGCCCGCCGAGTCGGGGCCGATTAAAGTGACATGGCCCTGACACAAACTCCGTGACAATTTATTCTATCGATTCTGCCCTCGTTGCAAACCGACGCGGGCCCGCTTTTGCCGCTGCCAGGCAGGAACCCGAATCATGAACGCGCCCGCCTCCCGCACCCCTGCCGCGCAGCTCAACGATCCGGAATTCCTACGCCGAGTCAACGCGCTGCGCCAAACCGACAACCTCACGAGTTGGTGCTACCTGCTGCGCGAGTACGCGTTCCTCGCGCTCGTTGTTTGCAGCATGATCGTCCTGTTCGAGGCGTGCCGTGCGGGGGACGTCTCGTGGGGATGGTGCATCCCGGCGTTACTGCTGTCCAACCTCTGCGTCGGCGCCGGGCAGCACCGCCTGGCCACGCTCACCCACGAAGCCGCCCATTACATGCTCTTTCGCAATCGCCTGCTCAACGAAGTCGTCTCCGAATGGTTCTGCATGTTCCCCATTCTCGGCACGACGCACAGTTATCGCGTCCAGCATCTCGGCCATCATCAGTATCCCAATGACCCCGAGCGCGATCCGGACTGCACGCAACTCCAGAAGAGCGGCCATCGCTATAAGTTCCCGATGTCGCGCAGGCAATTTTTGTGGGAGTGCCTCGTCAAGCAGATCCTTTGGCCCCCCGCGCTGATCCGCTACGTCCTGGTCCGCGCCAGCTTCGTCGTTGATCTCGGCTACGGCCCGTATCGCATGATCCGCCGAACCGCAAAGCCGCTCCGCCTGATCGGGCTCGCGTTCCACCTGAGCCTGCTCGCCGCGCTGAGCGCCGGCGTCGTCCTGCACGACGGTTGGATGCTCGTCGTCGTTCCCGGCCTGTGGTTTGCCGTGGGAATGTCCGTCTACACGCTGGCGCCGGAAGCGTGGTTCGCCAAGTATGCGATTCAAAGCGATCTTTCCGTCCGCACGCAACAACGAATGCGACTCGCGTTCAATACGCTCCTCTTTTCGAGCATCGCCGGCCTGACGCACCTCACCGGCATGCCGTGGTGGCTCTACTACTTCGTGTTGTGGATGGTTCCGCTCGGCTCGTCATTCGCGCTCTTCATGGTCTTGCGTCAGCTCGTGCAGCATGGCAACGCCGACCGCGAGCGTTTCACGAACACCCGTATCTTCAAGCTCCCGCCGCTGCTCTCGATGTCGATCTTCCCGATCGGCAACGACTACCATTTGCCGCACCACCTCTTCCCGCTCGTGCCGCACTACAATCTGCGGGCGCTGCACGCTTTGCTCCTGGAAGTCGATGAGTACCGCGAAAAGGGGCTGGTGGTGGAGGGCTATTTCGGAAAAGGCCTGGACCATCCGACGGTCGTCGATGTAATGACGCAATGAGCCAATCCTTGAACGTCATCACGGGCGCCACCGGGCAGCTCGGCAGCCACATTGCCGAGCAACTTCGGCAACAAGATCAAGCGGTGCGCGTGCTGGTTCGCCCCGGCAGCGACGAGACGTTCCTGCGCTCGATTGGCGCCGAGATCGTCTTCGGCGACCTGAAAGATGCGGACGCCGTGCAGCGGGCGTTCGCCGGCGCGCGGATCGTCTATCACAGCGCCGCCAAGGTCAGCGACTGGGGCGCGTGGGAGGCGTTCAAGGAGGAAGCCGAGACGACGACGCGCAACGTCGTCCGCGCTGCGACCGCTGCCAATATCGAGCGGTTGCTGCACGTCAGCTCGATCTCCGTTTACGGCCATCCCAAGGAAGCGCCGGTCGTCGAGGAGACGCCGCTCGGCCAGAAGATCTGGATGTGGGACTACTACCCCATGGCGAAGCTGCTGGCGGAGAACCTCGCGCGCGAATTTCCACGCACGACGGTGGTACGTCCCAGCTGGCTTTACGGCGAGCGCGACCGCATTACGATGCCGCGTGTGATCCCCGCGCTTCTCGAGAAGCGGGTGCCGATCATCGGCTCGGGAGACAATTACCTCAACATCATTTATGCCGGCGACGTCGCGCGCGGCTGCATCCTCGCCGCCAACCATCCCGGCGCCCTCGGCCAGGCGTACAACCTGTGCAGCGAGGGGGAGGTCACGCAGCGCGACATGCTCAATGCCCTTACCGATGCGCTTTCCTTGCCGCGCGTCACCAAAAAGGTGCCGTACTTCCTGGCCATCCGCTTCGCCTTCGTCAAGGAAGCGATCGCCCGGCTATTTCGGCGCACCAAGCCGCCGACGATCACGCGAAGGGCCGTGTACCTCGTCGGCCGATCGACGCAGTACAGCATCGCCAAGGCCCGCCGCGAACTCGGGTGGAGTCCGCGGATGCCTATCCGCGACGGCATCCAGCGGGCTGTGCAATGGTACCGGGCATCGACCGGCGGCGTGATGAAAGACGTGAAGCTATGAGACCCGCCGACGAGCTGCTGAACCTGGCGCGCACGGCGCGCGGACATGCGCTGGCGAGTTACTCCGGCTTCCA
Source organism: Gemmatales bacterium (assembly GCA_038217425.1). Taxonomy (GTDB): domain Bacteria; phylum Planctomycetota; class Planctomycetia; order Gemmatales; family Gemmataceae; genus JAIEPT01. The sequence goes on from JBBQPM010000082.1 coordinate 16,878, forward strand.
GGTCGGCGCCGCCCTGGAAGCCGACGATGGTCGAGTCTTCACCGGCTGCAACATCGAGAACGCCACCTACGGCCTGACGATCTGCGCCGAACGGGTGGCGATCTTCAAGGCGATCTCCGAGGGCGTGCGGACGTTTCGCCGAATCGCGATCGTCGCCGACGCCGAGGCGCCGACGCCTCCCTGCGGGCCGTGTCGGCAGATCCTCTGGGAGTTCGCCGGCGACCTCGAAATCGTGCTCGGCAACCTTCGCGAGGCGCGCGGATCGCATCGGCTCCGCGACCTCTTCCCCTTGCCGTTCGACGGCCGATTACTGGGCGAGTGAGCGAACCGCGACCATTCGTTCGATCATTGGGATACACAAAAAAATTAACCACAGAGTCACAGAGAGCACAGAGGGAGGAGCGATCAGAGAAACCGAACAGGCGACTCATGTGTTTCTTTATTTTTCCATTTCCTATTTTTCTCTCTGTTCTCTTCCTCTGTGCCCTCTGTGACTCTGTGGTTAAAATTCGTATTTCTTCCGATCGGAATCCCCTGCGGCTTCCAGCCCTCAATATCGCGGCTCATTCATCCGGCAAAATCGCTACGCGCGGTCCTTCCGCACAATTCGAAAATTCTTACCCCACGCACAAATTTCCGCTCATTTACCCAACTTGTCGATTGACACCCGGCACCCCTAAAGTTACCCTGAGGTTAATTGATCCATTCAGGGAATGATCCGGGAAAAATTCGCGAGAATCGCCGATCTCGTCCATCTCCAAGCCATTCCATCTACTGGTGTTTCATGAACGTTGCCCTCACGCTCCCCGTTCGTCACGATCTTCCCCATTGGCCCTCGCAAGAGGACGTCCTGACGGATAAAATGCGTCGGCGGGTCGGCAATCGCGTGCGCAATCTCCGCATTGATCGCAGCGACCCCATGGGCGTCATCATTCGCGGCGAGTCCGCCTCGTTTTACGGCAAGCAGCTCGCCCAGCAAGCGGTGATGGAACTCGTGGACGAGCCCATTTTGGCCAACGAAATCGTGGTCGACTAAGAAGGATGTGGCATGATTGCCAAACCGTGTCTGCTGGTTGTCGACGACGAACCCGACATGGTTGAAAGCGTGCGCGATCTGCTTCGCCGAGAGTTCCGCGTCCTCACTGCCACGCGCGCCAGCGAAGGCCTCTCGATCATCGAAAAAGAAGAAGTCCACGTCGTCATGACCGACCAGCGCATGCCCGAGATGACGGGCGTGGAGTTTCTCGAAAACCTCAGGCTCCGCTTTCCCGACACGGTTCGCCTGCTCTTCACCGCCTACGCCGACATCTCCGCCATCTCCGACGCCATCAATCAGGGCAACGTCTACCGCTACATCTCGAAGCCGTGGAACCCAGACGAGCTGCGGGCCACGATCAAGCAAGCGATGGAACATTACGTGCTGCAGGCCGACCGCAAGCGTCTGCTGGTCGAGGTCCAGGACAAGAACCGGCAGCTCGAAGCGATCAATCGCGAACTCAAGCGAGGCAACGAACTCAAGCGGTCGTTCATCAAGGTGGCGAGTCACGAATTGCGCACGCCGCTCACACTCTTGGTGGGGCTCAGCGAACTCGCCAGTCTGGAGAGTTTTCCCGAGCCGCCGCTCAAGAACTGGCTGAGCCAAATGCACCAGGCGAGCCGTCGGCTCAACGACCGCGTCGATCAGATCGTGCAGCTTTACCAGACGGAGCGCTTCGATCGCAGTCTCGACCCGCGGCTCATCGACGTCGCGGATCTCCTGGCCGGCGCCATCCGCGAAGTGCAGCATTTCGTGCAGAAACGCGCCCAGCATCTGCACCTGAGCATCGTCGGCGACCTGGGGACCATGTGGCTGGAACCCGACAAAATTCACGACAGTCTGGTGCAGCTCCTGATGAACGCGATCAAGTTCACGCCCGACGAGGGAACGATTCGGCTCGACGCCCGGCGCCTGCCCGAACGCACGCTGGAGATCGTCGTGAGCGACACCGGCAAGGGGATGGACGCGGAGAGTCTCGACCGGATATTCGAGCCATTCTTCACGCGTAAGGACACCCTGCACCATTGTTCCGGCACCTTCGAATTCGATCGCCACGGCATGGGCCTGGGATTGTCGATGGTGAAGGCGTTCGTCGACCGCCACGGCGGTCATGTGACGGTTGCGAGCACGCCGGGCCAGGGCTCGGCCTTCACGTTACTGCTGCCGGAGTTGCGGACTTAATTTCGAGGAGGCAATCATGAAAGCGATCTTGCAAAACGGAGCGATCGTGCCGCAGGAGCCGCTGCCGGAGGACTGGGACGAGGGCGCGGAGTTGGAGGTAGGGTTGTCATACGAGGCAAAGACAATGACGCCAGAGGAGGTGGACGCATTGTTCGCGCGGATTAACGCGGAGGCCGCCCTGATGGATCCGGAGGACGATATTATTCGGGCCAGAGTCATTCGCGAAGTTCGCGCGGAAGCTCGGGATCTGGCACGTAAAGAAGCGGAGAAATCGTGATGTCGGGCTATCTGCTCGACACCAATCACCTGAGTGCCGCCCTCGACAAGGTTTCAATGCTCCGCGACAGGATCCGGCGACAATCAAGGAAAGGGACTCGCTTTTGGACCTGTTGGCCGGTGCTATGCGAGTTGGAGGTCGGCATCGTCAACACAAACGATCCGGTTCGCAATCGTAGGGTACTTCACGAACTGATGAAGACGGTTATCGTTTGGCCGCAAGATTGGAAGGTTGTTCGAGAGTACGGCGAGATCTCAAAGTCCTTGCGCGAGTGCGGCCGAGTTCTCTCGCCCGCGGACATCACGCTGGTCGCGTTCGCTCGAATCCGAAACGCCACGGTGCTCACCACCGATCTCGATTTCGAAGCCACGCCGGAAATACGTACGGAGAATTGGCTGGTTTGAGCATAGCGAATTGTGTTGCTTTACAACCGCCACGTTCGAAAACCGCTCACTTCCCCTTCAGCCAACGGTCGAACCACTGATACGCCGCGGCTCGGCCGTCCTCGGGGAAATCGTGGCCCGCGTCCGGATACACGGCGGCGAGTTGCGCGCCGGCGCCGAGCAGGTCGTACACCGGTCGGGCCGACGCGATGCAGTCCTTCACGCCGTCCAGGTCGAAGTTGTGGTCGCGGATCGGCGCCACCGCCAGGAACGCACGCGGCGCCAGGATCGCCGTCAACTCCGTGAAGTCAAACGGCATCTTCTCCGGCTTCGCGTCATAGAGTTCCTTGATGCGCGGCATGTAGCCGGCGTGGCTCCAGCCCTTCAGGTCGCCCTTCATGTACTTCGGGAATGCGCAGAAGCCGCAGCTGGAGACGATCGCCTTGAGCCGGGGTTCGAACGCGGCGACGAACATGCTGTTGTGTCCGCCGAGCGAATGGCCGATGACGCCGAGGTTGGCCCCGTCGACTTCGGGGAGCGATTGCAGATAGTCGACGCAGACGCGGTGATTCCAGATGCCGAGCATGGTGGCGCTGGCGAAGCCGAGGGCGTAAGGGTCGATCTGGTAGCCGCCGGAATTGATGTAATCGGGGGCGAGGGTGATGTAGCCGCGCTCGACCAGATGGATGGCGTAGGCGCGGTCGTACTTGGGCCCGAGACCGGCGGGAACGCCCTTGCCGAGTTCCTTGCTGGTGGGATGCAGGCACAGCACCGCAGGCGTTTTTCCCTGCAGATTATGTGGTACGAATAAATACGCCGAGACGCGATTGTCCTTCGGCCCGGCTGCGAACGTGACCGTCTTGCGCGTGTACTTCTGGAATTTCTTTTCTTCGGTGACCTTCGGATCGAGCGGCGGCTTCGCGAACGTCGGTTCTTTGCCCATCACGAGTTGCAAGCTCTCGAGAACGTGAGCCCGCCGCTTCTCCCAGTCCGCCGGGGATTTCACCGGTTGCAGCTTCGCGTTCTCCTGAAAGAACAGGAGGTTCGTCTTGTCCGCGTACGTCGGCGGGTCGGCGTACGCGACGGCGAGCGAAACGAGCGTGGCAACGAGTGCTGTCATTCGCATGGCAAGTACTTTCCGGAGAGTGCGTATTTTTTCTTATGTGCGAGGCTGTGTCAAAGCTCCATCCGTTCGTATCTTGAAGCTTACGGGCTTGTGTCCTCTTTGACAAATTTCGATCGAAACCGATTCCTGACGCAGAACGCGGGCATGGGCTGGAATCCCGCGTCGCTGGGCGCTCCGGAATTAAGGGGCTCCCATCCCAAGGGAGCATGCGTGTCGAGCGGGTACGTTCGGGAAGTATCATTTTGGGGACGAGGACGAAAAGCTGGGAGAGTATGCGTGGTATGACCAGAACAGCGAGGGACGAACGCATAAGGTGGGCGAGAAGAAGCCGAACGGATTTGGATTGTATGATATGCATGGGAACGTACGCGAGTGGAATGAGGAGATGTTGACAAAAATAGACACCAGAGCCTCCGATCGTGTCACCCGGGGTGGCTACTGGAACAACACTGCTGCCAACTGCGCGGTAAACAACCGCTTCCGGCACGCGCCCGTGTACCGGTACATCTACCTCGGTTTGCGCCTGGCCCGAGTTCCGTGATACGAAGCTCGGGTACAACGTACTTTTCGCGCGGGCTGAGCCGCGAGCGCTGGATTTGCCGGACAGAGTAATTTGCAGGCGGTTCAGAGATGATGCAAGCCCAACGGGTGAGATACTCCGAACCCTTGGGATAAAACCTACGCGTCGGCCGGATCCCAAGGGTTCGGAGTATCTCACCCGTTGGGCTTCTCGACATCTCACCTTGTCCGGCGTGTAGGATATTCCCTTTCCGGATAGACGATCCACTGATTCCTGCCGAGCCGCGACCCTGAGGAACTCCCATGAATGAAGCTTCCCTACTGGACTCCGCCGATCCGGGCCTGTACCAAATCGAAACGACGGGCCAGGGGCCGGCTGGGAGCTTGCCGCTCACGCCGGAGATGCTGCGCGAAGCGCCGAGCGGCGATATTTTCGGCCTGACGCAGAACGCGGGCATGGGCTGGAATCCCGCGTCACTGGGTTCTCCGGAGTTCCTGATTCTCAGCACGCAAGGCGGCATCCGCGCGCCCGACGGCAGCCCGGTCGCGCTCGGGTATCACACCGGGCACTGGGAAGTCGGGCTGCTCATGAAAGCCGCGGCCGAGCAGCTGCGCGCCCTCGGCGCCACGCCCTTCGCCGGGTTCGTCACCGATCCGTGCGACGGCCGAACGCAGGGCACCACCGGCATGATGGATAGCTTGCCGTACCGCAACGATGCCGCGACCGTGCTGCGTCGGCTCATCCGCTCGCTCCCCACCCGGCAGGGCGTGCTCGGCATCGCGACCTGCGACAAGGGGCTCCCCGCGATGATGATGGCGCTCGCCGGCGTCAGTCATCTCCCCTGCGTGCTCGTGCCCGGCGGCGTGACGCTGCCGCCCGTCGAAGGCGAAGACGCCGGCAAGGTGCAGACCATCGGCGCCCGCTTCGCGCACGGCGAACTCACGCTCGAAAAAGCCGCCGAACTCGGTTGCCGCGCCTGCGGATCGCCCGGCGGGGGCTGTCAGTTTCTCGGCACCGCCGCCACCGCCCAGGTCGTCGGCGAGGCGCTCGGCATGTCGCTGCCGCATTCCGCGCTCGCCCCCTCGGGTCAACCGATCTGGCTCGATATGGCCAGTCGATCCGCGCGGGCCCTGCGCCAGCTCGCCCGACAAAAGACGCCCCTCAGCAAGATCCTGACGCCCGCCGCCCTCCGCAACGCCATGACCGTCCATGCCGCGGTCGGCGGTTCGACCAATCTCCTCCTGCACATCCCCGCCGTCGCGCATCAAGCCAATCTCGAGCGCCCCACCGTCGCTGAGTGGCAGGCGATCAACCAGAAAGTCCCCCGCCTCGTCGACGCTCTGCCCAACGGCCCGGTCGGACATCCCACGGTCCGCGTCTTCCTCGCCGGCGGCGTCCCCGAAGTCATGCTCCATCTCCGCGAACTCGGGCTGCTCGACGAATCCGCCCTCACCGTCAGCACGCTGCCGCTGGGCAAAGTTCTCGACTGGTGGCAGACGAGCGAACGCCGAAAACGGCTGCGTGAGGAACTCCTGCGCCGCGACCGCGTCGATCCCGACGACGTCATCATGACGCCGACCCGCGCCCGGCAGCGCGGCCTCACATCGACCGTCTGTTTTCCCGGCGGCAACCTGGCGCCCGAGGGGAGCGTCATCAAGAGCACGGCCATCGATGCGAGCGTGGTGGACGCGGACGGCATCTACCGCAAGACGGGTCCGGCGCGCGTGTTCCTCACCGAGCGCGCCGCGGTCGCCGCCATCAAGACGCACGCCATCCACGCAGGAGACGTCATGGTCCTCATTTGTCGGGGCCCGATGGGCGCGGGCATGGAGGAGATCTACCAGATCACGTCGGCGCTCAAGCATCTTTCCTTCGGCAAACACGTCGCCGTGCTGACCGACGCCCGCTTTTCCGGCGTCTCGACCGGGGCGTGCATCGGGCACATCGGACCCGAGGCGCTGGCGGGGGGCCCGATCGGCAAGGTGTGCGAAGGCGACGTCATTCAGATCGTGGTCGATCGCAATCGTTTGGTCGGTTCGATCGATTTCGTGGGCGAGGGAGATCGGCGATTCGATGCGGCGGAAGGGGCGCGCGTGCTCGCCGAAAGGCCGCGCCGTACGGACCTCGCCGCGGACCCCGATTTGCCCGCCGACACGCGCTTGTGGGCGGCGCTTCAAGCGGTTTCAGGCGGCTGTTGGGGGGGCTGCGTCTACGACGTCGACGCGATCACGCGGAAATTGTTGAGTTGACCGTCGGGCCGCGCCGCGAGGGCGCGGCGGCTAAACCGTTGGCAGCAGCCGTTCCACCAGTTCCCACAGTTCCTGCATGTGGAACGGCTTCCGCAGGATCTCGAGGTTGTTGCCGTCGGCGGCCGACATGCCCGGCAGCTCGTTTTGGATCATGCCCGTGCAGACGACGATCGGCGTGTGCGGCCGTTTGCCGCGCAGCTGCCGCAAGTTGCGCGAGCCGTCCTCCTTGGGGATCATCAAGTCGAGAATGATGACGTCGACGTCAGCGCCCAGGTCGAGGAACTCGGCGACGGCGGCGGCGGCGGTGGGAAACGTGAAAACCTTATGCCCCACGACTTCCAGGCTGCGGCGCATGATGTCGAGCACGGGCTCCTCGTCGTCGATGGCGAGAATGCGCGCGGGCCGGAACGTGAGACTGCGGGCCGCGGGCTGGGGTCTGGCTGCCGTCGGCTTCGTGGTTTCGCTCAAGCGCGGCAAATAGATGCGGACGCTGGTTCCCTTGCCGACTTCGCTCTCGAGCGTGATGTATCCCTGATGCCCGGTGACGATGCCGATCGCAACCGCCAACCCCAATCCGGTCCCCTGGCCCACTTCCTTCGTCGTGAAAAACGGATCGAACGCCTGATGCATGACGTCGGCCGGCATGCCGCAACCCTTATCGGATATTTTCAGTAGAACGTAATCGCCCGCGGGGACGTTCTGCGGAAAGGCCGAAATCGATTTTGCGAAGGTTTCCCGGCTGAGGGCGTACCAGATCGCGGGATTGGGCGTGTCGGCGGGATAGGCGTCCCGGGCGTTCAGCGAAAGATTGACGAGCACCTGCTGCAGCTGATTGACATCCGCAAGGGCCCTCAGTTGCTCGGACGTCCCGTCGATTTGTTCGATGACCTCCAGACGCAGCGAGTGCCGAACCATCTGCGCGGTCTGTTGCAGCAGATCGACCATCGAAGCGGCGCGGCGCGAGAGCGACGGCTTGCGGGCGTAGGCCAGGAGTTGACGCGTCAGATGTGCGGCGCGATCCGAAAGCCGGACGACGTTGTCGAGAAATTCCTTGATGGTGGGAGAGATGCCCGGTTCGCGCAAGCCCAGCGAGGCATAGCCCTGGATGCCGGCCAGGAGGTTGTTGAATTCGTGCGCGACGCCCCCGGCGAGAGTGCCCACGCTCTGCATTTTCTGAGCGTGGAAGAGCTGCTTTTCGATGTGTTTGCGCTCGCCGACGTCGCGGTAGATGGCGACGAAGTGCGTGAGTTGGCCTTGAGGATCGACGAGCGGGGAGATGGTGAGGGAGATCTCGGCGAGCGAGCCGTCCCGTTTCCGATTGACGAGTTCGCCTTGCCAGCTTTGCTTGGCGAGGATGGTGCGCCAGAGTTCCTGGAAGACTTCGGGGCTGGTGACGTCGCTTTTGAAGAGCCGAGGCGTTTGGCCCAGGAGCTGTTCGCGGGGATAGCCGAACAGCAATTCGAGGGCGGCGTTGACGTGGAGGATACGGCCGACGGGATCGGCGACCATCACGCCGTCGCGCGTGGACTCCAGCGCGTCGACGAGCAGGCGATTGGAGCGCAGAAGCCTTTGGCGCTGGATGGCGTCCCGACAGCGCAGCGGCAGGTCGGCGAGGAATTTCAGCGCCGGATCCTTGACGAGATAGTCGGCCGCCCCCGCGCGCATCACCTGGGCGACCAATTCCTCGTCGCCGAACCCGGTGACCATGAGCACCGGAGCGGAGACTCCCTCGGCAAAGACCTGAGGCAGGAGTTCGAGCCCGGTCATGTCGGGGAGTCGGTGGTCCAGGAGGATGACGTCGAAGGTCTGATTGCGCAGGACGAACAGCGCATCGTGCCCGGAGTGACAGACCTGCGCCTGATGGCCGGCCCGCTGCAGGCTTTTGCTCATGAGAAAGGCGACGTCGTCATCGTCTTCGACGATGAATATTTGGTACGCTTCCGACATATCGGCTCGAAGTCAAGAGGGAGCGAGCCGGGGCGAAGGTTCGCCCTGCGCCGCACGCCTCGTCCAGGAGCGCGCAAAGATCCATCCAACCATAGGGTATATTTGGACGAAAGAAAAGGACGCGCGGCTCGAAATTTTGCAGAAGTGTAAATAATCGCGTCCAGGTTGACGGATGTCCCGTTTAGCGCTCGAAGGGGAGCGCTAAACGAAGGCGGAAGCTCAGAACTGATCGAGCCAAAAATGGCTGCCGCGATAGAAGCGCATGGTCTCTTTGTGTTCGTAGCGATAGTTCGGATCGCGGAACGGCGGCCAGGCCTGGTACGCCGGGGGCCGCATGTACGGCATCCCGGGCGCCTCGGGCCAACGGGGGCCCTGCGCGGGCCAGTAGTTGTGCGGAAAGTAGGTGTAGGGGAAATAGTAGAAGCGGTTCAGCTGATAGGCCGGGTAGTAAGCGTACGGCTGCTGAGCGGCCGCGGGTCGTGCCGCGCTCGCTCCTCCCAGTACCAGCCCCAACAACAGCAAGCGAATCCAGGAAACCACGGCATCCCTCCCGTCGGTTCATGCGGAATCATTCCTCTTGCTGTTATCTTCCTTTTGGACCGCAGAACTTTCCCTTGGGACGCGTGGATTTTAGGAAAGTGACCGCACGACGTGCCGGTTGCAAGGGTCGTGCGCATTGCGACTCACGGGCGAATCTTCGGCGTCAAATCGGCGCGGACGTTCTCCTGCTTCCAGCCGGTCGGCGTCGAGGGAGCCGCGAACATCGCGGTCTCGAGTTTCGCCGGCGCGGTGATGCGCGGCAAATCCCATTTGATCTCGGTGCCGTTGGGTTGTTGGAACCAGAGTTGTCGCACCATGAAGTTTTCCTTGAGGATCGAGATCCGCGCTTCGACGAAGTCGGACTTGTCGCGGTTTAACTTCGGCCGCACCAAGAGGTAGTGGTACGGATCCTGGGCCTTCGGGTCGGCCGGCGGGATCCACGAGATGTCGTAGCGGGTCACCGCGTCCTTGGCTTTCATGCCGAAGATGAAGGAGAGAGCGTTGTCGTCGATCAACTGGCCTTGCGGGATTTCGTGCTGGCGAATGACTTTGAGCGACGGGACATACTCGTAGACAAAATTACCGGTGCAGATGAATTTCTTGAAGTTCCCCTCGACGAACTTTTGATTTTCGACTTTCTTGAGTTCAAGGCTGGCCTGGCTGGGTCGTTTGGTGTCGGACTTGAGATAGCGGACGACGCCGACGTAGAGTTCCTGGGTGCCGAAGGTTTTGTCCTTAACGTAGTGATGGCACTCGGCCTCGAGGCTGGCGGTTTTGCTGGCGGATTCTTCCCATTTGGTGAGGACGTAATCGCGCCACTGGATGAGGACTTGTTCTTTGCCTGGTGCGGGCATGGGGTTTTGCGCAGAGGCGGCCGAGGCTGCCAGGGTCAGGGCGATGGTGATGAAAAAGGTGCGCATGGACTCACTCCTCCTTGAGGGAAACCGTACGCAGGGGTTTATAGCACCAAGGCGTCGGGCCGAACAAGAGGGACTTTGGCGAATTTTTTCGGGCGTCGCAGCTGCGGCGCCTGAGAAAGCACGGTGAAAAGTCGCGGTTGTAGGATCTGCCGTTCGCGCGACTTGAGTCCAATTTGGGAGTTCTTGAGAATCCATTTGACGAAGCCCCCCTCCACTTGGAATAATCCCCCCTTGGGGGATCGAATCCTAAAAGGAGGTTCGACGGTCTTTCTTTGAAACCTTGACTGATTGGGGGATCAGCGTGAATTCGAATGTCGATGATTTCACGGTGCCGGAGAAAATTCTGGTCGCCGCGGAAATTTTGGACAAGCAGGGGCAAACACCGTTCAGCGCCGAAGCACTCATCGTGACTTCGTGGCAAAGGTTTCCCAAAACCTTTGGGTTGAAAGGGTTTGCCGAGATGTATCCCGACTCGAACAAGATTCTATCGAGCATCATGGGCGAGAAGGGATTGGCACGGCGCGGTTGGCTGGTGAAGATGGGGCAAAAAATGTACGCCCTGACGCGCGAAGGACGTTCCGTCGTTCGCAAAGTCACGCTTCAGGAAGAAGAGCAGCCCGCCGGCGCGCAGCATGTAAAGCTGCCGCGCGATCAGGAAAAATTCGTACTCGTCCTTCTCGAATCGAGCGCCGTGCAAAAGTTCGAGGAGAATCGCAAGTCCGAATTGGCGTTCGCCGACGCCTGCCGTTTCTGGAGTATCACCGAAAACATGAAGGGAGAGTCTCTGGACGGCCGGCTGAAACAGGTGGGCCAGCAACTGACTGAATTTGAACGCGATCTCGCCGACTCCGACGCCCAGCTTTCCAGCGGCCGAGTCGTATCCGCAGGCGACATCCGCGTCTTGTTAAACATCCACCGCTACATGGAAGACCGGTTCGATCGGCATCTGAATCTGCTCCGAAGCCGAGCGGGCAAACGGTAACTGCGGCTGGTTTTTCCGACCTCCCAGGGACTGCTTTCCCTGGGAGGTCAAATTCCCAGGGATAGCCATCCCTGGGCTTTCAAGGTTCATTTATTCCACTTATCCACTTGCCCGTATTCTGTGACCACCTCGCCCATGTGGATCACCTCGAAGTCCCTCCCCTTCACCTTGCGAAGTTCGCGTAATCGGTCGTCATTCCAACGCGGGTCCGGGGCGCCGCTGATGAACCAGGGTTCGCCGTTGTCCGCCAAGATCATGCCGTGCTTCTTCATCGCCCGCAAGATTACCTGACATTCCGGCGAAAAACCCGAAACGTCGAAGTCGCCGCGAAGCCGCACGCGCATGCCCATCGGCGGTAAGTTCGCATCGGTCTTGTCGCTCGCCCAGTGCCGTGCGGGATAGACGAAACCCTTCCGCGAATTCGTCACCGTGAAGCGAATCGCATGACGAATCTCCTTGTCCACGAACACC
>JBBQPM010000083.1:0-28506 GCA_038217425.1 Gemmatales bacterium
CGATGTAGCCCGGCGGGGGCAAAGGGAGGTAGCCACGGGTGGAGCGCAGCGGAACCCGTGGAAAGACGCGCCTCCGGAGGGGCGGTCGGCGGACAAACGTCGGCCAAAAACTTAGCTCGGGGCACGACATGATCGATGTGAAAGGTCGCCTCTTGGCCAAGTTGAGACAGGCCGCAATATTCACACCGATTACCGGCGCGTGACACGATCGCTTCGCGTAAGTCATTCGGGATGTCCCTCATGACGCCAATCGCTCGGCGCGTAAGCGCAGCAGTGCGAGAAACTCTACCAGATTAACCAGGCCTTCCGCTTCCGCTCGTTCGAGCGCGGTCAGCGCTTGACCCGAATCTTGACGGTCTAGCAAATTCTGCAAGCGAGCGGCTACTGCATCGGGTAAGCGCATGCGGGCTAAATCGGCCGGCAGATCGACGTCGAGGGTCAATGTCATCGGAAACTCCGTCAGGTATGTTTCCCTCATTGTAACGGATCGCTAGCGATCGTTGCAAACTCACGCCGCGGCCTTGGGCGCCGTCTTTTGCTCGAAGATTTCCTTCAGCAGCCGGCGATATTCGTTCTGCATCGCTGCGTGCGTGCCGGGCTGGACCTTCGTCACCGCGCGCAACACCATCTCGCTCGGCGTCAGGTCGAGCAGACCTTTGATCGACGTCTCGCCCAGCACCTCGCGGCGCGTCTGTCTCAGCTTGCGGCCCGCCTCCTGCATGTCGGCCATGAGCGCGTCGAAATTCATGTGGATCGGCGCCTTGATGTCGACCACCGCGTTCACGAAGCCCTTCGAGAAGTTGATCACGTTCTTGATCTGGCCGTTGGGCAAGATGTGCAAACGCCCCAGGTCGTCGCGGATCTGCGTCGAACGGATGCTGACCGCCTCGACGCGCCCCTGCGAATCGCCGATCTGCACGATGTCGCCCACCAGGTATTGATTCTCGAACAGAATGAAGAATCCCGAGACGACGTCGGTCACCAGACTCTGGGCGCCCAGGCCGCCTGCCAGGCCGAGGATGCTCGCTCCCGCCAGGATCGGCGTGGTCGGCAGGCCCATCGTCTGCAGCATCATGATGCCGCTGCCGAAGTAGAGCGTGTACTGCACCATCGATTGCAAGAGCGGCACCAGCGTCAGGCCCTTCTGGTCGAGCGTGCGATCTTCGCGGTACATGCCGAACGCTTCGTTGAGGAGCACTTGCAGCAACTCGATGAGAACGCGGGTGGCGAAGAAGATGGCGATGCACTCGGCGATGTTTTTGCCGTAATGTTCGAAGAAGTGAATGTCGCTGAGGACTTCGATGAGGCGCGACGCGACCAGGACGTAGACGATCCCTTCGAAGCAGTGCTCGGCGAAGTGGAAGAGTCGGGTGAAGCGTTCCCAGTAACGTTTGAGCGATTCGCGCTGCAGATGCCGTTCGCCTTGAATCGCGAGCACGTGCAGGATCGAGCGGAAAGCGAGCGTGATGAGGCGTGCGAAGAGGACCATGGCCATGAGCCGGCCGACGAAGCGGATGCCGCGTTTGCCGCCGGTCCAGTCGAGTTGATCGATGAGCAGATACAGACCGATGACGAACGCGGCGGCGTCGATCGTGCGCCGCAACCAGACGAACCAGCCCTGAATCGTCTTCCGCCGACTGTGGGGCAAGTGATGCTGCGGGCCGTCGTCGTGCGCGCTTTCCTCGGCCGCATCTTCCGCGTCGGCCCAGCTGCGGACGCCCAGATGGATCTGCAACAAGTAACGCAGCGCGAGCCGACGCACGAACCAGACAACAACGAGGATCGCAATCATTTTGCCCAGGACGATGCCCCAGGCGATCATCTGTTCGGGGGTGAGCTGTTGATAGAGGTCGGCGAGGTCGAGCCGAACATCCCTGCCTGTCAGATGATACCCGGCGCCGAAGACGAGGGCGGCGAGCATGGCCAGCACGGTGCACCAGAAGATCATTGAACGGAAACTGCGGGCGGCTTCTTCGGTGAAACCTTCGACGCGGTGCAGGCCGACCCAGCGCGAGAGACGATCGCCCCCTTGCAGCAGCAGCGAGCGCGCACAGAACGACGCCAGCAGCACGAGGGCGAGCAGGCCATGCACGCACACGAGGTTGGCGAGTAGTCGTTCGTCGAAGAGCAGATCGAGCCCGGCGCGCATGCAGCCCTCCTTGGCCAACTCGCGAGAGACGCTAAAGTTACCGGGAATGCCCGCTTTAAGTCAAGGGCAGCGATAACTCACCCGTGCAAAAGAGCGCGCCAGGGAGAAGCGGAAGGGTTCATTCCGCTCGTCGCGCCGCAATTTCCGATTGCAATTCGCCCTCGGCTCACGCAAACTGAATCCATCCTCCGGAGACCCGAATATGACGATCGCACGCCGAACTTTTCTGCAGACCAGCATTGCCGCCGCGGCGCTGCCCAAAATGGCCCAGGCCCAGGCGCCTCCGCCCCCGCCGCGCGCGACCGAGTTCAAGGTCGCGTGCATGACGCTTCCCTATTCGCAGTTTCCGTTCCTGCGCGCGCTCGCGGGGCTTCGGCACGCGGGGTATCGCTACGTGGCGTTGGGGACTTCACATCTGGAGACGGCGGGGCAGAAGCCGGCGCCGATCTTGTCCACGACCGCGTCGGCCGACGATGCCCGCGACGTCGCCAAGAAATGTCGCGATCTCGGACTCGAACCCCTCATGATGTTCGCGACCGTTTACCCCGACGGCATGAACGGCCTCGAAGTGCATCGACAACGCATTCTCCAGGCCGCGGCGGCCGGCATTCCGCAGCTGCTGACCTTCGCGCGCAACGGCCAATCTGACGTCAAGATGCTCGTCGAACGTCTCAAGCAACTCGCGCCGCTGGCACGCGATAACAACGTCACCGTCGTCTTCAAACAGCACGGCGGCAACACCGGCACGGGCGAAGAGTGCGCCGCCATCGTCCGCGAGGTCGACCATCCGAACATTCGCCTGAATTACGACGCGGGCAACGTCATGGACTACACGCAGGGGAAGGTGAATCCGCTCGCGGACCTGGAAAAGTGCGTCAATATCGTCCACAGCTTTTGCATCAAGGACCATCGCCGCGGCCCGACCCGATCGGCGGACTGTGGCCCCGGCCTCGGCGAGATCGACCATTACCGCCTGCTCAACCTCGTCAGCACCCAGGGCCGAACGATTTCGCTTTGCTGCGAAAACATCTCCGCGCCGGGCGTGGCCAGGCCTACCCGTGCCGAAGACGTCGATGCTCTCGCTCGGCGGGCACGGGAGTTTCTCGAACTCGTGATCCGGGGGTTGCAGCCGTGAAAGCCCTTGTGCCGATCGCCGACGATTCGCCGTTTCCGCTCGAGAACCTCCCCTGGGGCGCGTTCACCCGGCCCGGGGAGTCGCGTATTCGCCTGGGCGTCGCTCTGGGCGATTGGGTCGTCGATCTGGCCTGGCTTGCGCAGCATGGCTTGCTCCCGACGCAGCAGCTGCCCGGCGATTACTTTTTGCATCAAGAATCGCTGAATGATTTTCTGGGCCGCGGTCCGGACGTGTGGCGCGAAGTCCGGATGCTCCTCACGCATCTGCTGAGCGACGCCGGCCCCGACGCCGTGCGCGCGTCGCTTGTGCCGCGCGGCGAAGTCACGATGCGGCTGCCGATGCGGATCGGGGATTACACTGACTTCTACTCCTCGCGCGAACATGCGACCAACGTCGGCACGCTCATGCGCGGGCCGGAGAATGCGCTGTCGTCCAACTGGCTCCATCTGCCGATCGCGTATCATGGCCGATCCAGTTCGATCGTCCTTTCGGGAACCGACGTACGTCGGCCGTGGGGGCAGATCGCAGCCGACGTCTTCGCGCCGTCGCGCC
Source organism: Gemmatales bacterium (assembly GCA_038217425.1). GTDB lineage: Bacteria > Planctomycetota > Planctomycetia > Gemmatales > Gemmataceae > JAIEPT01. Next base: position 3,837 of record JBBQPM010000083.1, read on the forward strand.
GGCTCGATTACGAACTCGAACTTGGCTGCGTCATCGGGCCGGGCAACGTCCTCGGCACGCCGATCGCTGCTGCCGACGCATCGCAGCACATTTTCGGCTTCGTGCTCGTGAACGACTGGAGCGCGCGCGATCATCAAAAGTGGGAATATCAACCGCTGGGGCCGTTCCTGTCGAAGAATTTTGCGACGTCGATCTCGCCATGGATCGTGCCGCTGGAGGCCCTGCAGCCGTTCCGCGTCGCCGGGCCTGTGCAAGCCCCCGAGCCATTGCCGTATCTGCGTACGAAGGAGCCCTGGAACTTCGATCTGCATTTGGAAGTTTCGCTGCAGACGGCGACGTCGCGGCAACGATTGTCGCTGGGAAATGCGAAGTATCTTTACTGGAACATCTGCCAGCAGATCGCACACCACACGGTCGGAGGGTGCAATCTGCAGCCGGGCGATCTGCTTGCCTCGGGGACGATCAGCGGGCCGGAGCGCGAGATGCTCGGCTGTCTTCTGGAGCGAACTCGCGGCGGCGCCGAGCCGATTGCCCTTGCCGACGGCACGACGCGCACGTTCCTGGAGGACGGCGACGTGGTGACCATGACGGGTTGGTGCACGGGTTCGGGGGTTCGCATCGGCTTCGGCGAAGTGACGGGTCGCGTGCTAGCCGCTTGCCGGGAGCCCGGTCGTCCTGTAGATTAAATGTTTGCAAAATCCATCGGCTGTCCGTGCAAAGGGTAGTTCATGCCTCATTCACCAAGTGCCAAGAAGCGAATCCGCCAGTACGAGAAGCGCCGCGTCCGTAACAAGGCGGTCCTCAAGGGAATCAAGAAGCAGGTCAAGGCGACTCTGGAAGCGCTGGAGGCGACCGATCCTGCAAAGCTCCAGGAAGAGCTCAAGAAAGCCGCCAAGCAGCTCGACAAGGCTGCGTCGAAGAAGGTGATTCACAAGAACCAGGCGGCTCGCAGAAAGTCGCAGCTGGCGCGCCTGGCGAACGCGAAAACCGCTGCCGCCAAGGCATAGTCGTGTTCGAGCCGGCAGCGCGAGCAAGGACGTCAATCCTTCTCGCGCTGCGGGCTCCTGCCGCTTTCACATCGTCGGCTGCACCGATTGAAATAGATCCGCGACTCGCACGCGTAATCCCAACGCGATGCGGTACAGCGTCTCGATCGACGCCGAGTTTTTCCCCAATTCGATCTGCGACAAGTATCCTAGCGACACGTCGGTCCGCTTCGCCATCTCCGCCAGGGTGAGTCCCAACGCCTTGCGCCGTTCGCGGATGGCGGTGCCGATCTGCTCGCGCAGCACCTTTTCCGACAGACGCAACAGCCCGCGGTTCTCCAGACAGCGCATCACCGTCCGCTTCAAGACTTCCAACTCGAACGGCTTCGGGATGTAGTCGTAGGTGTGCGACCTGAGGCAATGCAGGGCGCTGTCGATCGACGGGAAAGCGGTCACGACGATGACGCTGGCTTCTTGCTGATGATCGCGGATTAGATCGAGCATGTACTGCGGCTCAAGCCCAGGGATCACGTAGTCGAGAATGATGACGTGATACTTCTGAGAGCGCAAATAACGATCCATGATGGTGGGATCCCAGACCGGCTCGACCTGCAGATCGTTCTGCGCGAGCGCCGCCTGAATTAACTTGGCGATCACCGGATCGTCGTCGAGGACGAGGATCTTGACTTCGCTGCCGCTGAGCAACCACGCCGATTCGGGAGCCTGCCCTTCCGGTTTATCGAGAACGTCGACGGACGTCGCATCATACGAACGCATGAGTATCGCTCCTTAGCGAGGCAGGTTCGCCTTCGCTGTCATCTTGCTGGTAATTTCTTCGAGGGTCGCTTGTACGGCCGGCACGTGCCCCACGCTGGGCAAATACAGGCTTACGAGCGTCCCGGACGGAACTGCGCGCTGAAAGCGTAATCCCGCCTGGGAGGCTCGGAGGATGCCGTAGGCGACGGCCAAGCCGAGCCCGCGGTGGCGGGTTTTGGTGCTGAAAAAGAGTTCGCGAAAAAGTTTCTCGCGATGTTCCGGAGCGATGCCGACGCCGTCGTCCTGGATTTGAATCTCCACGTACGCGCCCGCTTTGGCCGAGCCGATCAGGTCCAGGCAATCGTGCTGCGTCAGCTCGACGGTTTGGCCGCGCACCGTGACTCGACCGTTATCGCCGCGGAGGGCGTCGACGGCGTTGCTCAGAAGCTGCACGAACAGCTGCTTAAGGGCGCCGGCGTCGACCAGCACGCGCGGCAAACGGTTCGGAATCTGCACATCGAATGCCGCAGACTTCACGCCCGTTTTCTTCAGGTTGCCGATCTCCTCGTGCAAAATCAGCGCCGCATCGCTCGGCTGCGACGTCGGCGGCGGGAATTTTCGGCTGAAGGTCTGCAGCATCTGCACCCATTGCGCCCCTTTCCGCGCCGAGGTCCACACCTCCTTGAGAAATCCGTAGTGTTGGTCGTCCGTGGAAATCTGCGACAGAATCAATTCGGAAAACCCCAGCACGCCGGTGAGGACGTTCCCGAAGTCGTGAGCCACTCGACTACAGATGGCGATCGCCTGGTTCATGTCGCGGTCGAGTTGCGCCTTCTCGATGCCGAGCATCCAGGCGGGATGTTTGGACGACGTCGTCAGGCGCCGAAACAGCGTTTGTCCCGCCATGAACATCAACCCGCGATCCTCTGCCTCCCACGACTTGTCCAGTTTGCGAGCGGCGCCGAAGATCCAGGACACTCCGCAACCCGGCGTCATCAAGGGCGTCAAGAGCCAGTGCCGATTCGCGCCTTCCTCCGTCAGGATCGCCGAGTGGTTCTGACGCAGTTCCTCGAGCGTCTTGTTCGACTGCCGCCAGGCGATGGTCGGTCGCGGCGGAACTTGAAAACAGACCGTGGGTATTCCCTCCAGCGGGCCCCACACCCCGACGGCCGACACCTCCAATAACTGCTGCAACTCGGCGAGCAAAACCTCCGGCGCGGCTTCCTCGCCCGCCGGCTGGTTCAGCCAATGCGCGAGCGCTTCGAAGATCCGTACGGAGCGGCTCACGTCCTGTTTAGGAGGCATGTCGTGCATACCCGAACCTTTGGCGAATAGAATAGAAGTTCACTCGGTGTCCTGGTCGACATGAGCAGACGACGCACGGATTTCGCTGCCACCAGAATTATACGCCCGTTATTTCCCGGGTGTAACGCCCTCTTGCAATTTTCTTTCTTGTTTTACACGAAATTTATTCACATCTGGCATGAAACTCTATGCTTATCAAACAGAATCCCAACGATTTTCAAGTAGAGGAATTAACTACTCTCAAACCCGTCGCTTCCGGAGACTACCTGCTTTATCGACTCGAGAAACGCGGCTGGACGACCCACGACGCCCTGAAAATCGTCCGCCAGCGCTGGAAGATCGAGCCCCGCCGCATTGCGTTCGGCGGGCTCAAGGACCGGCACGCACACACCATTCAGTACTTCACCATCTGGCGCGGCCCGGAACGATCGCTGCGGCAGCAAGAGATCGAAGTCTCTTGCCTGGGACGAGTTACGGAGCCGTACTCGTCGCGTGACATCTCCGGAAATCGATTCGCGCTGGTCGTTCGCGACGGCTCCCCGGAAGAAATCGAGCACGCGGAAAGTTCGATCGCTGCAGTCGCGCAGTTCGGCGTGCCCAATTACTTCGACGACCAGCGTTTCGGTTCCGTCGCCGCCGGCGCCCGGTTTTTCGCCAAGGCGCTCGTTCAAGGCGAGTACGAAGAAGCGCTGAAGCGAGCGCTGCTCGCGCCGTACGCCTACGATCGGGCGCCGCAAAAACGCGAAAAGTCCCGGCTTCGCGACGGCTGGGGAAGATGGGACATGCTCCAGCAGCGTCTTGAGCGCGGCCAAGCGTTAGCGATCGTTCAGTATCTGGCGCAGCGGCCAGACGACTTCGCCGGCGCCGTGCAGCGTCTGGATCCGGACTTACGGCACCTGTATTTGTCGGCCTATCAGAGCCATTTATGGAACCGAATGCTGGCCCGCTGGCTTCGGCAAACGCTGCCTGCGGAGCAACTTCAGAATCTGCGTTTGCGACTTGGAGAAGTGCCGATCCATTCATATCTTGACGAGACGCAGGTCGCGATTTTTGCCGCCGCCCAACTCCCCCTCCCGTCTGGCCGAGTGCGCCTGGCGGAGGCCGACCCCCGTTTGATTTTGATCGACGAGATCCTGGCCGAGGAAGGCGTGACGCGGGAGCAAATGAATCTCAAGGACTTACGCTCGCTGTTTTTCTCCAAAGGCGAGCGCTCCGTCTGGTGCCGGCCCGCTTCACTCGTCGGCGCCTCCGGACGCGACGAAACCAGGCCCGGGCGCCGGCGGCTCAATCTCGATTTCGAACTGCCGCCCGGAGCCTATGCCACCCTCGTGGTCAAACGTCTCCTTCGGCAAGACCTGGACGCTGAGGACGCAAGGACACCATCATGACTCCCGCTCAACCGCAGACGCCCCTGCCTACCTTCAACTCCGTTCAAATGCTCGAACTTTACATGAAAGGCGAGCACGAAAAACTCTCCGAACAATTCATCACGATCTTCACCTACTTCCATAATACAACCTATTACGCCCTCACCCCCTTCGAGCAGTTCTTCCTCAACTGCTTCATCAAAAACTTCCTCTTCATCTTCACCCAGCCCGATTTCCGCGTCCACGATTCGCACATCGCCGCGTACATCCGCTTCAACCGCGTCATCTCCAATATCGTCTACCTCTCCAGCACCAAGAACACCGACGCGTACCTCGAAGTCCTTCGCGATCAGCAATCGAACTTCGTCAAGATCCTCACGCTCTACTCCGCGCGCAATACCGTGCAGTTCGATCGCAAACTCTTCTTCGACACGAATGCCGAACTCGCCTCGCTCTGGTACCTGATTTATTCGTATATCTTTTATCCGGGGCTGCTCACCAAGACGTCGTTCGACAATCTGCGCGAGCACTTTCAGTTCAAGCATCCCAAGCTGCGAATCTTCTCGGAGATCCAGGAAGTTTATTTCGGCGCCACCTACGCCGACGGTCTGGGGGACCGCGACATCAAGGGGGTCGTGAACCTGTCGATGCGCGAAGTGATCGCCAACAAAGCGACGCGCATCGTCAACACTCCAAAACGCAAAAAGGTCGCGGTCTTCAGCGCCTGCTGGTTCTCGACGCATTCGGTCTACCGCAACTACTACGCGTACCTGAAGGCGATCAAGGACGATTACGAACTCATCTTCTTCCAGCTCGGGCGATACAACGAACAGGAAAAGAGCCTGTTCAAAGAGTCGCACGTCATCGACATCATCGACGGCTTGCCGGATCTCTCCAAGCTGCGCGAGAACGACTTCCACATCGCGTATTATCCCGACATCGGCATGTCCCCGCACAGCATCTTCCTGGCGAACATGCGATTGGCGCCGATCCAGATTTGCTCGCCCGGGCATTCCGTCAGCACCTGGGGCGCCGACATCGATTACTTCATCACCGGCATCGACGTCGAGGAGAAGGTCGATCCGCAACAGCATTACTCCGAACGACTGGTGCTGCTCCCCGGCATGGGCGTCATCCACAACAAACCGCTCTACACCGTTCAGGGGATCAAGAAAAACACGTCCGACTTCGTCATCAATTGCCCGTGGACGTGCCAAAAGGTCAACTACCCGTTCCTGCAGACGCTACGAAAAATCATCGAGGGGACGAAGAAGCAGTTCAAGCTCAGGCTCTTCATCGGCGCCTCGTCGTATCGGCAGAACGATCATCTGCCGTTCGCGCGCGAGTTAATCGCCATCCTCGGCGAGAAGAACGTCGAACTGCACCACAGCCTCGACTACGTCAATTACATGGCCCGCATGGAGGGGGCAGACCTGCTCATCGATTCCTTCCATTTCGGCGGCTGCAACACGATCTCCGACAGCCTTTGGCTGCGCTTGCCGACCGTCACCTGGGAGGGGACGAAGTGGTACAACCGCATCGGTTCGCAGATGCTTCGGCTCATCGGCCTGGACGAGTGCATTGCGACCAACGAGGAAGAGTATTTGCGGATCGTGCTCAAGATGATCAACGACGACCGCTACCGCGAATCGATTCGCCAGCGCGTCGTGTCGGCCGATCTGGAGAATACCATTTATTCGACGGAAGAAGGAAAGTACTTCCTGAACGCATTCGACCAGATCGTCGCGAATCACGACCAGTATCGACTGGAGACGACCGACCGCAAAGCGATCGTGATCGCCGAGGATTCGCAGGCGTCTGCCGTGCTGCAGGAGAGTGCCGCGAAGTCGAAGAAATCGGGCAAGCGAAAGTAGCCCTCGAAAGCCCAGGGATGGCGATCCCTGGGGAAGCGCCGCTCGCAGCAAAATTACGATTCGGGCGTTTTCCCAGGGATCACCATCCCGGGGCTTTTGCCCGGTCATCCCATCACGCTTCTAATGTTCTCTTTGTTGACGGGCTGGATCAATCCCCGTTCGGTGATGATGCCGGTAATCAGGCGTGCGGGCGTGACGTCGAAGGCGGGGTTGTAGGCACGCACGCCGTCGGGGGCGGTCTGCAAACCGAAGCCGTGCGTGATTTCGCGCGGATCGCGTTGTTCGATGGGAATGCCGGCGCCGGTTTCGAGCGTGAGGTCGAAAGTCGAGGAGGGCGCCGCGACGTAGAACGGGATGCCGTGTGCGTGGGCGAGGACGGCGACGGAGTACGTCCCGATTTTGTTGGCGGCGTCGCCATTGGCGGCGATGCGGTCGGCGCCGACGATGACCAGGTGCACGCGCCCTTCCTTCATCACCTGCCCCGCCATGTTGTCGCAGATCACGGTGACGTCGATGCCGCGCTGCTGCAATTCCCAGGCGGTGAGTCGCGCGCCCTGTAAGAGAGGCCGAGTTTCGTCGGCGAAGACCGCGAACGTTTTGCCCTCTTCGGCCGCGGTGAAGAGAACGGCCAGCGCGGTGCCGTAGTCCGCCGTCGCCAGTCCGCCGGCGTTGCAGTGCGTGAGAATTCCCTGGCCCGACTGCACCAGCTCGGCGCCGACGCGCCCGATCGCCCGGCACATCTGGCGATCTTCCGCCTCGATCGCCAGCGCCTCGGCCAACAATCGTTCACGCCGACCGGGACCGCGAAGATTCGCCCCCACGCGCACCATGCGGTCGATCGCCCAAAACAGATTCACCGCGGTCGGACGACTGGTGCGCAAGTACGCGGCCAATTCCTCAAGGTTGTCGCTGCGCTGCAAGCCCAAGACAAGCCCCATGGCAGCGGCGACGCCGATCGCCGGGGCGCCGCGCACGCGCAGGCTGCGGATCGATTCCCACATTTCTTCGATCGTGCGGCACGTCTTATACTCGAGCCGCATCGGCAGCAGCGTCTGGTCGATGAGTCGGCAGACGCCGGCCGAGTCGCCGATCCATTCGATGGTGCGAGGAGGCGTCATCGCGAATTCCTTGAGTTGACTTTTTTAAGACAAGACTCGTAGTCGTCCTGCCGAATCCACTCGACCAGCGTTTGCCGCCACGATTCCGCTTGCTCAACCGTGACGCGGTCCTGGGCGAAACGCACCAGATCGCTCGCAGCGAAGAACTCCGGCAGCCGCCCCCAGTCGGTCCCCGGCGACAGCGCCCGGAGTAACTCCGCCGTCGTCATCTGCGGCGCCCGGATCTGATGCCGCCGGGCCAGGTAGCGGCGCAGCGTCCGATCCAAACGCGTGAAGTAGCGATCGATCTGGGCCCGCTTCAGATACGGCAGCGACCGCAAACGCTCGAGATGTCGTAGCGCCAAGTCCCCCGCGCCCCCACGCGCCGGCGGCCGTCGGCGTCCGCGAAGAAACACGTAGATCGCGAGCCCCATCGATCCGACTACCAGCGGCAGTCCCCACCACACCCAGGAGAATTTCGTCGACGTTTGCGGCACGGTTTCCACCGCGGTGATGTCGCGCGGCGTCTTCAAGCTCTCGGCATCCGCCTGGCTCACGACGTCCACCGCGATCGGCCGCCAGTGTGCGTGCTTCCAGTCGCCGACGCCGACGCGGTATTTGAGCGGTTCCACAACGAGCGGCATGCTGCCGGGCTTCAGCGGCGCCAGGTGAAACGTTTGCCGCCAACCCTTGGCGTCCGACGTCGCCGGCAACGGCACGACTTTCCATCCCGGCGATTTCGTCAGCGGAGCCGGCGCTTCGGCGCGCACTGAGGCGCCGACGACTTCCAGGGTCACGATCATTTCGCGAATGTAGGGCAGCGAATAAAGTCCGCGACTTTCCGGCGGATCGAAACGGAGCGAGACAGGGCCCGAAATTTGTTCTGCACTGGCGGACTTCGCCAGGCATATTAAGAGAACGATCCACGGAATTGGCGAGCGGGGGACGTGAGTCCCCCGGTGCGGAGAAGTTGCAACCGACTTCGGTTTGATCTGAAGGGAAAAACTCACGCGCTCAGCCGGGTATATTGTACCGGGGGACTCACGTCCCCCGCTCGCCTGCAGGCATGGGCTTACGGAAATTTGTAGGATCCGACGTCGGTTCCGCCTGCCTCGACGGTGATCGATTTGCCGTCTTTGCCCTTGGCGCCGCCGAGCCATTGCCCGGTGGAATTGCGGATCATGAGCTGGCAATCGCCCGTGGGGACGCCCTTGATTTCGAAGTTGCCGTCGGCATCAGTCACCGCGAAGTAGGGATGATCGTAGACCATCATCATGCCGCGCATCCAGGGGTGGACGTTGCATTCGAGCGTCCAGGGGAAGCGATCGGGCATGAGTCCTTCAATGGCGTGCTCGCCGCCGGGGGGCAGCAGGACGTTGCCGTTATTGTTCGAAGGATTGCCGGTCCACTTGAAGTTATGGGCGATCTTGGCGGAGTTCTTGACGAACAGTCTTTGCCCGTTCTGCAGGGCGACGGCGTGCGGAAAAAACTGGCAGAGCGGTTGATCGATGACGACGTCTTTCTTGGCTGGATCCTTGAGCGCGGGATTAATCGCCAGGGCCGGCGCTCCCTTGGCGGGCGCGATCCAGACGAAAACCCACTGCACCCCGTTGTTCTTGGGATTGATGGTAAATTCTTCTTCGGGAATCTTGCCCTTGGATTCGCAGTATGCCTTGTCGGCATTGCCGCCGATGTTGAGGAACGCCTGCTCGGGTGCGGTTCCTTTCCAGAGGATCTTGCCCTTGACGTTGCCCCAGGTTTGAGCCTGCGTGCTGCCGGTGAGCGCGAATATTCCGAGAATCGCCAGTGAGAGAAGCCTGGTCATTTCTTTTCCTCCGTTTTGTTCTTCTTCTCGTCGGACTTCTTTTCTTCCGACTTCTCCTCTTCTACCTTGGTCTTCTTTTCTTCCACGGCGCTGGACGGGCGAACCAACGATTGATTGATCGGGCTGCGCGCCGCCTGCGGGTAGATCGTTAGTATATCACGAACGGCTTCCACCCGCTCGAGCGGCGTGCCCGGAAAAATTTCCAAATACTGATCCCCAGGAACCATTGTCTTCTCGTTGGACGGGAAGTTCTGGATCATGATGGACGGGTATTGCAAGAACCGGTGCGGGTTGGCGATCCACTGCTTGAGCCAGGTCGGACGCAGACGGGCATGTGCCCTCTCGATCGACGGTCCCATGTTGACCAGCAAGCTAACCTCCTGGGTCCCTTGGTCGCCGATCGCATGACAACTGAGGCATTGCTTCGAGGTCGTTACCAACCGGAACGCGTCCGTGATGTACGCATCCTTCGCGAGCCAGGCTTTTTCCAGCTCGTCCGGGTTGACGCTCGCCAGCGTTTTCTCGACGGCGACGATCTTATTCTCCCAGTACCTGAGATCGTCCTTGGCACTCCCGACCTGGCCTTCGAGCTTCGCTTTTTCAGCCAGCTTCTCCTTGTCGGCGCCGAGCTTTTCAAACTCCTTCTGCAACTCTTCCGACTTCTTCTTCGCGGCGCTTGCCCGGTTCGTGTAATCCTTTTTCTCCGTTTCGAGATCCTTGACCGTCTGTTTCCAGGTCGGCCTCATCTGATCTTCGAGCCGAAGTTCGTAGACCGACTTCGAGTTATCCTTCGTCTTGGTCGTCTTAAGGCGTTGCAGATACTCGCGGTTCTTGGCGGCCCAGTAGTCGTCGGTCCTGGCGACGTCAAACGCGTCGAGTCCTTGATTGGGGTTCGAAAGTCGTTCGACCGCCTCGAAGTATTCAACGAGGATCTTGGCTTCCTCGCTGCTCATATTGAATTTGGGCATTCGCAGCTTGATCATGTTGCGGATCTGGTGAGGATCAATCAAGAACCTGTAAAGCCAATCGGGCTGCGTCTTGGCCCCCTGGTTTACCAGCGTCGGAGGCGTCCACGCGCGGGCTTGAGCCACGGTGAAATCGGAACTGCTAACCTTGAACGCCTTGGGATTCGTCCTCCCGAGGTAGACCGTAAGGAGGTCGGAGAACGCTCCGCCATAGGCGCCGTGCTGCTTGCTGAATGCCTGCCAGCTTTCGTCGGTCTGTAAGGCTTCCTTGGGCGGGAAGATGAAATTTTCCTTGTCGAGAAAATACATCGTGGCCGCAGGGACGTCGATCTCGACGACCTCATCCTTGGCGTTCTTCTCTCCCTTGGGGTTGTTGTAACGGACGGCATGGAGCGTCCGGAAGGCGATCTTACCCGCCTGAGGGTTCTGTTCGTCGGGCAAGATCTCCCCGGGCAGGAAACCCGGGAAGTAGCCGTGAGCGATAAACTTCGAACCGGACGACTTGGGGGCGTGCCAGTTGTAATTGTCGACAAACAGGTAATCGCCCGACGCTCCTTCGATCGTTCCGGGCGTCGGCGTACCGTTGTACTCCAGGTAGCCGGGGCGAATCTGATGGCATCCGGCGCAGTTGAACTTGTCGAGCACTTGACGTCCCTTCACCTCTGCAAGCCGATCGTTCTTGGGACGGCTCAGGCTCTGCGTCGGAATTTGCTCGGCCGTCAGGCCCAGCACGAACGTCATGACCGCTTCGCGGGCCAGTTGCTCTTCGTAGTGTTGCCGCGCCTGGAACTCTTCCACGCCTTCTTTCGCCTTGGGCTTGAGCCGTGCAAATTTGAACTGCGGCATGCGCGCACGATCGTCCCAGGCGCGTTCACGGTTGTAATCGTAACTTCGCGGCTCATTGAGCTTCTGGAACAGGTAGCTCATGCGATTCTGACCGTGGTGATCCAGTCCGTCAGCGTAGAACTTCTCATACGGAGTTTTGACTACGCCTCCTTCTTCCTTGAACTTTTCCGGCAAACCGTGCTCGTCAAGCGGCAGATTGACTTCGAAGTGATGGTGCTTCACATAGTTCTGAACATCCTCAAAGGCGAGGCGATCGGCATTCTTCTTGCCCCAGTCGTTCAGCGCCACGCCGATCGGTTTGCCGGCGTCGAACCCGGGGACGTCGTGGCAGGCGTAACATCCCAGCCGCGAGACGGCCTTTTTGCCCAGGTAGAACTTGAGATTGTCGGCCGAGTATGTCAGTGCCAGGTTCTGTTCGTCCTCGGGAAGCGACGACAGCACGGGATGCGTCTTGGGATTGATGTCCTTGATTTCCTCGCGGGTGAATTTCCCCTCGAGGAGTTTGTTCATGTCGGTCTTGGCCAACATGCGGACGAGGTAGACGCGGGCCAGGTTCTTGAACGTGTCGGAATCGGCGGGCTCGGCCAAGTCCTTCATACCGTCGCTGCTCCAACTCCTGCCCAGGTCGGCGGGGGATTGTTCGAGCAGCCAATCGGAGACCTGAGCCGCCTCTTGCGGCGTCAAATGCGTGATCGGCATCCGGCTGCGCGGGCTGTAGACGTGCGGGTCGAGCAGCCATTGCACGAGCCAGGCGCGGGCGGACGTCATCTTGGCACGATACGTAGAGCCCGCGTCGTCGCGCGCCTTGAGCGCCGCCTTGACCGCTTCATCCGCCTTCTCGACGTCGCCTTCGAGCTTGTCGATCAGCTTCTGAGTCGCGGCGCGCTCTTCCTTGCTTTGCTTCATCTCCTTGCGATCCTCCGCTGCCTGTAACTCTTCGTCGAGTTGCTTCTTGGCGAGAACGGCGTCTTGCCACTTTTTCTGCGAGCCAAAGAACTTCTCCGCGAGCGGCCGGGATTCGTCCGAAACGAGCTTCTCGGAAAGCTGACTCAAATTGGGCCCGAACTGCGCCTCGCTGGCGACGGGCACGACGTCCCACACCTTGTTGCCGAAGGTATCTTCCTTTTGACTGCCCTGCTCCGTCCCTTGATGGGAGTGACAGGCGAGGCAGCCGCGCTCAACGAAGAGCTGTCGGCCGAGTTTCAAGTCGGTCTTGAAATCCTTGGCGTCGACGCCGACGAGTTCTTTGAACGACTTGGAGGCGTGCACCAGCGAAGGCCTGACCTTATCGCGTTGCTTCAGCGCCGTCGTCAACTCGGCGGTGAGCGCGTCGTACTCGTCGATCGACTTCTTCTCCGCGGGATTCGCCGTCTTACGGCGCGCCTTGTCGGTGGGATCGAAGCTCAGCGTGTTGACGAAGAGCCGAACTTTGTTGTCGAGTTCCGTGATCTGTCCGACGGCTTTGGCGGCGTCCTTTACCTCGGCGAGATGGCTTTTGCTCGCCTGGAACAGGTAGTGCGTAATCGCCTGGATTTCCGCCTTGGGGTACGGCTTCTGGTCATCAGGCAGGAACTTGGGATGATTGTTGCTGAGCCCGTAGAAATGGGGCATCTTGGTGTCGGGCCGAAACTCGCGGGGCGCCTGCAACCATTTCGACGTGAAGAGTTCCGTCGTCTTTTCACTGATGCGGTACAGACTCGGTCCGACCTTGCGGAGTTGCCCCGGCATATTGTCGGCATTGGCGAGCAACTTCGAACGCTGCTCCTGCGTCATGTCGTCCAGGGGCGGCGTCGGCTCCAGACGCAGATCCGGACCGATCTCACGTCCCCCCTTGCGCCCGGCAATCTCATGGCACCCGAAGCAGCCGTTTTCCTTGATCAGGTTGTAACCCTTGAGTAGCTTCGGCGCCTCGCTGCGGTTGTCGCTGCTGATGAGATCGGTGACCTGGTGGTGGCACTTGAGGCAACCCGATTCCACGAAACGCATCGGCGTCATGGGGAAGTCCCAGTCGTGGACATTATGATATTCAAGCTTCGTTTTCCATTCTTCCTTTTGCACGACGTTATTGGGCGCGTGCGAGGCGAAGAGGAAGCTGGTGCCGGACGGTTGTCCGCCGTGGCACGACGTGCAACCGAACTTCTCGACGGGGTGCTTGCTGTTGGGACCAACATGCAGATCGAGCCGAGGGTGGGCGCAGAATTCGGTGATGCGCGAGTTGGTAAGGATGTCCTTGGAAACCTTGGTGATCTTGAGGGCGCCCGGTTCGGGGAGACCCTTGGCCTCGGGGAGCCCGGCAAAAATCTTGGTGCGAATGTAGAGGACGTACTGGGCGTGCGCCAGCTTCTGCTCGAGGCTCAGCGTCTGGAGGAGCGCGTTTCGGGCGGCGTCGACCTCGCGGACCTGCTTGAGCTTCGACTCGACCTCTTTCTTGTTGATACCGAACTCCTTGAGGATGTCGCTATCTTCTTCGGTCGTGGTGACCAGGGCCTGTTTGAGCCGTTCGTATTTCGCCTTATAGCGGGGGTACTGAGGGAAGTAACCCGCGGAGGTGTTCGCCGTCGTTTTGCTGAGAGCGTTGATGAGTTCTGGGTAGGCGACAATGAGCTGTTCCGCCTGGCTGCGCGGCCCAACCCCCAGGTTGACTTTCTCGGCGGTCAACTTCTGGTAAATGTCGTCGGTGGACTTCAGGGTCGGGTCGCCCAGCGCCTTGTAGAGGGCGATGGCGCCTTGCAAACGGGAACTGTAGCGGCCGTAGTCCGTCGGATAATCGCCGGGCAACGACGTCTTGGACATCTTGCGGATCGTTTCGAGCAGATCGCTCACAACTTTTTCTTGCCCCTGGTCGTACCGATCGACGAGACTGACGAGGTTCTCGCGGGTGAAGGCGGGTCGGTCGATCGCCAGATGGCACGTCTGGCAACGGTCGAAGCGAACGGCCTGCACGAAGTTGTAATCGAGCGTCACGTCCTTGATGACCTGCTGCTGGATCTTGATCGGCGACGCGAAGGCGTCGAGGATCGGCAAAGTGCGCACCCAGTCGCCGGTCCCCCATTTTTTGGTGATAGCCACGCGAACCTGCGTGTCGAACGCAGAGGTCACTTTCTTCAGCTCGGAAATCTTCTTGGTGAGACCCTGCTCCTGGCCGTCGATCTCGGTCTGCCAGGCTTGAATCTTGGCGTAGACGTCGTCCTTTTCCGCCTTGATTGAATCGAGTTCTTTCTCGTATTCGGCTTTTCTCTTCTCGTACTTGGCGACGTCCGGATTGTCTCGACCGTAATGATCGGCGGCGATGTCCCGGAAGCTGACGATGGAATCGAGGTTCGCCTTTACCGAGTTGTAGCGGCTGTCGAGCGTCTGCTTGTTGGGGAGTTCGGCATCGATCTTGGCTTGCAGTTCGTCGACTTTCCCTTGATTGCCTGCGCGAATTCGCTTCTCCTCCAGAACCTGGCGAATGAGCGTGATGAACTGTTCGCCCGGCGCCTGTTCGAGCGCCTGGCGTGCGGCGAGGGCCTCTTCCACGTCGCGGAAATGACGCTGCTCGGTCTTGAACTCGCGGAAGTAATCTTGCGCGAACATCCACATGATGCTCGCCAGCATTAACAGCGAGGAGACCGCGAAGACGATGTCGAGCATGTTCTGATTGCGGTATGCTTTATCCGTAGCGGCCATGGTTCACTCAAGCTTGTCAAGTAGGAAGTTGAATCCAAGGTAACCGACGCCGAGCTTAGATGTTGAAGAAGAACTCTGGAATGAAGACGATGTACTTAAGATCCAGCGTCCAGCGCAGCAACATCTTGATCGGCAAGAGAGCCATGAACTGAATCAGCGTCACCAGCAGGAAGAAGCGGATGAAGCCCATCTTGATGAAGTATTCGCGCATGATCGTCTTCGCCAAGATCGGCGGCAACAAGAGCAAATAGCCGAGCATGAGCAGAATGCCGGGGAGTTCGCGGAGGAGCCAGCCCATGCTGTCGGGCGATCGGCCCAACAGTTTGAGCCAAAAGAGTTCGCTGAGATTGACGTTGTTGAGCGGTTCGTTCTTGTGCGAGTTCCACGTTTCGAAGGGGCCGAAAAAGTTCCAGTTGGGACCGCGAAGGATGGTGCCGAGCACGATGAGCACGACCCAGAGGATGATGAAGCCCAGGAGGAACGAGATGATGGCGAATTTGCGTTCGTTAAAGGAATAGTAGCCGTTCCCCTTGGGATTGAAGTCGATGTAGGGAATGGCAATGAGGCCGACGATAATCATGGAGGGGAGAACGACGCCCGCCATCCAGGGATCGAAGTAGACGAGCATTTCCTGGAGACCGAGGAAGTACCAGGGCGCCTTGGACGGGTTGGGGATGCGGAACGGGGACGCGGGGGCTTCCAGCGGAGCCTTGAGGCAGACCGCCCAGACGACGAGCCCGAGCGTGAAGATGACCATGCAGATTAGCTCGGTGTAGACGAGATCGGGCCAAACGAGGACTTTCTCCTCCTCGAGCTTCTCGGCCACGGGTTCGCCGCGAGCGATACGTTCGTCGTTGAGAACGGCCATGCGCAAGGGGAGCCAGGTGAAATAGCCGACCGAAAAGATCAGCATGACGATCGGGACGTTGTCAGGCTTGGTAATGATCGAGCGGAAGGCGGGATCGGTGATGGCCCAGCCGCCAAAGAGGAGCGTGCCCATGAGCAGGCTCCAGCCGAAGATCGGATGAATGACGGTCTTGCGGAAGTAGAGCATCGCTCCCAGGGCGAGGAGCGACAGGACGAAATAGCTGATCGGATTCATCACGAGATTGATGAAATTGGTGATCAGGTGCGGAATGGGCGGGCCGACATGGAGTAGGTAGGCGATTGCGTGGAGCAGAAAGACGCCGCCGACCGAGGCCCAGATGATCGTCTGGAGTCGGTTCTTGACGTTGTAGTGCTGGTGCGCGGCGAAGCCGAAGTTCGCGAGGGCGCAGAGGACGTAATAGAAGCCCAGGCCGTTTTGAATGGATGCGTCGAGTCCGTGCATGTCAGCAACCTTAAGCCGAAGAACGAGCCCAGAAAACTAGAGAGCGCCGCTGATGCCGCCGTCTTTGCGTACGCGCCAAAAGTGGATGGCGATGAGCAGTGCGACGGCGAGCGGAATGGCGACGCAGTGAAGGACGTAGAAACGCAGAAGCGCGGTTTCGCCCACGAAGCTGCCGCCGAGCAAGACGAACCTTGCATCCGAGCGGCTATGGATAAGCTCCACACCGCCGATCGTAAGGAATTTGGCGCCTGGCCCTTCGTAACCCATGAGCGGGGTGGCGCGTGCCATGTTGCTGCCGACGGTGATGGCCCAGATCGCCAGCTGATCCCATGGCAACAAGTAGCCGGTAAAGGACAAAAGTAATGTGAGGACGAGCAAGATGACGCCCACCCCCCAGTTGAATTCGCGCGGAGGTTTATAACTGCCGGTAAGGAACACGCGATACATGTGGAGCCAGATGGAAATCACCATGGCATGGGCGCCCCAGCGATGCAATTCACGGAGGATGCCGAGGGTGGCCACGTCGCGGAGCGAGAGGATGTCGTTGTACGCGTGTTCGAGCGTGGGGCGATAGTAGAACATGAGCAGAACGCCGGTCACCGTCTCTACGAGGAAGAGGAAGAAGGTGATGCCCCCCATGCACCAGGTGTAGCTGAGATTGATGCCGCTCTTGCGGACGGAGACGGGGTGCAGATGGAGGAAGACGTTGGTGAGCATGACGACGACGCGGTTACGACGATCGCGCGGCGCCGGGTGCCGGAAGATGGACTTCCAGACCTGAGAATTGCGGATGAAATCACCGATAGCCATGGGGGTTCCTTAGAGGGTGATAAACGAGGACTCGTCGTTCCACTGGCCCAGCTCTTTTTGATATTTCTTCGATTTATCGACGAGGATTTCGCCGCCGACAACTTCGATGCCGTAGCGTTCGAGCGGCCGGGGGGCCGGGCCTTCGAAGTTGATACCGGTGATTTTGAATCCCGATCCATGGCAGGGGCACTTGAACTTCTTTTCGCCTTCGAGCCAGTTGGGTGTGCAACCCAGGTGGGTGCAGGTGGTGCTAAGGGCGTAGATGATGTCGCGGTTTTTTTCGTCCTTGGCGCGAATGACCCAGGCGCCCTGATCCTTGAACTCGTCGGAAACCTTGTTCTCCTCATAGGAGCGAATGAAGCCGGCGCGGAAGGAGCTGGGGGGCTCGGCCAAGACGTTGGGGAAAAGGAAGCGAACGGTGCCCAAGAGCATGCCGACCATGGAGGCGGAGAAGGCAATCCAAGCGGCGGAGAACCACGAGCCGAACCAGGAGAGGAGGAAGAATCGGCGCGTCGGCACGGGCGCCGGCTTCGCCGTCGGCTTGGGGGGCGCTGCCGCCGGCTTGGGGGGCGTCGCGGCGACCACGGTCGGCGGCTTCGCCGTCACCGCCTCCGGCGTCGGTACATTCGCGACGATCGTTTCCTTCGGTGGCGTCGGCGTCTCGCCCGTGCTCGGTTCAGACATGGCTCGCCCGATGGGTTAAACTCAGTTCGTGAAAAAATACACAATCTATTTCTAGAAGCTTTATGCAAGCGGTCAACCCCGGCTCCGCGCCCGCTTCGAGCCGGCGCGAAACTTCCTACGCGGAACTCTTGACCCGCTGCCAAAACCTGCGATGATGCCAGGCTCTTTCTATGAACTCGTCGCACGTTTTCAGGGAGCAACCATGCTAGGCGGAATGTTCTTCGATCAAATGGCGGCCCTCGGCCTCTTCGCGATGTTCTTCATCCTGGCCGCGCCCACCCTCTTTCTCGGTCTCGCCTTGCCCTACGGCATTCTGCGCATTCGCGATGCCTTCTCGCCAACCCCCGATCCCATGCTGGGCGCCAAGACGGCGCTGCACTTCTTCCTCAGCCTCGGCATCCTTCAAATGTTGATCGCCTTCACCATCGTCGTCGTCGAGTTCATGGTCGCTACCCGTGAGGTGGAACATTTCTCCAGATCCCAACGGATCGCGCTCGCCCTGGGAACTTCCGGAATCCTCTTCACGATTTTTCATCTCCTCTTTCTCCTGCGACTGCCAGCTGACAATCCGAACGTCTCGCCGCGCCGCGTCTTTCTCGGCTGGCGGCTGGCCATTCACGGGCTGGTCGTCCTCTTCTCCTTCACCGCGCTGATGGTGCTCGTGTTACGTTCGGAGCGGATGGCCGAGATTGACAAGGAAAACCTCAAGGCTCTGGTCGGCGTGTTGATCGTATGGACGCCTTCGTGGATCGTGCACCTCGGAATGATGATCATCACCCCTCGCAGTTTCCGGCCGCAGCGCGATCTCCCCGTCGCCGTTCCGTGGGAGGGGTGAGCCCGCGTCTTTCGAGTTTCGTCGCCTGCGATTGATTTCAGCACTCGCATCCCCCACAATACCGGTATGAAAATCAAACTCGACTATGGCAGAACCGGTCTCGATGTGGAAATCCCCGACGATCGTCTTGTCGGCCCGCTGGCGATCCGCAAAACGGAGCCCCTAGCGAATCCCGAAGAGGCGATCGCTCAGGCGTACGCAAACCCGATCGGCACGCCGCCGCTCGCGGAACTCGCGCGCGGGCGCAAGAGCGCCTGCATCGTCATCTGCGACATCACCCGCCCCGTGCCCAACAAGCTGATGCTCCCGCCGATGCTCAAGATCCTCGAAGAGGCCGGCATCCCGCGCAGTGAGATCATGATCCTGATCGCCACGGGCCTACATCGGCCCAACGAAGGCGCCGAGCTGGAGGAGATGGTCGGCGCCGACATCGTGCGCGATTACCGCATCGAGAACCATCACGGCAAAGTCCTCGAAGAACACACCTTCCTCGGCATCACGCCCAACGACGTCCCCGCGTGGATCGACTCCCGCTACATCAATGCCGACCTCAAGATCACGACCGGCCTGATCGAGCCGCACCTCATGGCCGGCTACAGCGGAGGCCGAAAGGTGATCTGCCCCGGCATCGCCGCCCTCGAGACCGTCAAAGTCTGGCACGGGCCGCGCTTCCTCGAACATCCCAAGGCCGATTGCGGCTTCCTCGAAGGCAACCCCGTCCACGAGGAGAACACGCGCATCGCCAAGATGGCGGGCTGCGACTTCATCGCCAACGTCTGCATCGACGGTCAGCGCCGGATCCTGTGGGTCGGGGCCGGGCACATGGAAGAAGCGTGGATGCAGGGCGTGCGTTTCTGCGAAAACGTCGTCCGCGTCGGCGTCGACGCCCCGCTCGACATCGTCGTCACCAGCGGCGCCGGGTATCCGCTCGACACGACGTGGTACCAGGCGATCAAGGGCCTCACCGGCGCCTTGCCGATTGTCAAGCAAGGCGGCACCATCATTCTCGCCGTCAGCCTCACCGAAGGCGTCGGCAGTCCCGAGTTCGAGCATCTGCTCAAGGACAACCCGGACCTCGTCAAGTTCAAGGACCGGATCATGGGCAAGGACTATTTCGTCATGGACCAATGGCAGCTCGAGGAGTTCGCCAAGGTCGCGGCCCGCTGCAAGATCAAGGTCGTTTCGCACGGACTCTCCGCCGACATCCTTCGTCGCTGCCACGTCGAACCGGTGGCGACGGTCGAGCAGGCGATTGCCGAGTGCCTGGTCGAGTACGGCCCGAGCGCTCGCATTGGCGTAATCCCCAAGGGGCCGTACGTGTTGCCGTTCGTGGCGTGCTAATGAAATTCGTTTAGCGCTCGCGCGGGCTCATGCGAGCGCTAAACGGGGGCAAATCGAATATGACCGACCACGCCATCCACCTGCGCAACGTCCGCAAGAGCTTCGGCTCGCGCGTCATCCTCGACGACGTCACGATGTCGTTTCGGCCCGGCGAAACCGTCTGCATCCTCGGGCCCAGCGGCGGCGGCAAATCGACCCTGCTCCGCTGCCTCAACGGGCTCACTCCCTTCGAATCGGGCGAAATCCAGGTCGGTTCGAGCACGCTTCGGCCCACGAACACGCGTCAGGAACTCGCCCAGGTGCGCCGACATTTCGGCATGGTCTTCCAGGATTTCCAGCTCTTCCCGCACCTCAGCGTGCTCGAAAACGTCTGCGAAGCCCCGCGCTGCGTCGCCGACAAGTCCGAAGCGGAAGCCCAGTCGCAAGCCCAAATCCTGCTCCAGCGCGTCGGCATGGCGCACCATCTGCAACACTACCCGCGCGAGCTTTCCGGCGGGCAGAAGCAGCGCGTCGCCATCGCCCGGGCTCTGGCGATGGAGCCTCGCTATCTCCTCTGCGATGAAGTCACGAGCGCCCTCGATCCCGAAGTCAAGTTCGAAGTGCTACGCGTCCTGGAAGATCTCAAACGCGACGGCATGACGCTCCTCATGGTGACGCACGAGATCGGTTTCGCTGAGCGTTTCGCCGAGCGCGTCGTGGTCCTCTGCGGCGGGCGCATCCTCGAAGACGGCACGCCCGCTCAAGTCCTGAAGGCGCCGAAAACCGAGCGGATGCGGACGTTCCTACAGTGCGTCATGGGAGAAACTGCACCCTCGCAACAGATCCAGCACCTGGGGAACACGCCATGAATCGCTCGCCCTGGCTCCTGTGCGGTTTGCTCCTTGCAAGTCACGCTTTCGCGCAGCCCAAGATCCACGACGTCGGCACGGGCCTCAAGCTCGACGGCGAGTTGAAGGCGGGGATGGCGCTGGTCGCCTATCAGGTGCGCCTGCTCGCGGACAAGGCGTATCAGATCGACCTGCGCAGCCCCAGGCCCGATTTGCTTGATCCGTTTCTCAAACTCTTCGACGACAAGGGACAGGAACTCGCCAGCGACGACGACGGCGGCGGCGGACTGAATGCCCGCATTGCGTTCCAGTGCGTCACGGCCGGCGTTTACCGCATCGAAGCCTCCGCGTTCGGCAACGGCGCCGGGGCGTTCACGCTCGAAGTTCGCGAAGGCGACCCGGCCGACGCCCTGGAGTCGCTGGCGCGGATGCAGGCGGCCAAGGGAGACTGGGGCGGGTTGCACGCGAGTCGCGCCAAGATTCTGCAGCTCCGGGCGAAACAACATCCGAAGGACGACTGGCGCGTGACCGACGCACGCGTCGCCGTCGCCGATGCGGAACTGTGGCTCAAGCTGTCCGCGGATCAGCGTCGAGCCCTGTCCGCCGTCAACGAGCAATCGAGCGAGCCGGGGCAACTGATGATGCAGGGACGTTTCGCGGAGGCGGTTGAGCTTGCTCGTAAGAATCTCGACTTACGAAAAGAACTGCAGGGACGCGAGCATCCTCAGTTCTTCGCCGGCTCGATCGAGTTGGCCCAGATTTATCATCGGCTCAAGGCGTACCAGAAAGCGGAGCCGCTGTACCGCGACGCCCTGGAGTTGCAGAAGAAGGTTCTGGGGGACAATCATCCCGATTACGGACAGGCGTTGAACTCCCTCGCCGTCCTCCTGCGTTACGTCGGCAAATACGAGGAATCCGAGCAGTTCTTCGTGCAGTCGCTGGCGATCTTGAAGGCGGCGCTGGGCGAGGAGAACGATCCCTATGCCACAGCCCTCACGAACGCGACGAATCTTTACTCCGACCTGGGGCAGCACGAGAAGGCGCTCGCCCTGGGGACGCAGGCGGTCGAAATCACGAAGCGCGTGATGGGCGTCGAGAGTTTCGATTACTCCATCGTGCTCAACAATTTGGCGATGGCGCTGCGCGACGCCAAGCAGTTCGCCAAGGCGGAGCCGTTGTTTCAGCAGGCAGTCGAGATCAACCGCAAGATCCTGCGTCCCAACCATCCCGATCTGGCGCACAGCATTCACAATCTGGCCGCCAACACCTTCGACCAGGGGCGCATCGCCGAGGCGGAACCGCTCTTTCTTAAGGCGCTCGGCATCATCGCTGACCATCTCGAAACCTCAGCCGCGACGCTTTCCGAAGCGGAGCAGCTCAACGAAGCCCGGCAAGTCAAGTTCTACCTCGACAGCACGCTGGTCGGCACGGCCCAGGGGGACGCGGCGAAGAGTTACGACGTCATCATGCGTTCGCGCGGCGCTGTCACTGCGCGGCAGACGATGACGCGCGCCGCCCGATCGTCCGACCCCGCTGTCCGAAAGGTGCTCGAGCAGCTTCAGGCGAACGCTCGGCAGATCGCCAGCGCCGCCAATCGCGGCGCAGCGGCCGCCCAGGAACTGGACCAGCTCATCGCCTGGCGCGGGACGCTCGAAGCGGTGCTTTCGGACCTGTCCACGAAGTTCGAGCGTCTCAAAAATCAACGCGGCATCACCGCTCCGGGTTTGCAGAAGGCGCTGGCCGAAGACTCGGCTCTCGTCGATTTTCTCGAGTACCACGACCAGCTGACGGCGTACGTCGTGCGTCGGGACAAGATCGTACGCGTGGCGCTGGGAAAGTCGGCCGACATCGCGCAGGCGAGTGAGGAGTTTCGCCGATTGATCCAGACGCCGACGGCGCTGACGACGGCGCGCGACGCCGCCGGGGCGTTGCTGCGGACGAAACTTTGGGAACCGCTCGCGCCGCACTTGAGCGGCGCGAAGCGGGTGTTAATCTGCCCCGATGGGGCAACGTGCCGGGTGCCGTTCGCGGCGCTGCCGGGTTCCGAGAAGGGGAAGTATCTGCTCGAAGAGATCGGCGTCGCCGTGATTCCGACGCCGCGGGTCTTGCCCGAGATGCTCGGCAAAGCGCCGTCAGGTGCGGCTCCGAGCTTCCTCGTCGTCGGCGACGTCGACTTCGACGCCGTCCCCAAGTCGCTCGGCGCCAAGTCCTCCGAGTTCGACGAGCGGACGCGTCTGGGCTCGAAAGTGAGTTGGACGTCGCTGTCCGGGACCAAGGCGGAACTGGAAGAGTTGGAGACCGTGTTTGCCGGTACGGCTCCGAAAGCCCGTTTGACGGCGTTGCGCGCGGGCGAAGCCACCGAGGCGAAAATCTGCGCGTCGGCCGGGGATTATACGTATCTGCACTTTGCGACGCACGGGTTTTTCTTCGGCAAGGAGTCGGCGCCGAAACCGAAGCTCCCGCCGCACCGGTTGGGGGACGTGTTCCGCGATCCGCTCACGCCGTTGGGTCACAATCCCGGCCTCGCCAGCGGACTCGTGCTGGCGGGCGCCAACCGCCCCAGCGGCGAAGACGACGGCGTCCTCACCGCGCTCGAGGTCGGCGAACTCGATCTCTCCAAAGTCGAGTTGGCCGTCCTCAGCGCTTGTGAAACTGGCCTCGGCGAAAACTCCGGCAACGAAGGCGTGCTCGGCCTGCAACGCGCCTTCCACCTTGCCGGCGCCCGCAGCACCGTCACCACCTTATGGCAAATCCCCGACGACCCGACCCGCGTCTTGATGGCTCGTTTCTATCGCAATCTGTGGGAAAAGAAGATGGGCAAACTCGACGCCCTGCTCGAAGCGCAGCGCTGGATGCTCAGCGAGGGTAAAAGCCATGGCGACGTCCAGCGCGGCGTCCGACGCGTCGATCTCCCCGACGCCGCGGTCGTCGACGGACGTCTCCCCCCGTATTTCTGGGCCGCGTTCGTCCTCTCCGGCGACTGGCGCTGATTCGCATCCTCACGGCAGCAGCGCGACCGGCGCCGAGAGGATCCGGTCCCCTTCGAGATAGATCTGCACCGACGCCGAAATTGTGCCGGGCTCGATCGCCTTGGCGGCCACGCTCACGCGCAGCGTGGCGTCGTTGCCGGGGCCCGCGATCCAGGTGAAACGCAGCGCCGGATGCGACGCCTCGACCTTCGCGATCTTGACCGCGGCGCCGTCGCGCTGCTTGATGCGCACCAGCGCCGACGTTGGTTCCCCCGCGCCGACGTGCAGTGCAATCGTTTCGGGATGGACGCTGAAATCTTGCTTCGCTTGCTTGAGGAGCGTAATCGGAATCTCCAACTGCGGATACTCGACGTCATCCGTGGTGATGGTGATCTTTCCCTCCTGCCGCTCGGCGGGCAGATTCGCCGCCCGGACGAGCATCGTGATCTTCGTGACGCCCGGCGCCTCGCGTTTGGCGTCGAACGTCAACCCGGGGACGGAGCAGCGGACGTCGATCACCTGCAGCGCCTTCTCGCGCCGATCGTGCACCTTGATCTCCTGCGGCAAAGCACTTTCGAGAAAGACCGCGAGCCTCGGCGGCTGCACCGTGACTTCGTTCTTGACGGTCGCATGCACCGTCAGCGGAGCGGTTTTCCTCTCGTCACCCTGACGATAGACGACGCGCGCGTTCCAGGCGTGCGGCCCTTCGGGTTGGCCGACCGAGCGCACGTCGATGACGAGCGAGCCCTTTTCGCCGGGGTTGAACTTCGTTCGCTCCCACTGGGGCGCCAGGCAACCGCAACTCCGTTCGAAGCCGACGATCTCGACGGGCAGGGCGCCGCGAACTTCGAAATCGAAGCGATGCTGATGGCTCACGCCCGCCTTGACGACGCCGAGATTGGCGAGGGGCTGAGTGAAAATAAAGTCGGCCCGTGCGGCGGGGGCGATCAGCAGGAAACACAGAAAGATTCGCGACATCGGCATGTCATCCACCTCATTCGGCGAGCGGGGGACGTTAGTCCCCCGGTACTTGTACCCGCTGCGGATTCTCAGTTTTGCAAATATGCGACGTACCGGGGGACTAACGTCCCCCGCTCGCCTTACGCCGACGCGCGCAGCGCGATCTCCGGGGCGGCGTGGTCGCGCACGTAACGCAACAGCCGATCCCACGCCTCGTGGTTGCT
>JBBQPM010000084.1:0-28335 GCA_038217425.1 Gemmatales bacterium
GGCGATCTCCTGCGTCTTGTGATACGGGCGTAGGTTGGCGACGTAGACGGTGAAACCGTCGGTGCGCACGGGCGAGACCGGCCGCAGGCGCGGTTGGTCGCCGTCGATGCTCGCAAGATAGGGGAAGCGGTCGGCGGCGACGACCTTGCGGGCGAGTTCCAGGACTTGCTGGGGAGCAATCGGTTCGGGCGTCGGCCTGGCCATGTCGGCTCCTATTTCAGAGTGCGAAGGTATGCGAACAGATCGCGGAAGTCTTCGAGCGTCATCGTCTGCTCGACGCCGTGCGGCATGATCGAAAGGGGCGACACGAGCCGCTCGACCACGTCCTTATTCGGAACGATAAACTCCTTGCCGTCGGCGCCCATGAAACGCTCGCGGGATTCGCCTTCGATCTTGTTGATTGCGTAGCCGGTGAGGGTTTTGCCGTCGACGAGTTCGAGGATGAGCGCCTGATATTGCGGAGCGATGTTTTGGCTCGGCTGGAGGATTGAACGAAGCATACTGACTTCTCCCTGGCGTGCGATGAAGGTGAGATCGGGCCCGACGCCGGCGCCTCGGCCCTGAATCGCGTGACAGGTGGCGCATTTGACCCCGGCGCCCGCGAAGAAGATGCGTCGACCCATCTCGGCGTCGCCGCCGGTCTCTACGATCTTGAGCCAGGCGTCAATGTCCTTCGCGTCGGGACGCTTCTCCATACGGAGGAACGTCCGCAACAGGTACCGCGCCGTTCGCTCGAGTTCGGCATCGTTGGCAAGCCTTTCGATCCGTCGACGAGTTTTCATCACGTCGACGCCCATCATCGCGTCGGCGCGGATGGACGGCGGCAGGCTCTCGTCGCGCACGATCGGTTCGAGCAACTCGCCACGATCGCCTCGACTCGCGGCGATCGCGGTCCAGACGACTTCGCGTTTGAGGGCCGGATTCTTGGCGGCGAAGAGTTGCGCCAGCATTTCGTTCGTGAGGGCGACATGATTGGCAGGGAGTGAGCGCAGCAGCGACACGCCGACCGCGGTCTGTTGGTGCGCCTTGAGCAACGACAACGTGAGTGAGTCTTCGAGAACCTTACGCTCCTTGGGCCGGAGGGCGCCGTGTTCGAGCCAGGCGAGCGCCGCGATGGCGCCGCGCGTGAGGGGGAGGGTGTTCGTCGGATTGACGAGCATCTCCTCGAGCGCGGGCTTGAATTTCTTGAGGTCGGCGTCGGCCACCCAGCGAACCGCGAGTAGACGGACGTCGGGATCGGCATCGACGAGCGCCAGCGGGAGGATTGCGTCCGCGTCCTTCTCGAGCCAGCGATGCGCCTGCAGGATGCCGAGCCGTTGACGGGCCGACTTCAGATCCTTGAACGCGGGCATGGTCGGTTGCTGGCTGAAGCCCCAGACCGCCGCTTGGTGGATGAAGGGATCGAAGCTGTCGAGTGCCGTGAGTTCAGGCCGAACCCGCAGACGCTCGGCGATTTCGTGTTGCTTGTGAGAGACCTGAATTCCGTTGTACCGATCCTTGACGGTCAAGCGCCAAAGTCGGCCCTGGCCGTGAACGGGATAGCTGCGCTGGACCCAGTCGGTGAAGTAGAGCGCGCCATCCGGACCCACTGTCAGGCCGACGGGGCGAAACTTTTGATCCCCCTGAACGACGATGTGACGCTCGGCCTTGAGGGTCGCCCCCAACGGTTCGAGTGTGTAGCTTTCCAGGCGATAGTCGCCCCAGCTCGAGACCCACAGGCGGCCGTGAAACTCAAGGAGGTTGCAAGGCGCCTCGCCGGTGCCGGCGATCATCGGCAGGGTGCCGGGGAGTTCGCCGTCCCAGGCTTGCAGCGGATGATTGCCGGCCCTTCCGTAGCGGAACTGAAAGCCGTAGTCGCCGCCGGGGACGATGTGCAGCAGTCGGCACGGCGGCTTCGCGTCGGGATCGTTGTCGACGCAGAGCAACCGGCCCCGTGCATCCTGATAAAGGCCGAACGGATTCCAGATGCCGGTGGCGATGCGCGCCATTTGGCTGCCGTCGGGCTTCATGCGAAAGACGTTGCCCCCTTCGCCGCCGCCGACGTGCGCGGGGCCGATTTTCGGGAGGAGCTTGTACGGGATGCCGAGATTCTCGCCCATGCCGAAATAGAGCCAGCCGTCGCGTCCCAGGCACAGGCCGCACAGGCCGTTGTGCGGGTAGTTACCGGTCGTGTCGAGGTGCGCCAGGATCTCCTCTTCGTCAGCTTTGCCGGCCTTCTTGCTGTCGCGGATGCGGAAGATCTTGGCCCGCGTGGCAACATACACCCAGCCGTCTAGCGCGCAGGCGATGCTCATGGTGTGGACGGAGCCCTCGTAGAACGTGGAGAATTGCTCTCCTTTCGGCTTCGTCTCATCGAAGATGCGGATGCGATCGGCTTTCGGGCCCTGGTAGTCCTTGGGCCGAAAGTGCGTGTGCGATTCGATGATGAGCAAGCGTTTCTTCGAGTCGAAGGCGAGACCGACGGGGGTGACGAGTTCGGGAGCCTCGGCCAGGAGATCCAGGCGGTACTTGTGGCCGTCGTCCAGCACCCGGGGGAGTTTCTCCTGGGCGTGGAGCGAACCGAGCACGAGCAACGCGATCGAGGCGAAGAATCGAATCACGAGCGACTCCAGGGTGTTTTTGCGTAAGAAAAAAGCCGAGCCGAGTGCGTCGTCGCGCTCGGCTCGGCGGCGTGGGCCTTTTCCCCTCACCCCCGCCCCTCTCCGGGAGGGAGAGGGGAGAAGATAGCGATGTAGTACTACGCGATGCCGCGGATGTTGACGAAGGTGTGGACGTGCGGCAGGACGCGGTAGTTCCACACGAAGCCGGGGCCTTCCAGGCGCCAGAAGTGGAAGTTGGCGCCGGCGCCGTTGCCTTCACGGTAGAACGCCAGGTGAATGCGGTCCATGCCGCCGTTACGCCGCACGATGTCCATGACTTCGTCGGCGTCCTCGCGGCGATAGGGGGACAAAATGGTCCGCAGCACGCGCTGCACGAGTGTCTTTTGATCGTCGGACAGCTCGGTACCGGCGAGGCCGGGCATCGCCTGTCCGGGCCGACGGAACGTGACCGAGGGTTCTTGTTCCCCGGGGTTGCCGCCCAGCACCGCGGTGCGGCGCTGAGCTTCGCTCAGGGCGTCGTAGACTTCCATGACGGCGCGGGTCTGGTAGTTGAAGACATTGCGTTGGCTATTACCGTCGGCGCTGTGGCCGTAGTACATCGGCCCGCCGAACGCGGCGTTCGGTTCGGAGTTGGCGTCGCAGCGGACGGTGAGGTGATGCCCCATGAAGACCCAGGCGTAGGGGCGACCTTCGCCGGGTTCGCCGAAGATGTAGGCGCCGCAGTTGCCGAGGGAGCCGCTGTTGTCGTAAGTGCCGTTGCGCGTGAGCTGGCGTAAGCCTTGTTCGCCGGAGGAGATGGCGGCGAGGATTCGGCTGTTGAGTTCTTGCTGAGCGGGGGTGTAGCCGGCGCCGATGCTGGGCCGATCCGGGAGCCGAGAGTTGAACATGCGTTGGCGGGTGAGGCTGGCGGTCGGCGTCTGGCGATGGTCCCAGGGGAGCACGAGGCGCGTCTTCTGTTCGGCGCTCATGTTGGCGTAGAGTTCCTGAATGAGATCCTCGGCCGCTCGGTTGACGCGCGCCGCCGGAGCCGGAGCGGGCGTCTGAGCCTGCAGGCTGGGCGCCGTGCTGGCGAGTCCCGCGAGGGCCGCCCCCAAGCCGACGGACTTCATGAAATGACGGCGATCAAGCGACTCTTCCGTCCCGACGCATTCGGGACAATTCTGCGGACGTTGTTCCAACATGAGATTCTCCTATTGGGATGAGAGGCAGGCTTCGGGGGATTTTGTATCTTCTTCCATGCGACTCCGGCTGTCAAGTAACATTTTCGCGCGCTCGGCAATCTCTAATACTGTTGTAACCCCTTCTCCGAGGATTCTCGCATGCGCTGGCTCTTCGCTCTCCTCTTCACCGCGTCCGGCGTGCACGCCCAGGACGAATTTCGTCAAACGCTTCTCAGCGTCGCCGAGAATCGCTCGGCCCAGGCGCTCACAATCTCGTCAAAAGACGTAACGCCTAATGCAGCGCATCCCTGGAATATCGAGGTCAAGCGCCTACACGGCGGCAAACAAGAAGGCGTCACGCTCGTCATCGTCGATAACGGCGTCCTCAAGATCACCCTGATTCCGACGCGCGGCATGGGCATCCAGGAAGTTCGCCGCGCCGGCGTCCGTATCGGCTGGGATTCCCCCGTGAAAGAGATCGTCCATCCGCAGTTCGTCAACATGACCGCACGCGGCGGGCTCGGCTGGCTCGACGGCTTCACCGAATTCGTCGTGCGCTGCGGCCTGGAAAACAACGGCCAACCCGGTCCCGATCGCTTCATCAACAACGTCGGCGACGAAGCCTCCATGGATCTGACGCTGCATGGCAAAATCGCTAACCAACCCGCGCAAGAAGTCGAGATCGTCGTCGACAAGAAGCACCCCTTCCGCATCACCGTTCGCGGCATCGTAAACGAGCGAATGCTGTTCGGCCCCAAGCTCGAGTTAATGACGGAGCTGACCACGACGCCGGGCGCGGCAACCTTTCAGATCAAGGACGTCGTCACCAATCGAGGCGCGGGGCCCGAGGAGTTTCAGATGCTGTATCACGTGAACGTCGGCAAACCGGTGCTCGAAGCGGGCGCGCGGTTCGAGGCGCCGGTGGCGAAGGTGACGCCGTACAACAAGAACGCCGGCCGCGACGTGGCGACGTGGAATCAGTACCTGGCGCCGACGACGGGCTACGTTGAGCAAGTTTACCTGCTTGAACCGCTGGCGAACAAGGAGGGCCGAACGACGATTCTGCTCGCCAATCAGGCGGGGACGCATGGGACGTCGATTCGCTACCAGGTGAAGGAGTTGCCATACCTGACGCTGTGGAAAAACACAGGCGCCGACGCGGACGGTTACGTCACCGGACTGGAGCCGGGGACGAACTATCCCAATCGCCGGAGCGTCGAACGTCAGGCCGGGCGGGTGCCCAAGCTCGCCGGCGGAGTGAGCTACAGCATGTCGCTGGAGTTCGGCGTACACCTGGGGACCAAGGAAGTTGACGCAGTGCGGGCCGAGGTCCAGGCGATCCAGGGCGACCGCAAGCCGGTGTTGGTAACGGCGCCGACGCCGCGGATTCCGTGAGGCAAAAGACAAGCCACAGAGGGCACAGAGGACACAGAGTAAGAAAAGCGGAGAAGTGCGTGAAGTCCCCCGACAGCGTTCTTATTCTCGGTGTTCTCGGTGTTCTCGGTGACCTCTGTGGCTCGTTTTTTCCTGCTGGGCAGTTGCTTACTTGGCGTGTTTGAGAATGAGTTGCAGTTGATCGATGGCCTGGTTGACTTCGCGGAGGGCGACGTCCCGTTTGCCGCCGAAGTTGTGGCTGGCGTTTTTAAGTTCCATCTTGGCCTCGCGCAGATCGTGCAAGGCGTGGTGGATGTGCGGGTGGTGAGCGTACTTCTTGTAATCGTTGGCGTCGCGTTGGACCTTCCCCTTGAACGGATCGCCCGCGGACTGCAGCGCGTCCTCAATGGCGTCGATCGCCTGGCGAATGTCCTTGAGAGCCTTGTCGAGATGCCCGCCGAAGTTCCCCTTGGCGCCCCTCAATTCCTTCTGCGATTCCTTGAGTTCGTTGAGGGCGTGATGCAGGTGCGGGTGGTGGTTGTTTTTCTTGCCCTTGTTTTTCTTGTCCTGCCCCTCGGCAAAGTTGACAAGGCTGAGCGCGAAAAAACCGAGGACGCCGACGAGCAGCGAGGCGCGAGACATGACGGCACTCCAGGAAGCGATGGTTTGGGACGACGGAGTCAGTGTAGCCGAGCGCGGCGCGGATTGCTTGGAAAAAACGCGTGCGCCCTCCCGGCATTATTCGGGCGTCAAGGCACTAGAATGAGGGGATGAGTCATCTGCCGATAGCGCCTGAGACGCCGCTCGCCGTCGAGATCACGGGCCTGGCCGCATGGGACGTGTTTCAGCGCCTGGCGTGCGAGCAACATTTACTGTTTCTGGACAGCGCTTCGCCGGGACCTCAGAGCGAATATTCGTACCTGCTGGCCAATCCGTTTCAGTGGCTGAGCCTGGAGACGGGGAGCGAGGACGCGTTTGCCCTGTTGCGTGATCGGCTGAATCGATTTCGTCTGACGCCGTTGCCGGACCTGCCGCCGTTGCAAGGGGGCTTGGCGGGGATGTTCGGTTACGATCTGGCGCACGGGATCGAGAAACTGCCGCGGCCGGCGTTTCGCGATTTCCGGTTTCCCGATTTGGCGGTCGGCCTTTACGACTGCGTCTTTTCGTTCGATCATCGCCGCAACCGCGCCTGGCTCGTGGCGACCGGTTTCCCTGCGGACACGCCGGGCGATCGGCGCCGGCGGGCACACGAGCGGCTCGACGAATTCCGCCGACTGCTCGACCGCCCCATTCAGAAGAGCGTCCGTCCGACGGTCGCTGCGACCACGTTGGCGACGCCGCTGCACCCGACGCCGATCCCGGGCCTGTCGAGCAATTTTCGCGAGGCCGAGTACCTGGAAATGGTGCGCCGCGGCATCGAGTACGTGCACGCCGGCGACTGCTTTCAAGTGAATCTCGCCCAGCGCTTGATTCGCACGCCCCCCGCCGATCCGATCGCGATTTACGAACAATCGCGTACGAGGAACCCTGCCCCGTTCTCCGCATATTTCGACCTGGGCGACTTCGTGCTTGCCAGCGCCTCGCCGGAACGTTTCCTGCGTTTGCAGGCCGGCGCCGTCGAAACTCGGCCGATCAAAGGAACGCGTCCGAGGCATCCCCAACGCGAGTTGGACGACGTCCAGCTGCGCGAACTCCAGGCGAGCGCCAAGGACCGGGCCGAGAACATCATGATCGTCGATCTGCTGCGAAACGATCTGGGTCGAGTCTGTCAATACGGCTCGATTCAGGTGCCCGTCTTGTGCGGCGTCGAATCGTACCAATACGTCCACCATCTCGTCTCGCAAGTCTGCGGCCGACTTCGGCCCGAGAAGGACGCTCTCGATCTGCTCAAGGCGTGTTTCCCCGGCGGTTCGGTGACGGGGGCGCCCAAGATTCGGGCGATGGAGATCATCGCGGAACTCGAGCGCGGCCAACGGGGCCCCTACTGCGGATCGCTCGGCTGGATCGGCTTCGACGGAGCGATGGACACGAGCATCCTCATCCGCACAATGGTGCTCGGCGCCGGCTGGTTGCAGTTCCACGTCGGCGGCGGCATCGTCGCGGACTCGGATCCGCAGCGCGAGTATCAGGAGACCTGGCACAAGGCCGAGGGGCTGTTGCGGGCGCTCAGGTGAAACCCGAAAGCCCAGAGATGGCTATCCCTGGGGAAAGAGCTACTCGAGTCGCGTTTTCGCAATTTACAGGAATACATCGAGAAGGGGACCATGGGCCAGTTGGCGACTAAACGACACGGGTTTCCTGCTCGTTCCAGAAAAACCACAGCACCGCGAATGAAACCATCGGCAGCCAACCGATGAGCTTCAGGCCCAGGTCGTAGGAATGCTCCAGATCGACATAATTGCCGAACAGGGGATGGATGATGGCCAGGATCAGCCAGGGAACACTACAGAGGATACCGACGATTGTGCCCTGGCGCCGAACGCTGATTTCCTGCGTCAAGCTGAAGAAAAACGGGAACAAACCCAGACTGCCGCAACCGACGAGCAACAGCGTCGCCGGGAGGGCCCAACCGCCGGGCAAGGCAACCGCCAAGGTGGAGAGTGCAGTGAGGCAACTCGCGACGAAGTAAACGACGAGTCGGGCCCCGTGCCGGGAGAAGCCGCGCCGGTTGTACAGCCAGATGACGACCGCGCCGCCGGTCCACGCGCCGAGGTCGGCCGCCAGGTAATACCAGAACGAAAACTGCATCACCTCGGCCTGCGAATAGCCTCGGCCGAAATGCAGGAAGTTCTGCAGCCAGACGCGCAGCCAGTGCCAACAGACGTTGACGCTGATCGACACGACCAACAAGACCGCGAAACGGCGCGAGCGCAGAATTGGCCAAATGCTGCTTTCGTCCGGCGCGTTCACGGGGGACGGGGCGGGCTGGGCAAGTTGAGAGTACGTGGGACCGAAGAAAAACCAGAGCACAATCCACATCAAGCCGCTGGCGCCGATCACCTGGAACGCCAATCGCCAGCTTCCGGGCTCGTCGGTCATGAACCAGGGAACGATGATCGGCGTCAACATGGCGCCGATCGCGCCTCCCGATTGCAACAGGCCGTTGCCCATCGGGCGTTCTTCGGGCCGAAGCACCTTTTGAATCACGCGAATGCCGCACGGCCAATTGCCTGCCTCGAAAAATCCCAAGAGCGTTCGGCACACCACGAGTCCTAGGTAAGTCGACACGAGCCCCGTCGCGAAGCCCATGGCCGACCAGGCGAGCAGCACCAGCGGGAAAAACCAGCGCAAATTGAACCGGTCGGCGCCGATGCCCAAAACCGTCAGTCCCACGGCAAAAGCGAGACTAAAGCCGGTCTCGAGCCAGCCGTACATCTCGTTGTCGAGCTTAAGTTCCGTCATGATGCGTGGCGAGATCAACGTGAGCGCTTGCCGGTCGAGATAGTTGATGACCGTGGCCAGGAGCAGGAGTAGGCAAACGCCGTACGCCCAGACTCGGCTATGGTTGGTCGGCGGGGAACTCATGATGCGCGCTCGCAATGGAAAGAGCCGAGTGTCGCATCCGGCGGAGAGAAATGCAAACGACATTCGTTTAGCGCTCGCAGAAAGCGGGAGCGAGCGCTAAACGAATGCAGGCGTTACGCGGCGAGCAGAAGCTTCTCGAGCTTGTCCATGGGATTGCCGACGGGCAGGGCGAGGTCGGATTGATGGATCCAGCGACCCGCGTCGGGGGCGCCGTGCCAGCGCTGCAGCGAAATCGTCTTGACCTGCTTTTGCTCCTCGGCATCGAGGACTTCGAGGAACGCCTGGCGCAGACCGAGGCGGACCTGGGTGGACGAGCGGTGCAGGTAAAGGAGAAGATCGGGGCGATCTTCGAACACCGCGACGGCGCGCCAGCCTTGAGGTTTGGATTCGGTGAAGTACATGGGTCTGACCCTCCTTGGCCATAGAGTGCGGGGGATGAAGAAACCCATGGTCCAGATTTCGCGTGTTTGGGTCAAGGCGGATTTGGCAAAATTCTTCGCCGAAATTCAATTTCGCGGCGTGCGGCTGCGAGACCGCTAGAATGAAAGCGTTCCCGTTGACGCAATTTCAGGAGAACGCTATGACCCCAATCGACAAAAATTCCGCACGGAAGGGAAAGTCGATGCTCAAGTCCACTCTCATTGGCGGTCAGATGCTCCTGGCAGTTGTGTTCGGCATGCCCGGTTGCAAGCGCGAGACCTCCGAAACGACGCCCAGCGGCGCCATCGCGCCCGAGATCGTCGGCCTCACCCTCGACGGCAAGGAAATGACCTTATCGCAGTATCGCGGCAAGGTCACCTTGCTCAGCTTCTGGTTTAGTACCTGTCGCCCTTGTGTGGCGGTGATGCCCGCGGAGAAAGCGCTCGCGGCAAAATACTCCGGTCGTCCGTTCCAAATCCTGGGCGTCAACGCCGATACCGACCGCGAAACTGGGCAGGAAGCCGCCGAAACGAAGCAACTCACCTGGCCTTCGTGGTACGACGAAGGGTCGATCATCGCCCAAAAATACGGCGTCACCGGTTACCCGACGTTCATCCTCGTCGATCACAAGGGCGTCATTCAGCTCGCCGGCAATCAGAACGTGCTGTCGTCGCCGCTCATCGAGAAACTGGTGAGCCAGGCGGAAGGCGGCAAATGACGCTTTCGCGCGTGCTCGAATCGGAAGTGATGGATTCGCCCGAGGAGGCTCGGGACTACGATTCCATGGACCATTCCCACGTCAATGCACTCTTCGCCGCCGACTTCCTGGAGCGCTGGGACGGCACGGGGACGATTCTCGACGTCGGCGCCGGCACCGCTCAGATTCCCATCGCCCTCTGTGCACGTCACCCGCAGGCCGAGATTTTGGCCATCGACGCGTCTCAGGAAATGCTGATCTTGGGACGCGCCAACGTCCTTCGGGCCGGTTTCGCCGAACGTATCGCTCTCGAGGCGTGCGATGCCAAACGACTGCCGCTGGTCGACGACGCGTTTGGCGCCGTCATCTCCAACAGCATCGTCCACCACATTCCCGAGCCGAGCCGGGTTCTGCGCGAGATGTGCCGGGTGCTTCGACCGGGCGGCCTGCTCCTGGTCCGCGATCTTCATCGCCCCCAGGACGACGCCGAGGTCGAGCGACTCGTGACGACTTACGCCGCGGACGCCACCCCGCGCCAGCGCGCCCTATTCGACGCCTCCTTGCGTGCGGCGCTGACGCTGACCGAGGTCCGCCAGCTGGTCGTGGAGCTGGGTTGGCCCGCGGATTCCGTGCAACTCACGAGCGACCGTCACTGGACCTGGACGGGGCGAAAAATTCACGTGTGAGCATTCGTTCACGCGTTAAGAATAATGGTTTTTGCTTGACATTACCCCATGCCCTTATTACACTTATTACTACAAGAGAAGTTGCCATTTCTAGTAGGGAGACACGGACCGTGACCAAAAAAGAAATCGTGAAGCGAATTTCGGAAGAACTCGGACTGACTCAGCTCAAGACCAAAGAAATTGTGCAAAAGACCTTCGACGCCATTGTGGAAACCCTCCTCAGCGAACGACGAATCGAACTGCGAAACTTCGGCGTCTTCGAAGTGAAACGCCGCAAGGCGCGCAAGGCGCGCAACCCGCGCACCGGCGATCGCGTCGAAGTCGAGCCCAAGAACGTGGTCGTGTTCAAGGCCGGCAAGGAGATGGAAGAACGCGTCCGAAAGCTCGAAATGCACGAAAAAGGTAAACAAATGGTCATGGCCGGCGCCCCGGCGGATGACGACGAAGACGAGGATGACGACGATCTATAATGGTCAGCCGTTCAGATGCAATCAGTCCCGGGAGCCTCCTCCCGGGACTTTTTTCGTTAAAATCGGCACAGCCGTCAAACTTTCCTCAAGTTGCCAGACGCGACCGGCCGATAAAGTCTGCGACAGGGGTTATTGTCGCCGGGAAGGAATCTGCCATGCGGTACCTGAAACGCTTACTCATCGTCGGCTGCATCTGCCTGTCGGCGCCCGGCTGTCTCATCAATATGTACAACTCGGACCCGGTGCGCCGGACCAACCAGCTCCTGGTCGTCTCCGAGAACCTCAGGCAGATTCAGGACGAATGGGAACGCTTCTGGTTCCTCGATCAGCCGTCGCATCTCACCTACCAACGCATCCACGGCGGTATCGGGCCATGATATTCCGCGTAATGCTAATAGCCGCCGTCATTTGCGTCAGTGCGGGCTGCGTGCCGGCGCAAAGGACCGTCGCGCCCGCGCCGGAACCCAATCTCGAAGAGATGTTCCGCCGAGCCGCGAATCCGCTGCCTAATGTCAAGGCTCAGACGAGTATCAATACGTCGCCTGTGCTCAGCAACGGCAGCGGCCTCGTTGAGGAGCCGGCGTCACATACGACCTACAAGCGCATTCACGGGAGCATCGGACCGTGAGGTCTACCGATCGCGCGGCTGCTGAGCCACCAGGCTTTGCACGAACATCCGGTCGAGCGTCAGCCGTAACTGAACGAACGGGCCGTTCTCCGCGATCTTGAGGTCCGCGAGCTTCGACTCGGCCCCGTCGACCAGCACTCGGCCATCCTTTGCCAGCGTGAACGTCTTCTCCTCGCGGTCCTCCCGGCTCTTCGCGGTTAGAACCGTCACCGTCCCCTTGTCGGCGTCGATCGCCTTGAGTATGCCGACGACCGTGCCCCCTTCGATGCGAACCATCATCGCAAAGTGTTGCTCCATCGACAGTTTCGCCTGCACCGTGGCTCCCTCAGCCACGTCCTCCAGCTTGGCGGCTTTCAGCGACAGACGCCGACCTTTGCCGTCGTCCAGCAAGATCGTCGCGTCATTCGAAACGCTCACGACCTGTTCCGCTTCGCCTTCCGGCGAACGAACCAGAATCGTCAGCGCCTTCTTCTTGAGATCGACCGACTTGATCGTGCCGGAAAGCGAAGGCCCCTCGGCGACGACGGCGTGAATCTGCTTCTTGTCGATCGAGAGGACGGCCATCACGTAGGCGCCCCGCGCCAGTTCGCCGAGCTTCACTTCGCGGATCGAAAAACGCTTGCCCCGGCCGTCATCGACCGCGATCTCCGCATCCGTAGCGACGGCATAGGATCTCTCATCCGCCGCCCCATCCCGGCCACCGGTGGTCAGCGTTAGCGTCTTCTTCTCCGCGTCGATTTCCTTGATCTTCGCCCTGACGACGGGCAACTCCAGGCCGATGCTCTCGACTAATTTTTGATCCTTGCTCAGCGAAAGGCCGACGCGCGTCCCCTCCACGAGGTCCGTGAGCTTGCCTTCCTTGAGTGCCCCGACGCGCCCGGGACCGGCGCCGATCGCAATCTCGACGTTCTTCGCCAGCGTGAAGGTCTTCTCCGCATCCGCGGCTCCACGCCCTTCGCCGACCCCGAGAACCAGGCTGTTCGCCTTGATGTCCAGCAACTTGACGACGCCACGAACTTCCGGCACCCCGGTTCGAAATCCCTCGCGGAACTGCGCGCTGGCGGGATCGGGGATCAAAGCGGTCAGACAGCCGACCATCAGGTACCGTAGATTCATGGCAACACTCCTGAAATGGAACGTGAGGGGTGTTGAGATTATAGGGCTTTCGTCGAACCCTCGCTACGGAGCGGCGATCCTCAAAGCGAGACCTCCCGCGGTCCACAGTGAGTCAAAGAGCCGCGACCGCCAGGGAGCGGC
Organism: Gemmatales bacterium; assembly: GCA_038217425.1. Classification (GTDB taxonomy): domain Bacteria; phylum Planctomycetota; class Planctomycetia; order Gemmatales; family Gemmataceae; genus JAIEPT01. The sequence continues at coordinate 12,818 of JBBQPM010000084.1, forward strand.
TTGAAGCTCCCTGGCTCGTAAAGCCGCTCCCTGGCGGTCGCGGCTCTGGTAGCAATATTCCCCGCGTGCGGCTAAACGAGATCAGTCGCCGTTGGACATGAGGCCGTACTTCTTCATCTTCTTGTAGAGCGTCACCCGGCTGATGCCGAGCGAATCGGCGGCGCGCGTGCGGCTGTAGCCGTTTGTCATCAGCGCTCGCTGGATCACGTTGCGCTCGATCTGATCGCGCTGATGATGCAGCGATTCTCCCGCGGTCGTCGTCGGACTCGACGCCATCGGCGTCAATTCCTGGACCACCGGCGGCAAATGGTGCGGCATCAGCTGCGGGCCGTTGCTCACTAATACCGCGTGCTGCACGACGTTCTCGAGCTGGCGAATGTTGCCCGGCCAGGAAAAGGCTTCGAGCGTCGACAGCGTTTCCGGATGAATGTGAAAGAGATCCTTGTTGAACTTGCGATTGAAACGCGAGGCCATGCCCCGGGCCAACGGCGCGATGTCCTGAATGCGCTCGCGAAGCGGCGGCAGATGAAACGACATCACGTTCAGGCGGAAGTAGAGGTCGGGCCGAAACTTCGACTTGGCGACCGCTTGTTCGAGATCGATATTGCTGGCCACGATGAGCCGGGCCTGGCTCTTGAGCGTCTCGACGCCGCCGACCGGTTCGAACTCGCCCGTCTCGATTACCCGGAGCAGCGTCGCTTGTTGTTCCAGCGGCAGGGTGTCGATCTCGTCGAGAAGCAGGGTGCCGTCGCCGACCGCGGCGAACTTGCCGAGCTTGGGCCGATCCGCGCCGGTAAATGCTCCTTTGACGTGCCCGAAGAATTCGCTCTCGATGAGATTCGCGGAGATGGCGCCGCACGGCACGGCCTGGAATTTTTGATGCCGGCGCGGCGAATGATCGTGCAGCAGCCGGGCGAGGTACGTCTTCCCTGTACCGGTCTCGCCGTTGAGCAGCACGGTGACGTCGTGCGCCGCGGCCAAAGCGATGCGCTCGACCAACGGCAAGAGCGAGGGCGTCCACGCGAGCAGGCGCCGGGCGAGCAGATCTTCCAGCGATTCGCGGTGAGGCGCCTGATAGTTTTGCGCCGGGCTCCCCGAGGCGAGAACCTGTTTCAGGGCATTCGTCCCGTCCGGCCAGCGTAGGTGTTTATGAAGGTAGGTTTCCAGAATCCGCAACGGCGATTCCGGGCCGCAGGCGTCGATCAGCACGACCTTGGGCGGCAAGCGCTGGAGGTGAATGTCCTGCACGAGCCGCAGCGCTTCTTGGCCGTCTTGCCCGCCGGTGACGCCCAGGAGGAGGAAGCCGTCGGAATTGCCGTCGAGATGTTCGCGGATGCCGCCGAACGATTCGCAAAACGGCGCGGCCCGACCTTGTTCTTGAAAGAAACCAAGCACCGATTGCGTCAGGTGTTTGTCATCGGCCACCAAAGCGATGCGACTGCCGACCATGATCCGCCCTTCGCGACGAAAGCGCGCTCAGAAAGCTTAACGCTGTAAAGAAAGCTGAACAAGCATTGGTCAGTTTGCGGCGATTGTCAAAAAAATCGTCCGGCCCAGGCTGCGAAACCGATGCGTTTGCTTTCTTTGCATTTGCAACGTAAATACCTGTGAACGCCCGCGACACCCCCCGAGGCTGCACATGTTCGTACTCACACCCCGCCAGCGCGCACTCCTACCCACCGAGGACGACGTCCTGGCTTACGAGGCCGACGGCTACTACATCTCGAAAGAAGGAGTGATTCCGGACGAATTGATCGATGCGGCCGTGCGCGGCGCCGAGGCCTTTTACCGCGGCGAGCGGGACGCGCAGCTCCCCGCCGAATCGGGTTTCTCCAACTGGCGGCCCGAGGACGGCGACGGGCCTCGCAATAACGAATTCGTGTCGCTGCAGAAACGCGAAATGATGGACCTCGCCCGCCGCTCGATGATCGGCGCCATCGCCGCCCGCCTCACGCGCAGCCACGAAATCCGCCTGCTCGACGACCAGCTGATCTACAAACCCTCGTCGCCGGGCAACGCCTCGTCGACCATCACCGGCTGGCACGCCGACCGCGCCTACTGGAGCACCTGCACTTCCGACAAGCTGACCTCCGCCTGGATTCCGCTGCACGACGTCGAAATCACGCAGAGCCCGCTCGTGGTGATGGCCGGCAGCCATAAGTGGCAAGGATTACAAGACATTCGCTACTTCAACCGAACGAACCTCGCCGAACTCGAGGAGCGATTTCGCAGCGAAGGCAAGGACATCCGCATCGTCGCCATGACGCTCAAGAAGGGGCAGGTCAGCTTCCATCACGGCTGGACGATCCACGCAAGCTATCCGAACACCAGCGGCAAACCACGCCTCTCGTTCGCCGTCCACGTGCAGGACGGCGAGAATCGCTACCGCCCCTACACGACGCCGCAGGGGCGCGAGATCCACATCTTCGACGAGCAGCTGTGCCGCAAGCAACCCAACGGCGAACCCGACTTCAGCGACCCCGCGGTCTTCCCGGTGCTGTGGTCGGAGTCAAGGTAGTATTTCCGTGTAGCGTTAGCGACGATTCGGCTGTCGGCGAGATACTTTCGGATACGCGCAAATTGCGTTACGGTAAAGAGGCGAGCGAGATGACGAAGGGCAGTGTCGGCTGCACGGCCCTCAAAAACTTGTCATCTGCAGTTACCACTTCGCAGCCCTCACGTTCCCCGAGGGCGGCGTACAGCGCATCGTAAAAGCCGCACCGCGTCTGCGAAGAGATATCGATCGCACGATAGATTAACGGTTCGTAGGCATAAAGCACAGGCGCCCAAGCCACGAGATTCGTGAAATGCAATCGACCATCGCCGACGGGAATGAGCTTTTGACGCTCGGCCTTCGTGAGAGCGCTGGCGATCTCACCGGTAAAGATTGAGGGGGCGGTGAGTTCGTGAATCATGTTGCGATATTCGTCCCTAAGCTGTGCCGCTTTGACGGACAGCACGCCCGGCAAGACGACTCGAAGCGCGACCGACGCATCGAGGACGTACCTCATGATTCGTCTCGGGTATCATGGAGGAGTTGGTCGACGTCGATTTCTCCTTTGAGTCGACGGGTCTCGGAGGTGGCTTGCAACGACCTCTTTTCGACGCGACGAAGGACCTCGGGATCGGCAGGAATGCCCCGTAGCAGTTGTTGCATAACCGCTTCCTCATCGGCCAGCTGTTGAGGATCAATCCCGATGTTTTGGTCGAGGGTTTTCATGGATGCGCTCCTTTCCGTCTATTTTAGCGAGGTCTACTGCACTCGCTCTACTTCCCAAGGCAATAAAGATATTCCTGCCGCTTGCCGTTCTCGCGGTGAGCCACGCGCGCGTAGATGCGATTGCCGACGAACGTCGGCGTGGCCATGGCTTCGTCGCCCAGCTGATTTTGTCCGATGAGTTCGAACGAACTCGGCGTCGCCTTCCAGATGTACGTCATGCCGGTCTCGTTCGCGCAGAACAGCAAGTCGCCGACCAGCACGGGCGAGGCCGAGAAGACGCCGTCGATTCGGCCCTTCCACTGCTCCTTGCCTGTGTCGAACTTCCAGCACACGGTGATGCCCGAGTCGCCGACGCCGTAGAGATAACCGTCCTTCGCGATGAGCGAGGGAACGTAAACGCGGGTGTTGTTCTCCCAGGCGACTTCGCCGGAACCGTCGGCCTTGATGGCGGCGACGTGATTCTTCGGGTAGCCGCCGCTGGTAATGATCCGCTCGCCGTCGGTCACGGTCGAGGTGACGCATTCGACGGTCGAGCCCTTGATCTCCCAGATCCGCTTACCATCGAGCGGTTGATAGCTGCTGACGAGTTCGCAACCGGTGAAGATGAGCTGATCTTTCCCCGCGACATTCAGAATGATTGGCGAGGCATAGTTGGCGGTTTTCGGTCGGGCATGCTTCCAGACGACGTCGCCGTTCTCGCGATTAAATCCGGCGACGAGACCGTCGCCGGTGCTGTCGGCCGAGACGATGACCAGCGGTCCGTAGATCGCGGGGGACGACCCGAAGCCCTGGTGGATCTTGTAGTCGGTGACTTTCTTTTGCCAAAGGATCTTGCCGTCGCGCGTCAGGGCGGAGAGATGGATGGCGCCTTCGTGCAGGAAGTTGATGAAGAGCCGCTCTCCGTCGCAGGCGATCGTCGACGAGGCGAGCGTACTCTTGCCGTTGCCCTGCTTGGCGGGGAAAGGGGCCTTGTGAACTTCGGTCTGCCAGAGTTTCTTGCCCGACTTGCGCTCGAAGCAGAGGACCGACTGCTGTTGTTTTTCGTAGTCGGCTGTGGCCAGGTAGATATGCTCGCCGACGACGGTGGGCGAGCTATGGCCCTTGCCGGGGACGGGGGTCTTCCAGGCAACGTTTTCGGTCGCGCTCCACTTGAGCGGCGGGGTTTGCTTGGCGGCGACGCCGTTGCGTTGGGGCCCGCGCCACCAGGGCCAATCGTTCTCGGTGAAGCCCATATTCTGGGCCGAGGCCAAACTCGCGGTGAAGAGTAGAACGGTGAACGCCCAGCGGCAAGGTCGCGCGATCATGAGGATTCTCAACAAAAGGAGAGTATGAAACCAGCGTAGCGGACGGCGGCGCGCTTGCCAAGAGGCAAGGGAATCGCCTTGAGTGACATTCGACAAGGCACGCCATCACGTCGGCCAGCTTGAGATCGGGAAGTTCGCCCACGACTTGCTCGCGATCCTGAAAAGGCCGAAGAGGATCAGGCCCGACGTCATTGCCCGCGGAAACAATGGCGCTGTCCAATTAGCCTGGCTCCGCGGATACACGAGCAGGCCGGCGGGCGACGGATCGATACTGCTCGCGCGGCGTCATTTCGGCAGACGCGCCAGCGCTTCCTCCGCCTCGCGGGTGAGGAACGCGCCGGGCAGTCCGTCCGCCAGGCGTTTGAGAAGTTGCCGGGCGCGCGGCGAGCCGATCCGCTCCAGCACCTCGACGGCCCGCGCCAGACGGATGCGTTCCTCGGCCGCCGACTCCTCGAACTTGACGAGCAGGGCCTGCAGTCGCCGGGTCGATTCCAGCGGTAGCGGTTGCGTCAGACGCTGGCGGATCGCGATCTCCGCCGCTTCGCCGAGCTTGTGCAGCGTCTTGGCGGCGGCGCTGCGGTGCGCAAATTCGGCGTGATCCAGCTCGGCAAACAAGTTCGGCCACGCTTTCGCCATGTGCGGATCGGGAACCGGCGCCAGTTGCTTCTCCAGCAGCGCGAGGGCGGCGCCGCGATACCGCAAGAGATCGTTGATCGCCCCGCCCGCGCGCCCGGCATCGCGATCCGCGAGCAGCTGCCAGGCCAACTCGAAACCCGATTCAGCTTCCGGTTTGGCCGGCGTACGCGTCCACTCGGCGACGTCCCAAACTACCGCGATCCCGTCCGCATGCACCGACAAGAGCCGCTTGTCGTCGGGGGAAAATTGCAAACTCCGAATCCGATTCGCCCCGCGAGTCGCCTCGAATTCCTTGACGAGCACGGGCGTTTCCTTGCGTAAATCCCACACCAAGATATTGCCCGAAAGATTAGCTGCCGCCAGCAAACTGCCGTCGCGGGAGAGTACGGCCCCCTGCCATTTTTCACCCTCGAAGACTCGCGGCGCCGAGTTGTCTAGGGCATGCACTTCGAGGCGTCGATCCCCCAAGTTCGCGAATTTCGAACCATCGCCCGAAAACGCCACCTCGTTATTCTGGATCCCATTCCACTGCAGGCGAACTTGACCGGTGCTCCGCTCGACAATCAACACGGTGTCCAGAGGGGTGCTGCACGCCAGTAACCGCGAATCGGGCGAGCCGAAAATGTGACGGAGGCCGTGCGGCGTCAACTCTTCGATGACGATGCGTTTCAGTTCCTTGCCCGTTCGCAGATCCAGGATTCGAATATGGCCCGCTTCTTGCGCGATCAGAGTCTTGGAATCGTTCGAATTCCAGGCAACGGGCGAGTCGCTTTGCTTGGGAGTCTTCCAGAGGATCTTGCCGTCCACCGTATCGACCGCGGCCCGGGAGTTGTCCTGGAAGACCACGGTGGCGATGGAGCCATTGGGAGCAAGCATGTCCACTTTGCGGCCGGGCAATGGAAGCGTTTTTTCGAGGATCCCCGTTTTGACGTTCCAGATTTCGACCTGCTGGTGCTGCACGCAGACCACGCGCTCGGCGTCGAGCCAGGCGGCCGGTGCGAAGTCTTCCAACAGACGCTCGAGGTGCGAGACCTTCTTGCCCGTCCGAGCATCCCAAACTCGCGCCTCGCTTCGATACCACTCGACGACGGCACCGCCGCCGCGGGTGAAGGTTTCGAAACTAAAGTAGAAGTCTTCCGCATTCGGCGCATCGATGCGCTGAATGCGCAGTTCTTTGCCAGTGACAGCGTCGTACCAGGTGAAGCCGAAGCCAGATCGGTAGATGAAGAGTTCCTTGCCATCCGATGAAAACTGGAATCGGCAGATGCCCAACTCTGCGCGGGCCGGCCAGCGGGCGACGGCCTTGATGAAGGGCCCGGCACGTTGCCAGAGGTGAACATCGCCGGTCATGGACCGCGTCGCCAGTCGCGTCGAATCTGGACTGAAGGCGATTTGCATGGCCAGAGGAGACAAAAACTTGCGGAGATTCGGCAAAATCAGAGCTAGGGCTGCCTGTTCTTTGACCTGGGCGACGTTCCAGACGCTGAGGCGCGAACCGCTCATGACCGCCAACAACGAGCTGTCCGCCGAAAACGCGAGGCGCATTCGAGCCGACACGTCGTCCGGGAGTCGGCCCAGCACCTTCGTTTTCCCGTGTGCCGACACGAGTTGAAGGTGCGAATCGATTCCGGCGGCGAGCAATTTTCCGTCCTGAGAGATTGCCCAATTATCGGAGACGTCGATCCATTCGCCGGCGCCGGGCGTCTTTTGGGCGCCGGCGGGATCGACGATGCGTATCTTGACGTACTCGGGATGGGTAAGCACATGAAAGCCGTTGTCCGCCAGACGCACGACCGTTCCCGGTGGATATTTGAATTCGTGCTTGCGCTGGAGCTTGCCCGTCTGCACGTCCCAGACGCGAATGCCGGACATCATGCTGGCGACGATGCGTTTGCCGTCGGGCGTGAATTCCACATGGTAGGGGAAAAGCCCGCCTGCCCGGTGCAGATCGCCCAGCCGGGCCACGGCGCCATCCGGCAGCGGTTCGCCGAACGCGTCGAGTTTGGGTTGCGCGTCCAACCGCGCCGACGTCAGAAGCAGGGCGAGCAGAGCGAAGCGCATGGCGAGACCTCACGGAGCGATTTCACGGATGACTCGGCAAGGATTGCCGGCGGCGAAGACGCCGGCGGGGATGCTCTTGGTGACGACGCTGCCGGCGCCGATGACGGTCTTGGCGCCGACGGTCACGCCGGGGCAGAGGATGGCGCCGCCGCCGACCCAGACGTCGCTGCCGATTTCGATCGGTTTGCCGGACTCTTGTTTGCGCCGCAGTTCCGCGTCCATCGGATGCGTGGCCGTGTAGATCTGCACCGCGGGCCCGAAAAGGGTGTAATCGCCGATGGTCACCCGGCAGACATCGAGAACGACACAATTGAAGTTGAAGAAGACGCGCTGGCCCAGGAAGATGTTCGCCCCGTAATCGCAGAAGAACGGCGGCTGCATCCAGACCGAATCGCCCCCTTGCGCGAAGAGCCGCGTCAAGATGTCCCGGCGAACGACCTGATCGCGCTCGCGGGTGGCGTTCAGATCCTGACACAGATCGCGCGCCAGATCTCGGCCGCGCACGAGGTCCGGGTCGAGCGGGTCGTACGGTTCGCCGGCCAGCATTTTCTCGCGTTCGGTCATGGTTTCGATCCTCCGCAGCGCGCCGCGTGTCGGAAAGTTTAGCGTCTTGCCAATCTCTACCAAGAGTATATTGCACGCGGGACGATGTGAGATGTCGAGAAGCCCAATGGGTAAAGTACTCCGAACCCTTGGGATCAGGCCGACGCGTGGGTTTATCCCAAGGGTTCGGACTACCACACCCGTTGGGCTTGCAACTTCGAGTTTCGGATTGCTTTTGGTTGCCCTCTGCAATGTAATGGAACTTGCACTCCCCCCGGCTTGCCGCCTCGCCTTTTCTTCGAGATACCCTGCCATGGTCGTTTCGCGCGGATTCACCTCGGGATGGTTCGTGTCCTTGGCCGCGATGTTCGCCAGTGTTGGACCGGCGCCGCTTCTTGCGGACGAGATCGTCCCGTTCGCGCGCGTGGCGCCGCTGTTTCAGAAGCACTGTCACGGCTGTCACGGCGCCGCCAAGGCCAAGGGGAAGTTGCGGATCGACCAGCTCAATCCCGATTTCATCAAGGGAAGCGACGGCGACCACTGGCGCGACGTCCTCGATCGGCTGAACTTCGGCGACATGCCCCCGGCCACGGAACCGGCTCTCAAAAAAGAAGACCGCGAGTTGATGACCGCCTGGCTCACGCAAGAGCATCGTCGGGCTGGCCTCGCGAAAAACCAGACCACGAACTTTCGCCGCCTGACCCGCCTGGAATACGAACGAACGCTGCAAGATCTTCTGGGTTTGCCGATCGAGTTTGGTACCCGGCTTCCGGAAGACGGCCGATCGAAGGCGGGGTTCCGCAACGACGGCGACGCACTGCGGATTTCGCCGCTGCAATACGAGACTTACTTACAGATCGCGGATGAAGCCCTGGCCGAGGCCATCGTGTCAGGCCCCGCGCCCAAGGTGCATCGCTATCGACTTTCCGTCGGCGAGAAACACGCCAAGTACGAAGTGACGCCGCTGCCCCGACCGCAGGATCAGCCGGGGGAATCCTTCGAGTACGAGGCCAAGAAAGGCAAGGCGTTCCGCATCTGGAACATGTCGGCGCCGAACAAGGATATGGACAAAGATCCGGGCAAAATCTGGAGCCCGGCCCTGGCGCCCTCGGCAATCCGGCGTTTCGGAGAAGCGGCCGTGCAGATGCCGGACCGCTGCTATGCGTTCGGATTCCATCAAGCTTTCCGCAAGGGAGAGACGCGCATCAAGGTCCGCGCCGCCCGCATGGAACCAGCCAAGGGAGCGGACGCGGCGCGCGTCCCTTCCTTGACGCTCGCCGTCGGGTCGACGAACTATCACGGCGTCGAACTCAAGGTCGTGGGCGAGCCGATCGTCGTCGATCACGCCGACTTTCGCACGTACGAATTTCGGGTCCGCATGGAGAATGTCTCGGTTCCGAACACGGGACCGCTCAACGACAAGAACTCGGCAGTCGTGGCGGCCTGGAACTCGGCGAAGTCCCTCAAGGGAGAGAATGAGCCGCCGCTGCTGAAGATCGAGTGGATCGAGGTCGAGACCCCGTTTTTTGAAACCTGGCCGCCGGCGACGCACACGAACATTCTCTTCGCCAACGACGGGCTTGACGAGAAGGCGTATGCCCGCGAAGTGGTGCGCCGCTTCGCCTCACGCGCCTACCGCAGTCCGCTCGCCCCGGCCGAACTAGATCGGCTCATGATGTATTGGACGAAGGCGCGGGCGAACTCCGATACTCTCGAAGACAGCCTGAGAGACACGCTCGGCGTGGTCCTGAGTTCGCCGCGCTTTCTCGGTTTGCCGGCGAGTCGCGCGAGCGGCGCGAAAGAGCGGCTGACCGATCACGAATTGGCCGCAAGGCTTTCGTATCTTCTGTGGAGCACGATGCCCGACGAGACGCTCTCTCGTCTCGCCGATCAGAAAAAGTTGCGCGACCCGGCCGTGCTCTCCGCGCAGGTTCGCCGTATGATTCAAGATCCGAAGACTTGGTCGTTCATCGAGCAGTACGCCGAGCAATGGCTGGAACTGGACCGCCTGCAACGAGTGACGATCAGCAAGAGCAGCTACCCCGGTTTCGACGATTCGCTCGCCGCCGCCATGCGTCTGGAGACGATTCACTTTCTCGGCGAAGTGTTATGCAGCGACCTGAGCATCTTCCAGTTCCTCGCGTCCGACTTTACGGTTGTTAACGAAGCCCTCGCGGCGCATTACGGCATCGCGGGGGTCACGGGCGCCAAGTTCCGCAAGGTCAAGCTCGACGAAGCGCACCACCGCGGCGGCGTCTTGACGCACGCCAGCGTTCTGACCGGACTCTCCGACGGCAAAGACGGTCATCCGATCAAGCGCGGCATGTGGCTTCTCAAGAATTTGTTCGACGAGACGCCCCCGCCGCCACCGCCGAATGTGCCCGAGCTCGATCGCGAGAATCCGATGGTGAAGAACCTGACTATCCCTCAGGCGCTGGCCGTCCATCGCAACAGCGCCGCGTGCATGGGCTGCCATCGTAAGATCGATCCCTGGGGCATCGCGTTCGAAGAGTACGACGCCGTCGGCAACTGGATGCGCGACGGCGTCGGCGCCGGCCTGCGCAAACGGCGAACCTCCCACCCGATCAACGCCAAGGCCGAGTTGCCGACTGGCGTGAAAATCGACGGCATGCGCGAATTGCGCGACGAGTTGCTCCGCTCGAAGTCCGACGAATTTCGTCGAGCGATGCTGCGGAAAGTGATGGCCTACGCCCTGGGCCGATCGCTCACGCTCGGCGATATCGAGGCGGCGGACGCGCTTGTCCCGGCACTCCGCGCGCGAGGCGACCGCTTTCCCGCCCTCATCGAATTGATCGCGGCCAGCGAACCGTTTCAGTCGAAGTAAATGGGCATCGAATTTTTCGAGCTCACCCTGCTCATGCCTGTAATTCGCCGAGGAGAACTGGAAATGAAATGGACGCGTATCACCGTGAGCGCCAACCAAATGGACGGCGTGCCTTGTCTGCGCGGGTTGCGGATCCCCGTGGCTACGGTCGTCGGCATGGTCGCCCAAAGTATGTCCGATCAGGCAATTTTGCAAGCGTATCCCGACTTGGAGTTGGCCGACATTCGTGAGGCACTGGCGTTTGCAGCGGAAGCCGTAAGGGAACGCGAGCTTCCCCTGGTGAACGCGTGAAGTTTCTGATCGATAATGCGCTATCGCCAGACGTTGCTGAAGCCTTGCGAACGAGCGGCCATGACGCGGTTCATGTTCGCGATTATGGTTTGTCGGCGGCGAGCGACGAGGTGATCTTTGCGCGCGCGGCAAGCGAGGATCGTGTGGTCGTCTCCGCAGATACCGATTTCGGCATGATCCTGGCGATAAGAAACGAATCGAAGCCGTCGGTGATTCTATTTCGAGGCGCAACGCCGCGGCAACCCGCTCAACAATCGGCTCTGCTCTTGGCGAACTTGCCCGCCTGCGAACGCGAACTTCAAGACGGCGCCATCGCCGTCATTGAACCGGGACGCATCCGCTTGCGTGCATTGCCGATTTTCGGAAAGCCGTGAAACTGTCGTCTTCTTGACCGCAAGATCCCTCCGAAAGAGAGTGGAAACGTCGGCAAAATCTGTTATTCTTCTAATTCCTGCCGGAAATCCTCCAAGTCGAAGTCACGAAAGGTATCCCGCCATGCCCCGAGCTTCCTGGCATCTTGACCGACGAACCTTCCTCCGCGGAGCCGGACTGTCGCTGGCCTTGCCCTGGCTCGAAGCGATGTCGCACGCTAATTCGCCAGCCGCGCGGCCCAAGCGGTTCGCCGCCTTCTTCTTCGGCAACGGCGTCGCGCTCCCCGCGCGAAACCAGGCGCACTTTCAAGACTGGCACTGGTTCCCGCACGAGGCCGGCGCCGACTATAAACTCAACCGCTCCCTCGATCCGCTGGAGCCGCACCGCCAGGACATGACCATCTTCGGCGGCTTGTCGCATCCCACGAGCCGGCAACTCGTCGCCCACAATACGGTCGACGTTTGGCTCACGGGCGCCGACATTCGCGTCAATCTGGAAAACTCGATTTCGATCGACCAGGTCATCGCACGCCGATATGCCTCGCAAACGCGCATTCCGTCGCTGGTGCTGTCGAGCCAGGGAGGCGTCGGCACCAAGAGCCGATCGACGACGATCTCGTTTGACGCCCAGGGCCGAGCCATTCCTGCCGAGTCGATGCCGCGCCGGATTTTCGAACGGCTGTTCGAACCGCCCGCCGAGGGGGACCGCGCCGCACGGGAGCGGGTGCTCGCCTCGGGACGCCGGCGCGTCGATTTTCTGTTGGAAGACTCGCGTTCGTTACGCAACAACCTCGGCCGACCGGATCAACAACGGCTCGACGAGTTCCTGCAATCGCTCAGCGAAGTCGAAAGCCGACTCGCGCGTTCTCAGGAATGGCTCGGCCGGGCGTTGCCGCAGGTCGATCGGGGCGCCGTCAACCTCGACGTCTCGCCGCGCGGCCCGACCGACTACATCCGCACCATGCTCAACCTGATCGTGCTCGCGTTCGAGACCGACACCACGCGCGTCGCCTCCTATCAAATGTGCGCCGAAGACGGCGTCGGCGTCTGCGATCGCTTTCCCGCGATCGTCGGCATCGGCACGGGCGGGCATCACGGACTCAGTCACGATAACAACTCGCTCAACTGGGCCCGATACGACCGCTATCTTGCCGAGCAGTTCGCCTACTTCTTGGGCCGTCTCGCCTCCATCCGCGAAGGCGATGCGCGACTCCTGGACAACACCATGGCCCTGTACGGTAGCGGCACCAGCACGACGCACAACGCCCGCAACTATCCGACCATTCTCGCGGGGGGCAAAAACCTCGGCCTGCACCACGGACGGTTCATCAAGCAGCAAGCCGAACGGCCCCTGGGCGATCTTTATGTGACCATGCTGCACCGCTACGATATCCCCCTCCGCTCCTTCGCCGGCAACGCGGGCGAGTTTTCCGAAGTGCTCGCCAGGGATTAGGGTGCGAAAGGCCAAGGAAGTCAGGTTTCAGGCCGAGGGCAGGTTTCGGGCATGGCAAAAATCGTTGAGTTCGATTTCGAAGGTAAGGTCGAGCGCGATGTCGATATCTCACGCTGTCGGCCAGCCATGGACGAGGGGCATTATGTCTGGCTGGAGCTGGACGTAGTCGCGGACCAGCATCTCGCCCCCGAGGCCCGCGCGGTGCTTTCGATTGACGACGCGGTGTTTGAAACGCTCTTCGAGGAGGATCGGCACGCTCGGTGCGCGATTCACCCGACCGGACTGCATCTGGTGCTGGTGACTTGTCGCGGCCTGGATGCCGACCTTGACCCGGTCCGTATCGATTTGTTTCTGGGCGAACGGTTCATGCTCGTACTTCGGCGCGGCGAGGCGCCGTTCCTCGAGCGCGTACGCCGCAATTACTCCGCCGACTTCAAGTCATTCGCCAAGAGTCCGAGTTTCCTTCTGTTCGAGATGTGCGAGGCGTTGGTGGCCAGCTACAGCGACCTGGCAGCGAAATTAGAAGATCGAGTCGAGGCGATGCAGGCGATCCTTCTCGCGGCGCCCCCCGAAACGCCCTTTGCCGAGTTCAGTCGACTGCAGACGGACCTACTGCATTTCCGCAAGCACCTGGTGGCGCTGCGCGGCGTCTTGAGCGAACTCTCGACGCGCAAATCGCTTTACGTGAATGACGTCACGCAGCAATTTCTGGGCGGGATGGTTGCCGGCGTCGAACGATTGCTGGCGGACCTGCTCATCAACCGCGATATCCTGTCCGAATCGCTGAACCTGTACATGTCGCAGGTCAGCCAGCGCACCAACAAGATCATGAACAAGCTGACCGTCGTGTCGATCGTCTTCTTGCCGCTGACGTTTCTGTGCGGCGTGTACGGCATGAACTTCGAACACCAACCGGAGTACAAGTGGGAAGGGGGCTACCGCTTTTTCTGGACGGTTGTCGCGGCGACCGTCGTTACGGTCGTCCTCGCGTTGCGGCGGATGAAGGTGCTCTAGCCGCTTCCATATAACAAGCGGTGTGGCCTATTCGGCCCCAGGAGCCGCTCCATGAGTGATTTAGCCCACGCGTGGATGTCGTCTCGATCAGGGAAGTCGTTCCTTTCCAACCTGCGCCACGAACTGCGAACTCCTCTCAACGCGATAATCAACTACAGCGAAATGATTCTGGAAGATGCGACGGCCGAGGTAACGGCGCCGCTGCAGCAAATTCGCGACCGAGGATATCGGTTGCTCAAATCGATCGGCGCCCTGGGCGATCCCGCCAAAGTCACCGGCGATTCATTTCATTCGCAGATCGAAGATCTGTGCCGGGAAATGGAGGCGCCGCTCGACGACGTGCTCACGCAGTCCGCTAATCTCATTACCAGCGCCGACGAACTTGGGATTGCGGGGTTCGTCGATGACTTGCAGAAGATCCGCGCCGCCGGGATTCGTTTGTCCGAAGAACTTGGCAGGTTGTTGGACCGCACGAACATCGGCGAGGAATTTGCGCACGCGGTTGCGCTGCCGACGCCCGCAGTGCCGATCGCAAGCAAAGCTCCGAGCGATCTCGAAGCGACGGTCAGCCGCGTTGCTTCGATTCCGGGTCGGCTATTGGTCGTAGACGACAATGAAATTAACCGCGACGTCCTTCGGCGCCGACTGCAATCGCAAGGGCACCAAATCGCGCTGGCGGCGAGCGGCGCCGAAGCGCTCACGCTGGCCCGCGCGCAACCCTTCGACCTGATTCTCCTCGACATTCTCATGCCCGAAATGAGCGGTCTGGAAGTGCTCCAGCGGCTCAAAGGCGACGCCCAACTGAAGCATCTTCCGGTGATCATGATCTCGGCCCTGGACGAGATGGACAGCATCATCCAATCGATTGAGATGGGCGCCGAGGATTATCTCCCCAAGCCGTTCGAACCGGCGATTCTGCGCGCCCGGGTCGGGGCCTGTCTTGAAAAGAAGCGACTGCGCGACCGGGAGGTTGAGTATCTCGAACAGATCGAAGCCGAACGCAATCGCGCGGATGGACTGCTTCATGTCATTCTCCCCGCCGAGGTTGTGAAGGAACTCAAGGCAACCAATCAAGTAATGCCGCGCCGCTACGAGAACGTCGCGATCATGTTCACCGACATCGTCAGCTTCACTCCGTATTGCGACAAGCATCAGCCGGAAGAGATCGTCGACAACTTGCAACAGATGGTCGTCGCATTCGAAGAGCTTTCTGTCCTGCATCATTTGCAGAAGATCAAGACGATCGGCGATTCGTTCATGGCCGCCTGCGGGCTTTTGCAAACGATTGAGAACCCGGTGCTCGAGTGCGTTCGCTGCGGCTTAAAAATGATCGAAGCGGCTCGAAGGTTGCCGGCCGCGTGGGAAATACGCATCGGCATTCATTGCGGTCCGGTAGTCGCCGGGGTGTTGGGGCGCCATCAGTATCAATTCGACCTCTGGAGCGACACCGTCAACACGGCTGCCCGGATGGAAAGTCACGGCATTCCGGGCGCCGTCACACTCAGTGAGGCCGCCTATCAGGCGGTCGCCCAGGCGTATCGCTGCGAATTGCTCGAAGCTGCGTCCATTAAAGGCAAGGGGGAATTGAAGCGTTACATTGTCCGCGAAGTTCTCAGCTAATACTCCCGCGCTATCTTCTCCCTCTCCCTCCGGGAGAGGGGCGGGGGTGAGGGGGAAATGGCTCAACTCAATAGCACGGCTATTCCCCCTCACCCCCAACCCCTCTCCCGGAGGGAGAGGGGAGTAAATGCTTCCTGTATTTGAAGTTACTGCAACGCAC
>JBBQPM010000085.1:0-28231 GCA_038217425.1 Gemmatales bacterium
AGCGGCCCCTTCAGGGCCGACTACAGATACAAACCTACCCAGGCCGCCGGCCTGGGCTATATGAGACGGCCTTACAGGCCGAAAAATCACAACCGCCATCGTTGTCCGCGGGAAAAATGGCGCTGTCCGATTAAACCAGAATCTCCCGCACCACGCGGCCCGCGACGTCCGTCAATCGATAATCGCGGCCCGCGTGGCGGTAGGTTAGTCTCTCGTGATCCAAACCGAGTAGGTGCAAGATCGTGGCATGGAAGTCGTGCAGGTGCACCTCGTCGGACTCCACGCTGTTGCCGTGCGCGTCGCTGGAGCCGTGGCTGTAGCCCGGCTTCACGCCGGCGCCCGCCATCCACGACGTGAACGCCTCCGCGTGGTGCTCTCGGCCGCGCGCGTCTCGCACCGAGTTGAACGGCGTACGGCCGAACTCCGTCGTCCACACTACCAACGTGTCCTCCAGCATGCCGCGCTGTTTGAGATCCCGGAGCAGCCCGGCGATCGGTTGATCGACGTTGCGTGCCAGCGGAGCGTGGGCGGCCATGTCGCCGTGCGAATCCCAGTTGCCCGACGCGCCGGTGTCGATCAATTCGATGAAGCGCACGCCGCGCTCGGCGAGTCGGCGGGCGACGAGACATTGCCAACCGAAGCCGCGCGTGCTGCCGCGCGGCAGGCCGTAGAGTCGCAGGGTCGTATCGGTTTCGCTCGCCAGGTTGAAGGCTTCCGGGGCGGCGGCTTGCATGCCGAACGCGGTCTCGAAACTGCGGATGCGCGCCGCCAGATTCGGATCGTCGCCGCGGCCGGCGAGATGCCGACGATTCAGCGTCTGCGCCAATCCGAGTTCCAACTCTTGCAATTCCGAGGTCGGCTGCCGGCGCTGGATGTTCGGCATCGGCTCGGGCCCGGGCGCGACGTGGGTCCCCTGATGACAGCCGGGCAGAAAGTCTGACGCCCAGACCTGTGCGCCCGCGTACGGCAGGTTCGGCGCCAGCACCATGAACGACGGCAGATTGCGGTTCACCGTGCCAAGCCCGTAACTGACCCATGAGCCGATGCTGGGCCGGGCGAACGTGACCGAACCCGTGTGAATGCCGAGCGTCGCCTGGAAGTGGTCGGCGTGGTCGTTCCGCATCGAACGGAGCAGGCAGAGATCATCCGCACACTCGGCGATATGGGGGAAGAGTTCGCTGATCCACAGGCCCGATTTGCCCCGGCGTTTGAACTCCCACTGCGGGCGTTTGAAGAATTTCTCGACCGCGCGGTTGTTCGGCGCGAACGCCTCGAGCATGCGCTGCGGCACGATGTAGGGCCTGTTGTGATCGGCGAAGAGGCGCGGCTTGTAGTCGAACGAATCGACATGCGAGACGCCACCGCTCATGTTGAGGAAGATGACGCGCTGAGCCCGGGCGCGAAAGTGGGGCGTCCGCGGCGCCAGCGGGTCGGCGCCTTCGGAACCGAGTAATTCCGAGAGAATGCCCGGCATCAGCAGCGATCCGCCTACCAGCGAGCGGATCATCGAACGGCGAGTTGGATGTTGTGCCATCATGACTTACCTTTTTCAAAACATTAACCACAGAGACACAGAGGGCACAGAGAAAGCCGCCGAGAGAACAAGAGAGAGACATAGAACCGTCGCGGCCGCCTTCTTCCTTTTCCTCTCCCCTCCTTGCCTTTTCTCTGTGCCCTCTGTGCCTCTGTGGTTAATGTTTTTCGGCTTCTTCAATCCACGAACACAAACTCATTCGCACTGAGCAGCGCCCGTGCAAACGCGGCCCACGTCAGCGCGTCCGTCTGCGGCCCGGCTTTTCCCAATTTGCTCCGGTACGCGTGCAAAAACGCCGCGGCCGCTCCGAATTCCTCGACGCTCGGAGCACGGTTGTACGCCAGCGAATAAGCGAGCATGAAACGGTCGCCTTCCGACTTGGCCCCTTCGAGCAAGCGCTGGGCGAACTTCTGCGACGCGTAGTGCGCCAGCGAATCGTTCATCACGAACAGCGCCTGAAGCGGCGTCGTGCTCGGCTGGCGGATGCCGGTGCTGGAACTCGGGTCGGCGCCGTCGAATAGAGCGAGATAGGGATGCTTGCGGAGCCGTTGCTGCATCAGGTACACGCTGCGCTGCTTGGTCTCGTAGACGGCGAAGAACGGATTGTGCTGCGTGTACTTGAAAGTGCTCACAGGCGGAAACGAATGCGCCCCAGCGGGACGCAAATCGAGCTCCCCGGCGACGAAGAGCAGCGCGTCGCGGATCGACTCGGCGTCGAGTCGGCGCCGGGCGAACTTGCCGAACAACTCGTTCGTTGGATCGAGCCGAGTCAATTCGGGGGAATCGACGCTGTCGAGTTGCCAGGTCTGCGAAAGCAGGATGAGGCGATGCATCGTCTTTATCGACCAACCGCTTTCGACGAAGCGGGCGGCCAGGTAATCGAGCAATTCCGGATGGCTCGGCGCCTTCCCCTGTCGGCCGAAATCGTTGGGCGTCGACACCAGGCCCGTGCCGAAATGATGTTGCCAGATGCGATTGACCATCACCCGCGGCGTCAGCGGATTCTTCGGGTCGGTGAGCCACTGGGCGAGCAACAGCCGACCGCTCCCCTTGTGTTCCGGAGGCACGGTCTGCCCGCCGAGCACGGCCGGGAAGTGGCGAACGACTTCGTCGCCGAGCCGCTTCGGATCGCCGCGCAGATGAATGCGCGCATTGGCAGGGACGGCGTCCGCGACGGCGTAGGCAGATTTGATGCTCGGCATTTCCGCTTGCAGTTCGAGCCGTTTCTTTTTGAGGATCGCAAGTTGCTCCGGCGCCTTCTCGGCCTTCTTGATCTCCGCATCGAGCTGCGCGAGCTTCTCGCGATAGGGCTTCAGCAGCACGTCGATTTCCGCGGGCGGCATCAGCGGCACGAAGTCGGCTTGCTCCTTCTGAGCCTCGGCTCCCGGGAAGGGATAACGCGTGCTACGAAAAATACCGTAGATGCCGTAGTAATCGCTCATCGTGAACGGGTCGAACTTGTGATCGTGGCAGCGAGCGCACGAGAGGCTGAAACCAAGCACGCTGCGTCCGAGATTGTCGATGGTGTCTTCGAGCGTGAGATGATGCTCCCCCTCCCGGCTGCCGCCGAAACGGCGCGAGATGGCGAGGTAGCCGGTGGCGATCACCTGATCGGCGCTGGCCGCGGGCATGAGGTCGCCGGCGATCTGTTCGCGCAGGAACTGATCGTACGGCAGATCGACCTGCACGGCGCGGATGACCCAGTCGCGGTACAGATGCGCCTGCGGCACCGGATAATCCGACGCATTGCCGCTGGTGTCGGCGTAGCGAACCACGTCGAGCCAGTGCCGACCCCAGCGCTCGCCGTAGCGCGGCGAATCGAGCAAACGTTCCACGACTTTGGCGAACGCATCGGGCGATGGGTCGGCGTCGAACGCTTCCATCTCCGCAGGCGTCGGCGGCAGTCCGGTGAGATCGAACGTCACGCGCCGTAGTAGCGTGCGCCGATTCGCGGGGGGCGCCGGCGTGATTCCCGCGGACTCCAGCCGCGCCAGGATGAAGTGATCGACCCCGTTTTTGGGCCAGGCGGCGTTCTTGACCTTCGGTATCAGCGGATCGGCGAGGGGCCGAAGCGACCAGAACTTTTTCCCCTCTTCGAGCGACATGCCGTATTTGGGATGCGTGGCACTTGCCCCGCGCGGATCGACGGCGCCGGATTTCACCCAGAGCGTCAGATCCGCGATCTGCGCGTCGGTGAGCTTCTGCTTGGGGGGCATCTTGAGGTCTTCATCGGTGTGCCGAATGGCACGGATGAGCAGGCTCGCGGCGACGTCGCCGGGAATGACGCCGGGGCCGGAATCGCCACCTTTGCGGAGCCCCTCGCGCGTGTCGAGCGACAGGCCCCCCTTGGTCTTTTTGTGTTCGAGGCTATGGCATTCGTAACAGTGCTGCACGAGCACCGGGCGCACGCGTTTCTCGAAAAAGTCGAGATCCTCCGCGGCCAGCGGCATGGTCAGTACCAGACTCCAGAGCGCGACGTTCAAGGTCTTCATAAAATGAGTATACCGAGAAATCGATCCCGGCGAAGGGAATTCCCCGTGGGGAGGTGCGACATGTTTCGGCGTCAATTACCCTGGATGACTTTCTGTCTCATGTCCATTGTCGGAGGGACGCCCGCTTCGGCGTGGAACAAGCACTTTCACACGCCGCCGCCTACGCTCCGGCAGCAAGCCGCAGATAACGACTTCGCGGTTCTGGTCGAGGTGGTCAACTCAAATAAGGAACCCGCCCCGGGCGCTTCCGAGCTGAGAATCAAAAAGACGATCAAGGCGCACCCGGGACTCACGGGCATCACGGTCCTCAAGCATGACGGTTACATTCCCATTCCCGATGCCAAGACGCCGCCGACGTTTCTGGTGCTCGGGTACCTCGACAAGGGAAAACCCGTACTCGACCGCGGCATCCGCGCGACGCCGGCAGTGCTCGATTATCTGAAAGGAATGTTGGCCTTCGACGCCGCGGACGGCGTGAAGCGGCTCCACTACTGCTTCGCGTTTCTCGCTGACAAAGATTCGGCCGTTTCGCTCGATGCCCTCCGCGAGTTCGCCGTCGCCGCCGACGCCGATCTCGACAAAGCCGCACGTCAACTGGCGCCGGGCAGGGTTCGATTCTTACTGAAGCAACCGCAGACCGCGCCGGAAAGTATTGACCTCTATGCCTTCTTACTCGCCCACTGCGGCGCCCCGGAAGATACGGCCCTGATGCAAACGCAGCTCGACGAGAGTCTGAAGGCCGAAACGCTGCATGGCTCGCCTCGGCTCTTGATCGCCTACACGATGCTTGATCGCAGCGCAGGATGGGCGCGCGTCTGCGGACTGCTCAAAGATCCCACGCAGAAGTTTACCGTTCGTTACGCCGCACTTCAGGCCGTGCGTCATTTTCACGGCAAAGCGCCAGACGTCATCGCCGAAAAGGACACACTCGCAGCCCTCAAACTCGCCCTGCAGCACGACGATCTGGCGGACTTTCCGGTCGAGTATCTACGTGCGTGGAAGTGTTGGAAGCTCACCGATGAAATCTTGGCCCTCGCCAAAAAAGAGGGCGTGAAACACATTGTCCTGCGCCGTGTTCTGGAATACGCGCTGCGCTGCCCGGAACCGGCGGCAGTCCGCTACGTCACCGCGATGCGCAAGCAAGATCCAGAGCGTGTCGTTGACGCCGAAGAATTCTTGAAGCTGGAAGAAACGTGGGGATTTTGACGCAGAAAATCGTTGACATGCCGACGCGTTCTTGATATAGTGAACATATGGACACAGCTCTGCCACTCCTGCCGATGCAGAATCTCCTCACGCCCAACGCGCGCATCTTGCTGGACCGGGCGCATCAGGAGGCGCGCCGATTCCGGCACGACGTCGTCCGCCCCGAGCATGTGTTGCTCGCGCTGCTGAAGATGGAGCCCGAAGGCGTGCAGGCGATCTTTCACGTCCACCAACGCGATCCATATGAGATCTGGCAGGAAGTCAAACGGACGCAGACGCCCGGCCACACGCCCGAGCAACAGCCTCTCACGCTGGCGCCGGAAATCGTCGGGCTGATCGAGATCGCCGGGCAGGAAGCGGAGCAACTTCGGCACGGGCAGATCGCGCCGGATCATCTCTTCCTGGCGCTGCTGCGAACCGCCGCCATCGGGCCCCTGCAATCCGCGGGGTTTGACCTGGAGCGGGCACGCGAGGAGGTGCGACGCCGACCCGGACCGATCGATCAGGAGACGATGCTGATGGCGCGTCGGCCCGAGGCGCCGATCTTGCCGCGTCAGGATCTGCCGGCCCCGCTCGCGCCGCTGCCCATTCTTACCGTGACCGCCAACCCGCCCGTGCCGCCCACCGATGCCGAGTTCATGGCCCTCGATTGGCAGATCCAGGTGACGCAGATCGTCTACGCGTGCACCGTCGGCGCCATCGGCGGGTATCTCCTCTACGGCAACGTCGACGGTGCTTTCGGCGTCGGGGCGGCCGCGTTCGTCGTCTCCCTCTTTCGCCACAGCACCGTCTCCGCCTTCGCCGGCGGGCTTCTCGGCTTCATCCTGGGGTCCAAACTGAATAACACGCCCCTCTTCCTCATCTGGGTCGGCCTCGGCATTTTCGTCGGCTCCTTCGTCGGCGATTTCTGGGTCCGCTTCGCGCCGCAACCGCCGGCCGAGGAAACGAACGACAACGAAGAGGAGGCGATGCCATGAACGACCTGCCGCGAAAGCCCGGGCCTGGACGAGGTTCGCATTTTAATCCGCCCAACCGCTTTGCCCCGCAGCACTACGACGCCGAGGACGAAGGCCCCGATCCTGACGAAACCGCGACCAAGACCCAATATTTTCCGGATCATTCGCGCACCATCATTACTGAGAACGACAGCCCCGACATCCCGTTCCGCTACACGCTCAACCCCTACCGCGGCTGCACGCATGGCTGCGCGTATTGTTAGCACCTTCCGAAGATTTTTCCGATTTTAGCGGCACTTTTACGCTAATCTGCTGCCGGTCCTGAACCCACTCAAATGCCGAACGATCCTTCTTGCGGGCTTCAGGTTCGTGTCTCCACCAGATGCGAATCTCGAAGCCGATCTTGGTCATCATTTCCCGCAACTTGTTCTTGTCAGCGGCATAGAGAGTGTAAAGGGGATTAGTCTTGCCAGCACCCTTTCCAAATTGGAGCTTCTTGCCTTTGGCGATTTCCTGTTCGATGCGCTCAAGGTTCGCCTTCTGTTCGTCCCACCATTTTGCGAATTGGCATAATGCGGGGTCATTCCTGGCGTTGCGAATGGCCTGAAGTTCGGTCTTCGCCGTCTCCAGTTCGGCCTGCCACTTCTTCACGGTTGCCCACGCCTCTTCTCGGGCTTCTTGGGGTGCTAATAGAGCCGATTCGGTCGCGTTCTTGAACTTCGCCGTCAACCTCTTGATGGCGGCTTCAAGGTCTGCTTCCTGGGTCGTCGGCTTGTCCTTGGGTTTCGCCTGCAACGCCTTCAAGATTTCGAAATCGAGTTCTTTGGCAAGCCATTCGAGGGTTTCGGGCAGGAGCTTCTCCTCGTATGCTCGCCACTGCCGACATCCAAGGTACGGGCGTTTGTTCGCGCTGCCGCAAGTGAATGTCACTTTGCCGCGAAGCACCTTTTTTTCCATGCGATAGCCGCAATGTCCGCAAACGACGAAGCCTGATAGGACAGCAGACTTCTGAAATTGTGGGTTTCGTCGCTCGGCCTTCTTCTTGGCCAGCTTTTCGTGAACGCTGAAAAAGAGGTCACGCTCGATGATCTTTTCGCATGCACCTTCAGTTTCGGTAGCTGCTGTCTTGTTGAGAATCTGTCGGCTGCCTCTCCGTTTCTTCGTGCCGATGTGACCAATGCCGATGTAGGCTTTCTGCAAAATGATTCCCTTGATGGTGTCCTTCGTCCAACCCATCGCTTTGCCCTTTTGCGGGTCGGGCGATGGCACTTTGCGCAAGGTCAATTCGTTTGCCAATGCTCTGAAGGGGATGCCTTCTTCGTAGACTCGGGTGAAAATCTCTTCCACAATCTTGGCTTCTGCGGGGTTCTTGACAAGCTTCAGGTGCCAGTTTCGGCCCTTTTTGAAGCTGCGGTCGGTTCGCGACACATTGATGGTGTGAGTGCCATCGGTGTAAAGACGGTCGAAGCCATACGGAATCGTTCCTACCGGCCACCATCCTAGCTTGGCGTAATGTTCACGCCCACGGGTTGTTTGTTGGCTGATCTTGATCGCTGCCGCATTGTTACCTTCGGTTCGGAAGGCATCCATCATTCGGCCTTCCGTGGTGTTCCAGTCGTATCTCCCATCGCTGACGGTGTCGAGGATGTGAACGCCTGCCCTGCGCAATCTCATCTTGTCGGTTGCCGCCTCTTGCGAATCTTGCCGGGTGAATCGAGCCGTATCCCAACAAAGAACTGCAACGTGATCGCGGTTGCCTTCGGCGTCGTTGATGAGTTTGTCGAACTGTACCCGTTTCTCCCGGTTCTTGCTGCCGGACTTTCCGGCGTCTTCATACTCCCGAATAATGCGATAGCCGTTCTTTTTCGCATGTTCTTGAACGAGAGGTTTCTGCTGGTCGATGCTCAGTTCTTGCTGCGCATCAGACATTCGGTAATAGGCCACAGCGTCGATGAGGTCGGTCGTTGCCATCGTTTGCACTCACCAAAGAGTTCTCCAGAAGCACCTGGGATTCTATCGAAAGTTTGAGGTGCTGGATAGAGGAACCGGCGGATGCGAAAGAGAAGTGAACCCTCCTCGAAGGAGTGAAGGTCGCCTTGACGGCCCTTTCCCCATCTTTTTTGACGGTATGGCGTGTGTTCACGCGCGCACGCCGCCTTTCCCATCGCAATCCCGTCCCGTAGCTGGCTGCCTCACCGTAAAGGGAAATGCGGAAGATCGACTCCATGAAGTCTTTGGTCGGCTTCAATTCGTAGAGGGAATCAAGAAGTACGCCCTCGACACCGTGGGGCAAGATTTCTCTTCCCATCTCGGTTGCACTCTACCTCTGCACGATTTCCGAGACGACACCGAATGCCGCGTGTAGCCCTTGGGCTGGAGGCTTAACGCGAATGGGTGCCGAGGAATGGGCAGACCAACTCAAAGCCGAGCGGGCCATACGCAGGCTGCGATGGTGATGGGGAAATATCGCCCCCTGCACGATTTTCGAGACGCCTCACGGTCTAGCGTGTAGCAGAAGCGGGCAAGCGGCGTCGAGTTCTCTCGGCTGAACGCCGGCACGGGGGTGATCTTACGAGAACGCCCCGTGCAGCCCCTATCGAGGAGGACTCATGAAGGCTATCAAAATCAAGCGGTCGAGGTTCAGACTGCGTGCGTTCTTGACCGATTTGCATCGATTCAGCGTCCGGCACCTGGGCGACGGCGCTCCACTTCCCGGCGTCTCTGGCGACATCACCTACTTCGACGCTATCGATTTGGCCGAGGCACTCGCATCCGACGACGAGGAGGCGGTTGGAGAGATTCCTGACGACTCTCTAAAGCGTCTCGAAATGGGCCTGTCGCTTTTCGGCCAGTTCGCAATTTTCAACGGCGACAGTGCCTTTGCCTGCATCAACGGCCAGGAGGTGGAGGTGCCTTGCCTCGATGAGGACGAGGAGGACGAAGAACCCCGCTTGCCACGCAGACGAAGGACAAAAAAATACCGAGAGGCGGTTGAAAACACCGTCGCCGACGATTGTTCTTGTTTCGGCTTCGTCATTTCGCTCGTCGGCGACAAGGTCGAGATTGAGGCGATGAGCATGCGTGATGGTGATGGCGACTGCGAACTAGAGGCGATGCTCGAACCAAACTTGTTGAGTGACGCCATGCGGAAGTGGGTGCGGTCATTCTTCATTCCCAAATCTGGAGGAAAGTCTTGAAAACTCACCCTGAGAGGCCGATCTCTTCCGTCTGCTCGGCAATGCTCCATTGCATCGCAGGTGGCGACGACGACTTGCTCGCGCGACTCCTTGATTATGTCCTCGACCCCGAGGACGTAGTCGCCGACCGATGGCAGTACCTGCGGTTCGCCGAAAGGGACGCCTGGGCGGCGGTGGCCCTCCTGCTGTTGCGTAAGACGTTGGTACGGCGATTTCGCGAAGGCGAACTTGATGCTTGGGTCAAAGTGATGCTTTTTGGCGACGACATTCGTCGCGGGCTGGAATCGTTTTTCGAGTGGCACCGCTCCATCGAATTCCCCGCCGAGCCAAAAGGATTTGGGACTTTGGCTCTCCAAGAATTGCGTGCTGCCCGACTCGCAGGGGAACTCTACGTCGAGCCGGCACACGCAGGGAGTCACGCTCAGGAAATCATGGAGGGGATGGCCGCAAGACTGGCCGAACGATTTCCCCTGATGGCTCAGGTTGTCCGGCACCCTGAACTCGACATTCCGGGCTTGGCGTGGTTCTTTTTGGACTTTCGCCTTCGCATAAATTGGGAGACGGTCGTGACCCTTCCCGGCAAGCGAACGCCGCCATCGAAGGTAGGGCTATCGGACCTTGGAGTTATTTTCGTGAACTGGCCGACGACCATCGAGGAATTCGTCAGCGACGTGTACGCCGATGCCGAGAGAACACGCCGGGTGAAGCTGGCCGAACTTCGGAAAAGCTATCGTGACGGCGACCTAAAGGGAGAGGCAGAGGCCGAGGTCGCGGCCATGCTGGGACGGGCTGTCCCAATCCGAGGCAGGACAGTTACCGAGGCCGTCGCAGAGGCCCAAAGGATCAAAGATGAAAAGAACATCGCCGTCGCCCAGAACAGCCTGTGGGCATGGTTTCTGGCGAAGCCCGTCGAGGACAGAAATACCCTCGGCCAATTCGAGAACAAATTCCGCCTGTGGTCACACTTGACGTATCGGCATCAAGGGAGATGACGCCACTTTGACGTGAAAAGACGGTAAATGACCGCGTTGACTAAAACGAGGAGGAACCACGATCATGAAATCGCCAACGCCAACGGCCATCCATATTCGCTATTTTGGCCCCGACCATCATCGGATGTACTGCCTACAACGTGCGAACGGGCAATTCTGGACCGGCGACGGCTGGAGCAAGATTCTGGACTGCGCCAAGATCTACCGCCGCCAGAGGGACGCTGGTCGAGATTGCACCATCCTTCAGAGCAAGCAGTATCGCGGACTGCCGTGGCGGACCTTCAGTTTGGAGATGCGGATCGCCCTGGTTGCTGAGGATGTCGAGGTGATCGGCACGGACGCCCTCGCGGAGTACCTCGCCGAGGCCGTTTGCATCAACGTGGAGAACAGCGTCTACGGCGATGGCCCGGTCGAAGGAAGCTTCGTTCACGCCAAGATGTTGCTCGCCACGCTCGAAGAGATTGAGCCGCCGCGAAAGCGATTCTGACCGCTCTCGTCAGTCCCCCGAAGTGTCGTTGCTCTTTCGGGTGCGACGTGGCCGGCGGCTCTGTTCGACGCGGGCAAGTACCTCCGACGCCGCGATTCCGAGGGCATCGCAGATCATGTCAAAAACCCAAGTCGCGAAGACATGAGACTCTGAACGATGCGGTTCAAGATTCAGCGAGGCGGCTGGCCAGAAAGCAAAGCTGCTTACTTCACGTCCGGGTCATCGTCATCGGGCGGTTCCGTGACAACTTCGGCTCGGGCAATGATCGCGGATACTCGAACGCCCAGAGCGGAACAGAGCCGCTCCAGCATGTCCAAGGTCGGCGATACCTTGTCATTTTCAATGTCGGAAATGTAGGTGCGGTCTACCTTCGCCTTGGCCGCAAGCTCTTCCTGCGTCAGGTCAGAAGTCCGTCTGCTTCGTCGTAATTCACGTCCTAGCAACATACTGGGACGGTAGGTATGGCCATTTAGAAGTCTGTGGCATATATCCGACAGAAACGTGCGTGTCACCGAACAAGCAGGGCGAAGGCGAGGAATACGAACCTCGGCTCCCGAGGTGGCCCCTTTTCGGGCGTGCTTCTCGCTTTTCAAGGTGGACGCGAATTTGGCAACATTATCAGAGGTGCTTCATGGGGAAAGTCCTTATCGTCGGCTTGCTCTGCCTTGTGGCGGGCGGCGTGTTCTGGTTCGACGGGTTCGGCCATCGCGGCGAAGTTGCCAAGAAGAAAGTTCTGGATCAGATTGACGACATGCTCGGCAAGATGGAGGTCCAAAAGGCCGAAATCGACACGGGCCTCAAGTCGGCGAAGCAAGCTGTCGGCGAAATCCGCAGGGCAAAGCATCAGGCCCAAGCGCAACTCGACCTGATAGACGAGAAGGTGCGACCGCACCAAGAAAAGATGACCCGCTGCGACGACTCCCTGGCCAAGCTCCGCGATGTCATCAACGCCGGGACGCCAGCGGATTTCGCTGGGAAGACGTACTCCGTCGCCGAACTCAAGGGGATGGCCGGACAAATCCTGCAAGCCCGCAAGGAGTGTGAGGAAAAGATCAAGGGCTTCGACACTGCCCGAGCAAACATGCGAAACGTGGTGGCGACGATCTCCAAGAAGCAGGAAGATCTCGAAGTTCGGATCGTTCGCTTGGACTCGATGCACGCGAAGCTCGATGCGGAATTGTCGGCAGCGAGGGCGATGAAAAAGGCGTCGGCAGCGATGGGCGATTCGAGTGCGACCCTCGGCGAAAACCTTGACGAGTTGGAAAAGAAGATGGCGGTGCTGTCGGGCGACGTGAGGGCGGAACTGGCCGGTGAATCGGAGAAACTGACGACCACCGGAGCGGACAGGACCATGAGCGAAGTCGATGCGTTTCTGAAAGCCTCTCAGACGCCCGGCGATCCGGTCGCTGAGATTGACCGCATCCTCGGCCCGGCGAAGAAGTAACACCATTTTTCACTTATCGCGGATACAGCAATGGACGAATGGGACCGGAGAAGTCGAAGAGGATTTAAGGCCATGCTCGGCCTTGGGGTCGCCTTCATTAGCCTAACCTGGGGGGTGTGTTCGTGGGTCGGTTGCGGCAGCGGCCCCACTCCCGTGGCGAAGAGCCAACTCGCCTTACGCCTGTCAGGAGAATGGATTTCTCAAGACGATGACACCGTGACGTTGTACTTCACCAGCGGCACAAACAAGTTGGTCTACAGTTTCACGGAGCGGGTCAAGCTCCCTATGCAGAGCCGTCTGGACCCCCCGATCTACACTGGCGAAGTGCGGAAGAGATCGGACACCTACGAGATCGAATCGTTCGGCGAGCGATCCCTCAAGATGAAGAAAACGCCGCTTGCTCAGGTTCTTATTGAATTTGAGTTCGTTTCGGACGACGAGTTCATAGCGATCTACAAGTGCGAATGGAACCAGCCTCCGAAGGTGCATGGCCGGTTTCGGCGAATCGTTCCCCGGACCCCGCCCCCGGCACCGGCTACCGACACCAGCCCGATTGCCGTGGCCAAGCAGCAAGTCTCGCGAATCCAAGAAAAGCTCCTCAAGGTCGAATCGCTCCAGCGTGAGGCCCAGAAGGAACGTGATGAGATGGTCGCCAAGCTTCGCGAGATGGGGATCGGGAGTGCCGCCGACCTCAAGGCGAAGCCTCGCGGCCAAAGGATGGCGGAAAACCTTGCGAAGATCGCCGCCGAGATCGAGGGGATGGATTTGCAACTGGCGACCATCGACACGGAGCTTCTGAAAGCCCGGTCGATTGTTCGTCGCATGGAACGCGAGGAGGCCGGCATCTCCGACGACGAGATGCGCGATCTTTCCAGGCAGTTGCGGGAGGCCGAGGCGAGAACGGATTCGGCCCCCAGGACGATCACACCTTTGGATGTCGATGCGGCTCTGGAAGCAGGACTGAAGGGGAAGAAGACGCCGCCGCGTGAAAAGCGATAGGCCGTGACCCTTTGGCTTGGGGCTTTCTCGCTCTCGGAGGTGGTGGCACTACGAAGAATCGATATAGGAGAACTGTCATGAATGGCTGGTATATCAAGCGAAACGACCAAAAGCACGGGCCGTACACATCCACGCAGCTTGTCGAAATGGCGAAGAAGGGACAGGTGCTGCCCCTCGACTGGGTCGCCAGAGGCGACAGTGAGCAATGGATGCCGGCGTCCCAGGTGAAGGGACTGTTCGCCACACTGGCGGCAGTTGCACCCTCTGTCACCATCACCGCGCCTCCATCTCTTCCTATCTCAACACCAGCGGTTCTGGCTGCTCTGGCTACTGGCTCTCCGTCCCATTCAGAAAGCAACCAGTTTCAAGCACAAGAGTTGGCCCAAACCCTGCTGTACCCTGCCATCGCCATGTTGGTCGTGTCGGGGCTGGCTCTACTTCTGGCGTGCTTGGCTGTGTACGCGATGGCAAAGAACAACTTGAACGGCAGCCCGGCTGCCGTTGCCTTGTTCTTCTTCAATACCGTGGCGGCGATCATTGCCACGCTGCGAATGGGAATGCTCAGAGAGTGGTATGTCGGGCTGGTGGCAAGCATCCTTGTGATGATCGACTGGGTGTGGCTTTTCTTCACTGGATTCCCAGCCGGTCTTTCGCTGCTCGGAACGCTGGCCGGAATGTCGGTCGGCGCGTGGTGCCTGTTTCTCCTCTGCAAGCCGGAGATGCGGGGCAGCTTTGGGAAGATCCCTTCGCTTCCGTCCTTGTGGGAGCGGATTCGTGCATCTATGGAAAAACAGCAGCAGGAAGCTCTACAAGTCCATGAGGATAGGAAGCGGAGGAACCTGCTCATCGGTAAATGGGAGTCCGTCGCAAAAGGCGGCATGGGACTGCGGTTCACGGAAGATGGAGCAATCATTCGGAGCGATGGGCGGGTAGACAAGTTCACGTTCTCCAAGGACACGATTCAGGTGGTACAGGTTGGACGGGAGGGAGCGAACCCCGATAAGGTGATTTCTCTTTCGGCGACAGAACTTGTGATGACCCTAAACGGTCAGGTCTGTCATTTCAAGCGAGAATACTCTGCCGAACGAGACAAACGGTGGCGTCACTTGGTCGGAAAGTGGGAACCGTTAGATGGGAAGGGGATAGCGGTGCAGTTCACGAAGGATCGCGCAATCATCAGAGAGGATGGCCTAATTGCCAAGTACCAGCTTACGGACGCAAGCACCATCGAGGTCTACGCAGACGACACCCCAACGACCATCAAATTCAAAGTCATGTCGCTGTCCGAGCATGAGTTGGCGATGACTGCTGAAGGCCAAGGAAAGCATTACGTCCGGTCGAGGACATTCACCGAGGAAGTGGAACGACAACAAACGGAAGCAGCCAACGAAGCACTCAGGAACATGGGCAAGACAGCCGCAAAAGTGGCCGGGGGTGCTGTCCTCGCCGTTGGGGCATTAGCCTTTCTTGGGTTAGCTGCGGCAGCAGCGGCCAACTCGGCGGCGTACTGTCCCCATTGTGGGTATATCCGGCCTTGTCCTCGGCATGGCTAGATTCAGAATAAGGAGGTAAGGCGATGGCTCGTCAATTCATCTGCCCATTTTGCTGTACGCTCTACAACGGCACCTTGCCGCTCGAAGCCTGGACGACTTGCGACAACTGCTGCGAGCGATTCAAGGTTTGGCCATTCTTGGGAGACCAAAACAGCATGCTGCGGGCGTTGACCAGTGGAATCTTCGGTTTGATCGCCGGGATGAAATGTCCGAACTGCGGCATTAGGGACAGTTCGCATCTCCGAGACGTGGATTGCGGCCAAATTGCAATCTCTGGTCGCTGGCACAGTAGTTGGGATAGTTTCTACTTGTGTAATAAATGTCGCGGGACATGGTACTATGGCGAAACGCGCGAGGCTTGGCATAAGCATGTTCACCGTTCTAACGAGCCGGTTCGACTTCCGAGATCAGCCTCTGCCGTGCATGTGGGCAGGTAGGAGACGGGATGCGCAATGCGTTGCTTCTTCACCTTGTTGTACACCCATCGTTGACAACCCGACCCCCAGAAGGTGCCAAGTCGGGCAATCCGATTCCGTTACCCCTTTCGCTGGCCGTTCCAGCTTTCTCAGCTATGGGTCGATGGGGCGAAGCCAGCGTAAAACAAGAACAGCCCGGCGAATCGGTCGGCGGGCGAACGACGCTCACCCAGCGACAATTTGCTCATGACGGCCAATTCGACCGCACTTCAGAGACTCTTGGACGACGCCTCGCTCGGACAAGATGGCGTGTACGAGGAGTTGCTCGCGCGGGCCTGCGACCGGCTCCGGTTGCTGGCCGGCAAAGCGCTGCGGGGCTTCCCGGCTTTGCGGAGGTGGGTCGAGACGGATGACGTGTTGCAACAAGCGATGCTCCGACTTCACCGGGCTTTACAACAGGTCCGACCATCGACGGTCAGCGAGTTCTTCGGCTTGGCCGGACTGCAAATTCGGCGGGAACTGCACGACCTGCACCGGCACCACTTTGGCCCGGAAGGTGTCGGTGCCAACCACCACACGGACGGCCACGGCAAGGCGGCGGACGACGCGAACGGGCCAATCCTGGCCGTTGCAGAGAATGCGGAGATGCCCGTGGGTTGGGACCGCTTTCATGAGCTTGTCGAGGCACTGCCCGAGGATGATCGCGCCGTCGTGGACTGCCTGTTCGTCAACGACTTGACGCAGGAGGAGACGGCCCAGGTTCTCGGGCTGTCATTGCGCACCGTAAAGCGGCGGTGGCAGTCGGCCCGGATTCGACTACAAGCGGCCATCGAACAGGGAGCGTGTCGCGATGACGGATGATGACAAAATCGCAGACATCCTGTTGGCCTGGGAAGAAGCCCGCGAGCGGGACGAGCCGATCACCGCCGAGGAACTCTGCCGGGATTGCCCCGAGTTGATCGAGGCGGTGCGGGAGCGGGTTCGGCTGCTGGAGAACGCCGGCTGGCTGGGAGAAGCGCCATCGCCGCCGCAGAAGCCGCGCACGCTGGCCGAGCGGTACTCGCTGGAGAAGCTAATCGGCAGCGGCGGCTACTCCCAGGTGTGGTCGGCCTACGACCTTTGCCTTCACCGCCACGTCGCCGTCAAAGTAGCGAAGTCCAACCGGACGTTGACGGCCTCGCAAATCGAGGAAGTGTTGACGGAGGCCCGGCAGATTGCGCGGCTCAAGCACGTCAACATAGTCACCGTGCATGACGTGGTGAAAGAAGGGGCGGGGTATTTCATCGTCACCGACTTGATCGACGGGGAGACGCTGGCCGAGCGGTTGAGGCGTGGCCCGGTGCCACCCGCCGAGGCCGTGAAGCTGCTGGCCGAGGTTGCCCGAGTGATCGACTACGCTCATGGCCAGGGGGTGATCCACCGCGACCTGAAGCCAGCGAACATCTTCCTCGACAAGACAGGCCGACCTCACGTCGGAGACTTCGGGCTGGCCCGGTCCACGCAGGAACTCCTCGACGGCAGCGACCGCCGAGGCACCCTGGCGTACAGTTCGCCCGAACAACTGGATGGCCAACCGCTGGATGGCCGCAGCGACATTTGGAGCCTCGGCGTCATCCTGTACGAGATGCTCGCGGGCCGACCGCCGTTCGCGGACGATAACCCGGTGCGGCTGCGGCAGGCGGTCCTCGCGGCTACGGTTCCCGCCGTCACCGGGGTGCCGCCGGCGCTGCTGGGCGTATGCCGAGGATGCTTGGCCAGGAGGCCCGAGGATCGGTTCGCCCGTGGTAACGACCTCGCCGCCGCCCTCGAAGCGGCGTTGCGGCAGAGACAACGCCGGCGATGGCCAATCGCGGCGGGGTTGCTGGTGATCGCCGTGGCTGCGGTCCTGGCTTGGTTCTGGTGGCTGAAGCAGCGGCCCGTGACCGACGAAACGCCGCCCGTGACGATCCAACCTGTCGATCCCACTCCCTCGCCTCCGAAGGCGGTGGTGCCGCCCCAGGATGACGCCTTTCTCGTCCTTCGCGGCCACTTTGGTGCCGTGCGGTCGGTCGCGATCTCAGCGGACGGCAGCCTGACATGCAGCGGCGGCGATGACGGCAAGGTCCGCCTCTGGCCGACCGCCGGCGAGCCGACCGTTCTCGATCACGATGGTCCCGTCACTGCCGTGCGCATAGGCCGACGAGGACATTCAATACTCACTGGTACGGCAAACGGGACTGTCACGCTCTGGGGGTTGCCGTCTCGTACCGATCCAGAGCGAGTCGCAGCGTGGCTTCGGTTCCTGTCGCCCCCGCTGGCGGGTCCGTGGCCGTTGCTGGCGAACTGTGTTCCTCTGCCGAACACGCCCTGGAAGGTACGTTCTTTCCCCGCCCAGGTCGGCAGCCTGAAGGCGGTGGCCATCTCGCCCGATGGCCGCTTCGTCGCCTGGGCCGGTGCCGACAAGCTCGAAATCTGGGAGGTCGGGGGCGATCAACCGCTGACCATCGCACGCACGCCGGGCGAGACAATCCACCACTTGGCGTTCGCCATCGACGGCTTCCTTGTCGCGGCCTTCGGGTTTGGGTCCGAGAAGCAACTGACAACACGGTCGTGGGTCGCGGTCAAGGTCAACGACCAGTGGGCGGCGCAACCGCGACCTGCGGGCAAGAATCTCGAACTTTTTACCGACGTGCGGGGCTTCACCACTTCGCCGGATCGGGGCATCGTGCTGGTGACCCAGGCCGGGGCCGTCCGCGTATTCATGCAGGACGCCAAGGCAGCGGGGCTGCTGCTGACCGGGTCGTTTGAAAGCCCGCAGACCGAATTAGGGTCGTCCTTGATCCTGGCGAGCCGTCATGCGGCCACCGTCGCCCAGGACCGCACGATTAGCGTCTGGACGCTGAAGAACCATGCCGAAGTGGCCACCCTGCACGGCCACACGAAGGCAATTACGTCCATCGCCGCGAGCGAAAACGGCGAGGTCATTGCCACGGCCTCGGAGGACGGCACCGTGAGGCTGTGGCGAGTCAAATGACGTTGCGGTGGCTCAAGAACGTCATGACGAGAACGATGACTGTATCGCATGTACTTCAGCGGCTCGCGTCATTCTTCCACCGTGAAGTGAAAAGACGGGGAGTTGACGGAAGCGACATTGCAGCTTGAGTTGCGCTTCCTTCACCGACATGGGCCGTGTTGAACATGCTCGCCATCGAGCTATTAACTTCGCACCAACCCGCCGCCTTTCCGTGGTCGCGTCCATTTTTGCGGGCCGATATTACCAAGAATCTCTAGCTTCCAGCTATTATCGGGAACATGTGGTTAGCGAGGTTTTGAAACAAGAAGGGTGAAGAGGAAACGGGGACTGGCAAGCGGTAGGGGTGTCTTGGACGCTTTCTTGGGCGCATTTCATCATTTCCGAGAATGCGTCCCAGGCTGCACAGAACCAGAAGACGCCACTCACTTGAACAGCGATCCCCACAGCCTCCTTGGAACTCTCCCATGCCATTGGCAATCGCCCACTATTAACGTCACGCCGCGACTCCGGGCTATTATTACAAGCCGATGGCCCGGAGATGCTTGGAACCACGTCGCCTCAACGACAGTGGCACCAATCGTGGGGGATACATAAGTGCTGTGTCGCGTAGAGCTATTAACCTGCGGCGTGCGGATCATCATCGGCCTGCAAGGCTTGCCATGCCGCGATGTGAGTTAGTAACCCTGCAACCTGTCGAGGATTGCGATAGCCTCCTTGTTGCTGATCTCATCGTCATCTCGGCAGTCGTCCAGTGGCGGAAATAGCCAACAACTGCGGTCCCATGCGTCAGAGTTTTTGTCAATGAAGTGCTGAATTGCCTCCCGTTCTGTTTTCGTCGGGTCGTCCAACACCACGGAAACAACGTAGCTGCCGGATACGGTGCAGCGGATTCCGGTTGCCTCTCGAATGATCTTGGCGATGGTCGCCGTGCTTGCCTTGCGTTGGCGTTTACGAGGCTCGTAGATCGGAATGAGTGTCTCTGACGGGGGGTAATCGAAGATGCTGCCCCACGTCGTTTTGGCAGGCGTCCGACCCGCTCCCTTGTGGAGGGTGCCTGCGGCGGTGTGCCAGCGGTTGTCGGCGTCGAGCGGGATGTAAACCGACATGGTGTTGTTCAGATTGTCGTGCTGTACGCTGACAACGACGGCATATTTCTCTCTGTACTCGACGTAATGCTTGGGGGCCGGGGACGAGTAGCCTTGTTGATCGTAGTACGCCTGGGATTTGGCATTCCGGTAGGCGAGGTAGCCGGACAGGTGGCGTTCAAAGACGGTCATGGTTGATTCCTCAAATAGTGAACGAATCGCAGTTCGCGGGGTCGAACGGGACGTAAGCGGGCTTGGCTTGCTTTTTCCTCCGAACGGGCGGTTTCGGGGGCTGTGGGCAGGGCGAGAACCGGAATGAGCCGGTGCCGCCGTAGGTCGCGTAGAGGCTGGGGTCCGTGACCAGATTGCGGGCGTAGGCGTCAAGAATGTCACGGCGGCTGGCGTTGATGTAGCGGTAGTCGGGGGGCTTGCTAGGCGTCTGAATCACTTGCTGGAGTTCGCTTCCGAGGTCTACTCCGTGCAGGACGACGGTACGCTCCGCTTGGGGCGGGTAGTAGGTGTGGGTGCCGTATTCTGGGATGCTGGGTGTGTTGCTCAGGCCGAGTGCGTCCGCGAGCGCACTGGCCTGATCGTAAACGGCATCGTCGTTGCGTGCCTCACGAAGCTTGTGCTGCTCTTCGCGTTCCCGTTGCTTTTCGGCGGCTGTCTTCTTCTTCGGCTTGTACTGCCAGAAGTCGCCGTCGCCGATGTCGCCGTGGACGCGAAGCGAGCAAGTCTTTGCGAACAGGACAATCTTGTGGCCGTTCTTGCCCGTGGTGAGCTTGAGGGAGTAGTTGGCCCACTTGCCCGGCGTTTCAGGCTTGAACATCAGACGGCACTTGTACGGGCAGGCATCGCGAACGATGGTTTTGACTTCCTGCTCAGTGTGCTTGCTCGTTGTAATGACGTGATAGTGGACGCGATTCGTTCGGCGTGTTATCTCGCGGAACCACCAGAGGACCACGCCTTCGGCTGAGAGTGCCTTGCTGATCTTCCGCCATGTACGCCTAACCTGTGGTTGCGTTAGGTCTGCACAAACGTAGATTGTGCCGGACAGGTTGTACTGGACGTACTGTTGGTTTTTGCGGTGGCGGCGTCGTAGGACTTTGCAGTTGGCGTCGTGACCGGCTTCGTTCTTGAAGGATCGCCCATGCGAGAACGTGCTACCGGGATCGTTTGGTGATTGATAGAGTTTCGGGATTGATCCGCTGGGTACGGCGGTATATACTTTCATTGTTGTTTTGCGAAAACCCGTACCCTATCGCTTGGCGGCTTTGGGTACGGGTTTTCCCTTTTCTTGTTCGATCCTCTTGTTCAGGTATATGGCATCCGTCTTGGGTGCCTGTTGGTCCTTTGTGTGACTTTCGACGCTTCACGCGATAGCGGCACATCCTCGTCCATCCCCAGTCCATTACATATACATACAGTATTGAAGAAGTGTCCAAACCCGGTTGAACTCTGGACGACCTATGCTCGACTCCGGGCATACCTCTTGGACGGTGGGCGGCTTGTCATTCGGTTCGGATTCAGAGGTACTCAGTTGGACACTTCTTCACTCTAGTATTAGAGGTAATGGTCCTAGCCTTCACTATCGTTGCCGCTATCGCTCGAACCTCTAACCGCCCTGTATTATAGCCTCAATGAATGCACTTCGATACCACGAAAACTCACAAGGGCCAGTTGTAAAGAACCACAAATGTCAACGCCGCGTACAACTGTCAAAATGGCAGGCGGGAAATCAAAGGAAATTCGCATCACAAGCACGCAAAAGCTGCCACTTCGACAGCGCTGAAGGCTTTACAACGGGCAGGAAAATTTCTTTGAAAATGTAAGAAAACACACGACATCATACGACCGTCAGCGTCTTTGTGCTGCCTAATGACACTGGCCGGGGCGTCCACAACAAAACGTATGTCCGAATCGGGCAAGAATACGACGAAGATTTGGAAACCTTGTGCAAGTTTTGCCCCGACCCAAACATAAGCGGGTTTGGGATGCCATCAAAAACGATAACAAAGCGTTCTGGGGAAAAGACCTCGAAACGTCAGAGTTTCCGTTTGCGCATTCAAAGAGACGTTCTTGTCGCACAGCAGCACGTCATGTCAAAGGGTTCAATGACTAGACAAAATACATAGGATGACATGTATGTCTTTACAAATCGCCTTACGTCATCGCGTTTTGACTAGCAGGGCAAGCCAAACGCATGGATCGCCTAGATCGACATTTCCTGCAATACGTCGTTTCCATGACAGTTTACAATCAGACCACAGGTCATTCCGATGACATCTCAACATGACATTTTGCAATCGCAAAAAATAGCAAAATTTTTCATTAAAAAACGTTGAAAGCCACTTTACAACCACAATGATATTAACGAAGGTGATGTTATTGCGAGCAGACTTCCTGCTCTGGGTAATGTGCGACTCGGATGTAGTTTTTTTGAGATTCTCGCCCAGGCCGTTTTACAAATGACAGAAGTTTGCCTAACGTGTTTGTGTGGGTCAAAGCAACATGCTAATTCATACCTCAAGGAGATTGCAATGTACCTGACAGTTGTCGAACTCAAGCAACTACTTGCCAACTTGATGGCCAACCTGCCCAAAAATACTGGCAGCATTCATGGGCTGGCAGCATCGTGGTATCCGCCAGAAGAAGTACCAGTCCGCCGTGTCGCGGCGGATGGTGTCGTCCTCGAACTGGAGTGCGACCTATTGGAAGAAGAACAGATTATCGCGGAGACGGCACCCGTTGATTGGAGCCGGCGTGACAACGGCAAAACCGTCGTCTTTATCTGGCTGGCCAAGTCGGACGAGCGAATTCGTCAAATCTATCGCGATCACCGACGAAACCCTCAAGAACGTTATTGAGACAATTACCCACGCACCCAAAAGAAGTCCAACAACGGAGACAGAACGATGCAAAACAAAATTCTTGTGCAGGCTTCGAGCTTTCAAAACCTTCACATCGAAGCCTGCGAGGCACAGGGCATTGATCCCGAGTCGGCTTATGTCTGCCGGATTATCGACATTCCAGACGACACGGACGTGCCAACCGATCTTCGAGAGGCCGTGACCTTTGCCGAGGAGGCGGAAGACGACAGAAAATTCGCCTTCGACTTGTCCCGCGTGCAGCCCATCCTCGGCAGCAACCCGCATATCACCATGACCTTCCCAAACGGCGAAAGCAAGGTGATCCGCTATCTTGTGGGCCTCCATTGCCTTTATTACTGGCTGACGCTGACGAACGAACATGGCAGAGGTGGTGGCTCTTCCAGTCTCGGGCCACTTCCAATGCCAAGGGAAACGGTGCTGGAGCAATGCTTCTTCGAGCATACTCCTGGCCAACTGATCGGCCTACTGACAGAGGTGGAGCGTGACCGTCTTCACAAACTGGTGCTGAAGGCACCCATTACCGTGGTCAGGAAGGCTCTGGAGGATCTTCGGCTTCGCGTGGAGAGCGGTGACGTGGTCGTGATCGACGTGGACCTCTCTCAGATTCGTGGTGAGGTCACGGTAAATGATGGCCAGCACCGACACGGCAAGCTTTCCCGACGACAACAAGGAGAACGACGATGAGATTTGAATTTCGCAAGGGCAAGGTCAAAATCACCTGTGGCGACAAGACGTTCGTCGCCAAGCAGGATGCCTTCGCGGCATCGTGCGAGCGTCTTGCCGCCCAGGAGATCGAGAAGCAGGCTGCTGTCCATCCCGACACGCAACTCCGGGCGTGGATCGAGGCGGAATTGACGGACATGGAGTTTCGCCGTGCAGTCCTGGCCAGGGTCTGCCCCGAGGTTAGCCGTCGCCTCGCCGCTAAGGGGGAAAAATAATGACCGCCATTGCGAGCATCCGTCAACTTCTGGGCGAGTACGTTTGTCGCGAAGAAGAACTTGGGAACAAGAACATCAATGACATCATGCAGAAGGCGGGCGCGTACCTCCAGGCCGACGCATTGCGGCGGGCCGTCATCAGTGCCGAGCAGGACGCCAGGGCCACACAGCAAGGCATCCGTCTGACCGAGATGGCCGCTGATCGTGATGAGGGAAAATGCGATCCCACCGGCGGCTGGGGTGAGTGTCGCGATATTGCCCGACTTGCCCGAATTATCAGTTGGGATGCCGGGGAATGGGTCCGCAACGAATTCGCACTTGGCGAAGGTGATAGCCTCAAGATGGCCTACAAGCTGCGATGTTTGGTTGATAGCCCCGGCTCTTTAAGGCACGCCATTCAGGAGCAGCTTAAAAAGGCGAAGGCATTGGGGATCGATTTAGACGTTTGAGTGAGATCTGCGACAGGGGGTGGCAGGGAGAAGCCGACAAGCAAGCGGTCGCCTCGGATCTTCTGGAGCAGTCGCGGGAACTCGCCTCACGGAGAGACGCCCTGACGGAAGAGGAAACGTGGCGCTTCATTGAAAACGGGAATCTGTTGGAGAGACACGGGTTCATTCCGAACGACGAGAACAACGGAATCGCGTTCAGTTATGTCTACTGGAGAGTCGGCAATCCCACGGCTTCGGATAGGCAGCACAGAACAGGGTCAGGTCCGCCCTGGAGATCACCGAGCGCCAAGTAGCGGTGAAGTACCGCCTGCCTATCCAACGAGAATTGAACGTCTCCTCGCCGCCGCATGGAATGCGTTCGCCGGTGGCGACGAAGGCGGCATGGAAGACACAAACTCCTGGGCCGCATGGAGTCCGTGGCCTGGGAGCATCCGCTGCCGACGTTTATCATCGAACGCCACGGCGGCACGGCGCAGGGATCGAGCCGAGCCGAGTTGGAGCAAGTTCAGACTGGGTGGCCAGTCGCCATCAACCGTTACTGAGGATAAAGCATGCACACAATCAATTTAACCCTGGAAAGTAAGTTCGTCGTAGTGGAGTTCACCCGGCCTCTTGATGCGCCGATGTGTGTCGGAGAAGCAAGAGATCGCACCTGTTTGGGCGACGACGAGAGGTGGTTGTTCACCGCCTACGCAGAGGGCGAGCGGCTCTCAGAAAAGAGCCAAAAGGAAGAGGTCATGCTCTTTCTGATCTACGACAAGGACGAGCAGCGCTTCGTCGTTCTCGAAAACTGGACGGACGAGTGGAAGGAGGCAGTGCTGTTGGATATTCCCGGTCAGATCAGGAACCGACCGCTGCCACCCATGCAAGCCTTGGCCCAGTGGATCGCCGGATTCATGCTGATGAACGAGAAGTTCCCTGGGTCGAACAGTCTACGGTATCGCCTGATCGAAGGTTAAACCCCCAAACGTCCTCACTCGAATTGAACTAAACGGTTCAAGACTTGCCCACAAGGAGATAAAAATGAACGAGAACAGTCCTCGGATCGAAGCACGGCTTATTGCTGAGACGAAGGTAATCACGCCATACACCGCCAAGATCGGCCATTGCTCGGGGGGAGAGACTACCTGGGAGGAGATCCCTGGATATAAGATCGAGATACCATCCACGGTCAAGCATCACTGTGCATTACAGGCAATGCACTCCCATCAGGTGGCATCTGTGAAGTGGTATCTCGGCGAGTACGCTCAGTACCCCAAAGCTCTTCACATCACGGAGACAATGCCCAAAAAGGTCCGGCAGCGTAAGGTGGAGACGAAAAGCTACACCATCGTACCAAACTCACTCAGCTACCTGGCAATCGAAGTCGAGGGGGTCGAAGTATACGACAGCCGCGTTGATGTTCCGTGCGACATGCAACAATACGCGGCAACTCAAATGGAATTCGCCCCACCCAAGGAGATGACTGAGTGGTTCGCGAATCGTGGGATTTCACTTCGGTGATTACTGACGCGGAGGGCGGTCGCCGGCGCGTTACTCGTTAGAGCGTTGCCCATTAACGACACAACGTCCACCGGCGACCGGCACGGTCGCAGACGTTCACCGGCCTTGGATCGTCGGTCGATTGTGGGTCGCTCCAGTCATACCTGGGTGTGGCAAATGTGAATCGCAAATGAAACGCGTTTCTTCAAAGGAGAACGACAACAGTGAATATCTCAACGGTAGGACGTGCCAAAGGTGTTCACACCCCAATTCTTATTGAGCCAGATGACGGCCTTTATCTCTGGGATTGGGGAGAGGTGGGAGAGGATGACAAGCTGGTTGCAACGTCACCAGTGATTACCCGCAAATTCATCCGCTGCTTTCAGGAGACATGGGGGCAACTTCCTGATCGAGATCGAGATGCTCTCACTGGTTTCTGGGGGTCGAGAACTCGCCCGTTGGATGAAGCTTGCGGGAAACCGTATCCGGCTATCGAGTTTAACTCGTTCTGCCTGCCAAACTACTTCACAGCCGCATGCAAGAGGGGCTGGGAGCTACTTTTTTCAGTGACATGGCTTCGCATCATCAAGCCGAATCCCGCCGAAATCCGACACGTCATCGCTCATGAACTCGGTCATGCCATCTCTTATGTAAATAAGTGGGACAGGCAGCACGATTGCATGCTGATGGAGGGTAGACGAAAATGCCCTGCGTGCGAGATGCAGGCATGGTCGTACATGGCAGCATGGGGATTCGATCCCTTTTATCAAAAGGAACCGGGCCTGTTCAAACAGTGGTTTAGTCTCGACAAGCGAGTCGCGAAGAGAAAGACATGAATGACTCAGTACGATTTTCTGGGACGCTCTTCATTGTTATTGCACACCCAGCCACCTCTCCCGGTAGCCGTCGTCCCGGTTAAGGAGCGTACCCTCGCCGCCACATCGACCGACCTAGCCGGTGATGATGGGATGCAAAGCCTCCTGGCAGCACTTGACGGGCGTTTTCGTCAGATTGGTCGTGATCAACGACGAAAGCCTTCAGATGCGGTTCTGAGGCGGCTACTTTTCAGTTACGTCACGCCCTTACGAGGAGATAGTTCCGATGAGACAACGGCATTGTCCTGAATGCGGCAAGTTTATGCGTGAAATGGTGCGGCCTGAACACGATCTCACCGACGCCCGTGGTGTCACAAGCACGCCAGATTGGGAGTGCGAATGTGGCCACGCAATCTTCGACACCGCGAAAAAAGAAGAGGACATTGTCGCCGAGAAGCTCGCCTATGAACGCGAGACGGGGTTTCTACCTTATCGTTGAGAGGCTCCCAAGATCAAGATGGAATCAATTCGGCGTCTCGATGTCCAGTAAGTTGGTGCCGATCCCGGTCAGTCTACGAAGCCTTCGTCAACAATTCTGCCCTGAAGAAATGGTGCCGGGCTTGGCACTTGCTGCCGCCATACGTCATTGCCATGACATATCCGATGACAAAGAGAGGACGAGGTGTGTCATTGCCATCAGACGCTCATCATCATCATCATCATCATCATCATCTTCATCTTCAGGGACCGTCAGTAGTTCAGCTTTTCAGCCGCCGCTGCCAGATCGTCCTGTGTCTTTTTTGTGTACCGGGCTGTCGTGTTCAAGTTTTCATGCGAAAGGATTTGCGCCAAACCGACCAGATCGTTGTTAGTCTCTTCAAGGAAGCGGTGGGCCATTGTGTGCCGAAGCAAGTGCGGAAAAACGTGGAAGCCGCAGATGGCCCCATACTTGCCGCAAAGGTTGCGAATACCTCGGTCGGTCAGACCGCCACGCTCGCCCACGAATACGAGATCGCTCTGCACCGGAGGCCGGCATTCCAAATAGGTCTGTAAGGCCCGACGAGCCGGCAGGGGAAGCGGGACCGACCTCTGCTTGTTGCCTTTGCCATTCCTGAAGATGACCGTGCCGCTTCGCTCATTGAGCATCAGATCCGTCAGTTCGAGATTTACAAGATCTCCGACCCGGCAGCCGGTGAACAGGAAGACGTGGAAGATCGCCGCCATTCGGACATCGCCGCGAAGCTCAACCTCTCGCAAGAGCTTCCGCACCTGGGCGCAGTCGAGTCCCTTGGGAGCAAGCTGCTGCCGCTTCAACTCCTTCACTTTGCGGGCCGGATTTGCAGTCAGGTGGCCCTCCTCCACCAGCCAGTTCAAGAAGCAGCGGATCGTGACGAGACGACGGTTGACGGTGCTGACGGCCTGCCCCCGGTCCCGGCGCAGGTGATCGCGGAAGCTGCTCACGTCGCCGGTCGTGACCCGGCTGATCTTGAACGGTTCCTTGTTGGCCCGTGCGAACCATGTCGCGAACTTCCCCAGGTCCGTGGCGAAGGCACGCCGGGTGTTCGGGCTGAAATCGTTGTTCGCCAGGAAGCCAGCGATGAGGGCGGCTTCCTGTTCGCCGACCGGGATGGGGTCGAAATCACTATCGGTGGAAAAGTTCATGCGTTAGCTCCATCAAGTTGCCAAGAAGTAGACAGCGTGTGCGCCAAACTCGACCGATACTGAGTAGTATCGCCACACACTATCGGGCGTATGGCGGCGGCGAGTCACCGCTCAACCGGCTTGACCGACACTACAAGTCAAGCACTATCGGATCAATCCTGACCGCGAAGACGCGCAATGATCGACTCGACGGCATTGTTATGGTCGATGCCGTTTGTCCCGTTTGGGAACTTATCCTTCGCGGCTGCCTCGACCTGGGCGGTGGTCACGGTAATCTTGACCTTCCCCAAGATGTCGATCACGTCGGCGTACAGATCGTTGTTGACCTTGGGCTTCGACGGTCGTGGCGGTCGTTGCGGTGCCTTGACAGTGCCGAGGTCACGACGCCGAGAATAGAACAAGATGGGCTTTCCATCGACGCCGCAGTTCCGCCGACGTGCCTCAAGGATTTGCCGCTGCTTGTCCTCGAAGTAGCAGGGGCGGGCGGTCACTGCGTCCTGATCGGCATTTGGGAAAGTTTCCCGACGCACAAGCTGGTAGAATCTCGCCCGGCTCAGGCCGACCATTCGGGCCATCTCGGTGACGGACACCGCAGATTTCGTCACGATGTTTTCGGTCAT